>JAQBUI010000090.1 GCA_027624035.1 Pseudomonadota bacterium | reverse complement strand
CGTTTGTTCGGATATGTGGCCAGCTTACCTGAAAGTGATTGCCTCACATTGCGCCAACGCACTCAACATCCTGGATCGCTTCCATGTGGTCGCCAAAAGAATTAATGGGGTCGGAGTAAAGTACCGGAGTAAAGTACCGGAGTAATCCTGGGACCTTGACGGAGGTGGGTTTACTCCGGCACTTTACTCCGACCCATTTTGGTCCATTTACCCGAGGCCAAGCACAGGCTATCCTTGGCGTCAGCCATTCGGGAGCCGACCATGAGAAACCTGGTGCTGCTTTGCGCCGTCATCCTCCCATTGGCGGTAACCGCCGAAGACGGAGCCTACTCGCCCGTCGTCCACGATGACTTTCCACGCAACGTCTACTGGGGCGACACGCACGTACACACCAGCTACTCGACGGGCGATGCCAACCTGAACGGCGGCAATACTGTTTCGCCGTCCGTCGCCTATCGCTTCGCTCGCGGCGAGGAAGTCACCGCCGTGAACGGCGAACCCGTTCGGTTGCGGCGCCCGCTCGATTTCCTGGTGATTGCAGATCATGCCGAAAACCTCGGCATCGCGTACGACCTGCAAACACGACACCAGGCGCTGCTGGCAGCGCCCGGCGGCCAGACACTGCTGGAACGCTACCGGGCGTTCGAGACGGACCGCAGCCAGGGCATGCCCATTCGCGGTAAAGATCTCGGCGTCGACTACGAACGCTCGGTCTGGCAACGCGTCATCTCGCGTGCCGATGCCTACAACGACCCGGGCAGGTTCACCGCCTTCGCTGGCTACGAGTACAGTTCGCCCGGCACGATTCCACGCGTGTTCGGTAACCTGCACCGCGTCGTGATATTCAAGGACTCCGCGCGCCGCACGGGGCAGATTGTGCCCTTTGGCGCCGATGACAGCGGCCGGCCGGAAGACCTCTGGCAGTTTCTCTCGGACTACGAGGCAGACACCGACGGTCAGGTGCTGGCCATTCCACACAATCCCAACCTCAGCAACGGTCAGATGTTTGCGCTGACGGATTCCGCCGGCGGAGATCTGACGACGGCGTGGGCCGAGATGCGCGCCCGATTCGAGCCGATCATGGAGGTCACGCAGATCAAGGGAGACAGTGAGACCCATCCGCTGTTGTCTCCGGATGACGAGTTTGCCGATTTCGAAACCTGGCACAGTTGGGGCGGCCGGCAGTTTTCACCAGACGAGCACCCCTGCTGCCGCGGTCTGCCGGATGGTGACCCGATGGTGCGCAAGGCCGGAGAGTATGCGCGTTCGGCACTCAAACGCGGACTCGCCCTGGAGGCGGCGCTGGGTGTCAATCCGTATCGGCTGGGGCTGATCGGCAGCACCGACACGCACTCGTCGCTGTCCACGGCAGACAGTGACAACTACTGGGGCAAGTACTCATCAGACTACCCGACGCCGGGCCGCATGACGGATCAACGCAGTCCCGGTTGGCCGACGCAGTTCTGGAACATGTCGCCAGCCGGTTACGCCGGTGTATGGGCTCGAGAGAACACCAGAGAGGAAATCTTCGAGGCAATGCAGCGCCGGGAAGTCTACGCCTCGACGGGTCCGCGCATCACCTTACGCTTCTTCGGCGGCTGGGAATTCCGGCACGAGCACGCCAACGAGCCAGATCTGGCGAGACTCGGCTATCTCCGCGGCGTCCCTATGGGCGGCGATCTGACTGCCGGCCCCGGGGGCATGGCACCGTCCTTCCTGATCCTGGCGGTCAGGGACCCGGACGGGGCGAATCTGGATCGGATCCAGGTCGTCAAGGGCTGGCGCTCAGACGATGGCGAGCTACACGAACGCGTCTACAACGCCGTGGCGTCGGATGCTCGAAAGATTGGCCGCGACGGCCGCGTAAAGCCGGTGGGCTCAAGCGTCGACGTGCGCACAGCAAGCTACCACAACGGGATCGGAGCGCCGGAACTTCGGGTCGTGTGGCGCGATCCGGACTTCGATCCCGGAGAGGCGGCGTTCTACTACGTGCGCGTCCTGGAGATACCCACGCCCAGGTGGACCGCCTACGATGCCGAACGTTTTGGCTTGACGGACATCCCCGCCGAGATCCCCATGGTCTCCCAGGAACGCGCCTATTCATCGCCTATCTGGTACCACGCCAGTGCTGATTAATGGGGTCGGAGTAGAGTGCCGGGGTAAATCCTGGGACCTTGACGGAGGTGGGTTTACTCCGGCACTTTACTCCGACCCCGATCATCAAACGGTTTCATTCGGGACAGGAGCCGGTCGGGGTCGGCGTTGGGGGTGTTTTTGACGGCCCGGTCCACCATCGCGTCGTACTTCGGGTCGAGGCTCGCCATCTTGCTGGTCATGTTTCTGTGAACCGATATGCGTGAAATGATCTTGGTGAGCGAGGCGGCGCCGCACGCCTTGCAGACTACATCGGAAGTCTTGCTGCCTGAGCGCCAGAGGTAGGTCGTCAGCGCCTGGCACTCGTCGCAGCGATATTCGTACAGTGGCATCTCAGGCTGCGGTGTGGCTGAAAAAGAGCTGAAAACTCTGATGATACTGGCTGAAGCGAAGCCGGTTGCGCGCATTGTGGGACTTCACCACACCGTTCGATGTGTCAAGGGCGTGCAACTGTTCCGGCCTCGCCGTTTCCTGGCTTGCCAGAAAGCGGCTCCAGTCTGACTTCGTCATGTCCACATAAAAGTCCATCTCAGCCAGGCCATCCTCATCGATCTGATCAATGCCTGAGCACTCAAAGCCCGAGAAAGAGATGGCAAAATACTGCCGTCCTGACTTGATCCCGAACCTCGCATCACAACTGCCAAGCTTGCGCAGCAGCGGGTCTTCGTTGGTTCGCTTGCGAGCGTCTTTCAGGGTCTTTAAGGTGATCGACTTCGCCATGATCAGAACTCTGTCCTGATGCGCGCGGAGGCATCAAAAAAATGCTGTAGCGTCTGGTTGTACCGGAAAAAAAGATCCTGCCGGTATTGGTCCCCGGTGGACCTGGCAAGCCCCTCATCGAGTTCCAGGTCCAGGGTATTGAGCGAATGATCCAGGTCTGCGCCACCATGGTCGCGAATGTTCTCCAGCATTTCCTGCCACTCATCGGGATCGAGGTCCAGATAGAAATCCAGGGTCTCATGCTGTTGCTCACCGATCTCGTCCGCCGAGATACATTCAAGGCCCTCCATGGTGAGGCGAAACATCCTCTGCCCGACCCTCACGCCAAAGGTCGTCTCGCAGGCTCCGCCACCGGCACCGTGATACTCCGGGTGCGTATTGAATACCTCGCGGACCTCGTCAAACCATTCGATCGATGGGAACACCGCCATGGCTATTTCTCCAGGAATGCCTTGAGCTCGGGAGCGACAAACTCCCGGCGACGCAACCCCAGCCAGTCCGACCAGTCCAGATACTGCCGCACGAAGTCGCCCATCAAATGCTGGTAGCGGGCCATGCCATGGGTCCGGGCGCCCTCAATACCACCACCAAAGATGATGGCAAGTGATTCCCTGAACGGAGGATCCCGCAGTTCCCGCACCAGATGCCGCTCGCCGATACCCAGCACCTGTTCCAGGATCAGTGCCTGGTCGCTCTGGTGATTGATGGCATACTTCAGGTGATCCAGACCATAGGCCAGATGGCGCGACTTGTCTTCCAGGCACTTGCCAAAGATGATCGCCTCGGCATCATTATGTGCAAACGACATGCCGTGCCGGTAAATCGTGTGGGTCAGGGTGCCTCGAAGCAGTTGCAGAACGGCCATGGCTTCTGTCCAGCCGCCCCTGTTCTCAAGAATCATGCGATTGACTCTGCCCTGGCTCTCGACGCCGAGTCCACCGCCATTGCACAGGGCGCGCTTGCGAAACACCTCGAAATGGCGCGCCGCATCGAAGGTCTCGGTAGCCAGAAACATCTTGACCTCATGGTAGCCGTAGGAGAGTTCCTGCTGCCACGAAGTAATGGTTTCTATCTCGACATTGGCGTGCTGGCAGAGCTCAGTACAAAGCTGACACATGGCCCGCTCGACCACCTCGGGAAGCGGTTCAATGGTTGCCCAGGGGACATCCGTGGTCGGGGCCCAGCGTCGCTGGATGGCTTCCTCGTAGAGATCACCGGCACAGTCGGCCCATAGCTCATGCTTGGCGCGTACACTGTAACCGATCGGCGGGACACCGCCCGGGCCGGCCACAGAGCCCCGGGGCATCCGGGTCTGGTCTTCCCAGAATTCGGGAATTTCGCCATAGTGGCCAACGTTCAGGCTTGATAGCGTCAGACCCTTGTTGCCCGGCTTGACCCGAGTGCCCCACTGGTGGGTGCGGCCCATCCAGGCGAGGCTCGGGGTCGGATAGTCGATGTTCTCGGCGTCGATCTTGTCGATGCGGCGCTGTAATCCCCGCCGTTTCCTGGTTTCGCTCATGGCTTCCCCCGGGGTTGGATTGACGCCTGGTCAGGCTCGATCATAGCTGCGCGTAGGTCTTGAGTTCCGGATTGGCGCGACCGTTTTCAAAACGTTCACCGAATCCGGCAGATTTGACCCGCTGCATATACTCCTTGACCTGCCGCCGACGAATGGCGAGCAGCTTGCGATAGCCGTCATCGAACTGATCCTTGCCACCACCCAGCAGAATCGCAAGTGCCTCACTGACCGGGGTCTGCTGGGCTGCCGGATTCTGCTGACCTGCCAGCAATGCCCGTTCGCTCTCGTCCAGGTAGCAGTGGATCTCTTCCTTGCGCTCTGGCGCCGTGTCGGCGATGTAACGCAGATGCATGACACCAAACGCCACATGACGAGCCTCATCCTGGGCGCACAGGCGATAGGCGATCTTCTCTGCCTCGTTGTAGGCCATCAGTTCCCCCATGCGGAAGATCGACAGCACAGCGCCCTCGCCGGAGATGTGCAGGCGCGACGACATCTCTGTGAAATCCCGCGACATATCGATACTTCCGACAACACCAGCGGTGCCTCCGGTGCGCTGCAACAGGCCACCACCGTTGGCCAGTGCTCGCTTGCGGAACACGTCCATATGGCGAGACTCATCCATGATTTGCGCCAGCAGCGTCATACGGGGTTCGAAATAATCCGGCGTGGTGGCTGCAACCCAGCGGGCCGGCACATCGCCCGCCACGAATTCAACCTCGGTCAGCAGGGTGGCGAGTTCACACTGCGCCTGCTCCACGTCATCCGGAAGCGGCCTGATGGTTTCCCACGGCACGTCGGTGGCTGAACTCCATTGCCGGTTCACTGCCTCTTCATAGATCATGGCAGCGTTGTCGAGCCAGATGTCCTGTTTGTCCCGGACCTCATAGCCACCGACCCGAAACCCGTCTGCCCGTTTGCCAGCACCCCGCGGCCGACCGGTCAGATTGTCACTGTGCGCCGGTACGTCGCCGTAGGACCCAAGCTGGATGTCTGCCAGCGTCAGTCCCTGTTTACCGGGCTCCGCCCTGGTTCCCCACTCGCCCATCTGATCCAGCCAGCCAAGATCGAGATCAAAGGTTTCCACCGATTCCGCTGCATTCATTGACATACACCCACGTGGTGTGAGCTTTGACTATAGGCAGGACGAAACGGATATTCAATCCAATCCTGACAAGGCTCTGACATGGGGCGAGAACCTCCGGTTTGAAAGGCACTCCAATACGTGTATGTTCGGGCCGTGGGGTGCCGTTGCGCCGCTCTGAGCCAAAAACAACAGACGTAGACAAGAAAGACTTGGACAAGAACCGGGCAGACGTTTCGCTTCCGACTCGCTGCCAACCACGGAAACCGACAGCATGACAACGAACTACGAACGTTCACGTGCACTGCCCATGTTCGGGGACGGCTATATCCCGAAGCACAGAGACCGCGCCGTCGAACAGGACGACAGCGGTTTCATGAATGTCCTCGCCCTGCTGCTGCGTTCCTGGCCGTATATCCGCCCCCAGTTTCTCGGGCGCTGGTGGGTCCCGGGCAAGGGGGTCGAGGACCGCGTCGCCGATACCGTGGTGGGCGGCGACTACAGTTTCAACTATGCGCCCTTCCTGGTTGCGCTCATCGCGATTGCCGGGCCACTTCTGGACGTGATACCACTGCAGCCGTTCTGGCCCTACGGGCTGCTCTACACCCCCATTGCCGTCATGGTCGCGGGCATGTTCGTGATGGCATTCGCACGTGGCAACCTGCAGACAGCAGGCACCGTTGTGGTACTCATCGCCGGTATTCTCGCCAACGTTGCCGCGACCTATGTCATTGACGGTTATCCGGACGGGCTCTATACCGCGGCCGTCAGTATCGCCTGTATCACCGGCTGGGCGCTGCAGTATCGAACCACGAACGGCCGGGTCGAGTTTCGGGTCCGCAGCGGCACACACCTCGTCTATTTTTACGCGATCAACTTCTTCCAGCGCTTTCTGGCGCTGTCACTGGCACTCATTGTGGCCGACCTTTTGTACCAGAACCTGCTGCAGGGCGCACCGCTCGCGCCCGGGCTCGCAGAGCTTCTGGGCCTGCCAGAATGGTCCCAGGACAAGATTTCGACGCTAAGCGCTGAACAGCGACACGAGCTGAAATGGATCTATGCCACCATCGCACTGGCGGTGGCCGGGATTCAGATCGTGCTCGGGATCATCAGCAGCTACTACAACATCTGGATCATGCAGCGCATCAATCAGGACCTGCGCGTGGCGCTGGTCGAGCGCTGGCATCAACTCTCGCTCAGCTATCACAACGAACACCGCACCGGTGACTCAATCTTCCGGATCTACCAGGACAGCGCCATGGTCACCGCCGTCATAGGCCACCTGATCGGCATCACGCTGGCGCTGATGAGTTACTACACCTGCGTTGCGCTGGTCACATTGCTCAGCCCCTGGATCGGCCTCATTACCGGCTTGCTGGTCATTCCGGCACTGCTCTGGGCCCGCTGGGCCATGCCACGAATGCGGGTACGAACACTGGTTTATCGGGCGGCCACCTCGGACGTCACCTCCACCATCCAGGAGACCTTCAGCGCCATCAAGCTCATCAAGGCGTTCAATGCCAATGACCGGGCCGAGCAGCGAATGGAGGAAGATTCCATCGTGGCCTTCAATGCTGCCTACCGGGTGCGGATGCTGATCGCCATCGTGTCCATCATCATGTTCACCTTTGCGGCGACATTCATGATTGCCGGCGAATTCCTGATGGCCTGGTGGGCGCACCATGAAGACCCTACCTTCGCCAAGGATCTGATCGCGCTGATTGGGGTCAGCTTTGTGGTATGGAATCTCGCCAGCTTCAACTGGACCAAGGACCAGTTCAGGGAGTCCAGCGGGAACCTTCGCAAGCTGCTGCGGGACTGGATGACCGCCCAGGACATGGCCATGGGCTTGCGCCGGGTGTTCGACATTCTGGACATCGAACCGGAAGTCAAAGACCGCGACGATGCGGTTCCCATGCTCGGCTTCGATAATGAAATCCGCTATGACGACGTCCGATTCGCCTATCAGGCGGACCGCCCGGTACTCGAAGGCGTCAATTTCTCTGCCAGACCCGGAACCGTCACCGCCATCATCGGCCCGACCGGGTCCGGCAAAAGTACCCTGATGGCCTTGTTGCTGCGCCTGTTTGAGGCGACTTCCGGCAAGATCACCATTGACGGCAGGTCCATTGACGAGTTTCAGGTGGAATCACTGCGCGCCAATATCGCCATCGCGCTGCAGGAAAACGTCCTGTTTGCGATGTCTGTTGCCGACAACATCCGCTATGTGGCACCGGACGCGTCGGTGGAAGACGTCCAGGAGGCAATCCGCGTCGCAGCGATGGAGGAATACGTTGCCGGGCTGCCGCGGGGTCTCGATACGGTCCTGTCGGACCGGGGTGGCAAGCTTTCCACCGGCCAGCGTCAGCGGCTTTCTATCGCGAGGGCAGTAGTGCGGCAAACGCCGATCCTGATCCTGGACGAGCCGACGGCTGCGCTCGATGCCGCGACGGAGCACCAGGTGATGGATAATCTTGAACAGTGGGTCCGCGAGGGCGCACAGCCGGGCATGACGAAATCAGGTCGGGCCATCTTCCTGATCACCCATAGAATCTCCACCATCCGGCGGGCAGACAATATCCTGTATCTTGAGGCGGGCCGCATCGTCGAAAGCGGCAACCACGAGTCCCTGATGGCACTCGAAAACGGCCGGTACCGCAGCTTCGTTGAGACCGAAGCCGCATCATCCACCGCGGAGACAAACGATGAGTGATGTCGCGCAGGACCCCAAGGAACTCAGCGGAGAAGAGATTGAGGCCCGCGCGAGCCTGATCGATACCAACACCGATATCGATTACAAGGAAGCTGGCCGGCTGATCTTCCGTAGCGCCGCCTATATTCGCTTTTTCATGTGGCGTTACATTGCCAAGTTCCTGCTGAAGCTCGGGTCGTACGCCCTGCCGCTCGCCCTCATTCCCTGGCCCGTCAAGATTCTGACGGACCATGTCATCCTCGGCCGCCCCATCGAGGAGGCGACCGGCTACCCTGACTACATGATGCCGCTCGTCAACGCCCTGCACGGCGCCTCGGTGATTGAGATCCTGTTCTGGCTGGGGGTGATCGGGATCACCCTGGTGATCGCCATCGGGTCCTACACCACCGGCTATGAGGACGAGACCAGCGCCGGGCTTGCCCAGGGGCAGGACTACGCCTCCCAGGTAGAAAACAAGATTCATGGCGGCTACAGCACCGCAGGTGGCTTGTACGGCCTGCTCGAGTTCAAGCTTGACATCCGTCTGGTGCAGACGCTGAATCATATGCTCCGCGCACAGTTGTTCAGCCGCATCGGTTCGCTGTCGATGACCAAGCTGGAGGACCAGCGGATTGGTGATTCGATCTATCGGGTCATGTACGACGCGCCGCAGATCAACGAAATCTTTTACGAGATCACCCACACGCCCATCATATCCATCCTGCTCTACATCCAGGCAATGGCAACGGTGATGAACGCCTATCCGAATACGCCGGAGATCTTCTGGATGACCGCTGCAATCTTCCCGGTGTGGGTCGTTCTTTCCGGATTCTTCTCGCGGGTCGTCCGCCGCCGCGGCCAGCTCGCCAGAGCCGCGGGCGCGGTCACTACCAGCACCATTGAAGAAGGCATGGACAACGTGCTGGCGGTACAAAGCCTGGGCGGCAACAAGCAGGAGAAAGCCCGATTCGACACCGACAGTGGTGAATCCTTTTCCCGCTATCGCTCCGTGACGCTGATGTGGATCATCATTCTGAATCTGGGCGGTGTGATCAGTACCCTGGTGCAGGTCCTGTTTGTGGTCTTTGTCATCACCAGGGTCATCGACGGTACCATGACACCCGGCGATTTGGCCGCATTGATGGTCTATCTCGGTTATCTTCGCGGGCCCGCGCTGGCACTGGGGATTCTGTGGCTGCGCCTGCAGGACAACGTCGCGGGAATGCGACGGGTATTTGCCATGCTGGATCTTCCGGCGGAGGCAGATCGTGGCTCGACGGAGCTGCCCACCATCGAGCAGGGCGTGACCATTCGGGGGGCAGGCCTCGTGTATCCGGACGGACGCCGGGCCCTGACCGATGTCGATCTTGATGCCAGGGTCGGCCAGATTGTAGCTTTCGTCGGCCCCACGGGTTCGGGCAAGACCAGCCTCGCCTATCTCATCCCGCGCTTCCATGAAGCCACCGAGGGGGAGGTCCGCATCGATGGCTACGATGTCAACGAGGTCACCCTGGAGAGCCTGCGCGGCCAGATCACCTACGTCTTCCAGGAGACCCAGTTATTCTCCGATTCCATTGCTGACAACATTCGTTACGGCAAGCCTGATGCCACCCAGGAAGAGGTGGAGCAGGTCGCGCAGATTGCCGGTGTGCATGAATTCATCTCTCGCCTGCCCGAAGGCTACGACACAAAGCTTGGCACCAGTTCCGGCAGCAAGCTGTCGGTTGGTCAGAAGCAGAGAATCTCCATCGCCCGGGGGCTATTGCGGGATTCAAAGATCCTGATTCTGGACGAGCCAACCTCGGCGCTCGACCCGGAGACCGAGAAGTATCTGGTCAAGGCGCTGCATGTGGCGGCACGGGACCGCCTCGTCATCATCATTGCGCACCGCCTGTCCACCATCGCCCAGGCTGACAAGATCGTCTTTCTTGAGGGCGGCCGGTTGATCGAACAGGGCAGTCACGCCGAACTGATGGCAAGGCAGGACGGCCACTATCGAGCCTTCGTAAACCTTCAGATGCACACCGACCAGTAGGGCGCGAGGACGCCAGCGCAGATGGGTACGGGGCTCTCCCCGGGGCTAGCCTATACGCCAGCTGCGCCACATGTCGTTCGTGACGACATGATCGTCCCGGAATAACCTCGTGTCCTTGAACCACTCATACTGGCCCAGCGCCTTGTGCTGTTCATCGGACAGCACCGGCCTGTCCTGGCAGTAATCTGCAAACAGTGCCCAGCGGATGCGATCGCCCGTATGCAGCCCGGCGGAATGAACCAGGCGCCCGTGCCAGAAGATCACACTGCCGGCCGGCGCGACCAGTTCCAGGGGCTCAATCTCGGCCACCACGCGTCTCATTGCTTCCCTGAAGCCGTCAGTCGGGGAAAAGTTGGCCTCGTATCGATGCGCCCCGAACATGATGCGATGGCTCCCGGGATACACCGTAAAGCCGCCGTTGCGCGGCGGCACATCATCAAGATAAGCACAGACATTCAACTGCTGGCAGACCTGATCAATATGGGGCCCAAGCCGAGGAAGCTCGGAGGCACCAGAGTCCGGTTCTGAACGGGTTGGGAAAATCGCATAGACGCCGCGACAGCACCGGGTGTTTCGCAGGTTTTCTCCGAGCATCTGCTTGGCGATTTTTCTGACCACAGGATTTCGAGGCAACAGGTCCAGCAGCCAAGGTGCCGTGCCGATATCGTGTAACTTCACCATCCGGCCAACATATTCCACCGGTTGTCGCCCCTGATGGTAGCCGTGATCCGGGTGAGGCGGCTGAGGCGCCCACCGGGGATTGACCCAGGTGCCCGCGTCTTCTCGCCGCAAACGCCAGTCGGCATCCGGCGCGACCGGCACGGCGGCAAGCTGATGCTGCCAGACGCGATCCAGCGCTCCGTCCAGCAAGCCGGGCTCGATCAGCCGCTCCTTGATCAGAAAGCCATTCTCCAGAAAGAAGTCTGTTTCCTGCTGACTCAGTGCCTGGCCCTTCCGGGTGAGCGATGGCATTTGGAACACCACACTGGTGTTAAGCTCCGGTTGCTTGTCGTGGGCTTGATCCATGGGCCACTCCTGTTCGAATTCGACTAATGAGTTGGGATAGCGAGCGACCCGTCGCGGTCACCGGGGTTTTGCTGCGCAACGCTAAAGGCAGGCTCCTGAAACCCTTCAGATAACGGACCGCCCAGCCATGCATGGGCCCCTCAAATCCGGAATCGGTGGGGGCCAAAATCAGCCTGATAGAACGGTGCAACCATCTGACCGGGCGGTATGACCTCGTCCACGGCTGCAAAGTCCTCCGGCGTGAAGACAACGTCTGCTGCCTGCAGATTGTCGTCCAGTTGCGACAGGGTTCGGGGTCCGATGATGGGGCTGGTGACGCCCGGCTGCGCCATGCACCAGGCGAGTGCAAACTGGGACATCGGACAGCCTTTCTCCTCAGCCAGCGGCAGCAACCCCTCGATGACATCGAAGATGCGCTCGTTGAAGCGGCGCCTCTGCATGGGATTCATGTTGGCATATCGCGTACCCTCCGGCGGTTCTTCACCTCGCCGGTATTTTCCGGTAAGCAGACCCCCGGCCAGCGGGCTCCAGGGAATGGTGGCGACCCCATAGGTCTGTGCCATGGGATGCAGTTCCCGCTCTACCCGGCGGTCCAGCAGGTTGTAGGGCTGCTGTTCACAGATGAATCGATTCAAGCCATGCTTTTCAGACGCCCAGAGTGACTCCACAAACTGCCAGGCGGCAAACGTCGACGTGCCGATGTAGCGCACCTTGCCCTGGTGGATCAGATCATCCAGCGCCCGCAGGGTCTCATCGATGGCCGTATCGGACCGGGGTCGGTGAATCTGGTAAAGGTCGATGTAGTCCGTCTTCAGCCGCTTCAGGCTCGCCTCGCACGCCGCAATGATATGACGGCGGCTGGCGCCACGATTATTCGGGTCCTCATCATCCATGGCCCCATGAAACTTCGTGGCGAGCACGATGCGGTCCCGTTTGCCATTTCGCTTGAGGGCCTCACCTGTGATCGTCTCGCTGCGCCCTCTGGAATAGACGTTGGCCGTATCGATGAAATTAACACCGGATTCGATGGCCCGGTCGATGATGACATAGGAATCCTCAGGTTCTGTGCGCATACCGAACATCATGGCGCCCAGACAGATGTTGCTCACCTGAACGCCGGTCCTTCCCAGCAGTCTCATTTCAATTGCCATATCCTGCTCCATGCTCAAGTGGTCTGTTTCAACTTTATCCCATGCTGTCGTCCACATGACAAGGGCGCTACCAGAGGTCCTGATCATGGGGGTCAGCCAAAATCAGGCAGGGCGGCAACAGTCCTGGCATAGCCGTTTGTCGGCGGTCGCGCCAGCCCAGATGGGCTGATATAGTCCTCGCGTCATCGAAACAGGAGAGCGCAACATGCCCGCCAACCCCTCACCAGATTTCTCCCGCCTGGCCGCCTGGCAGGACGGCCTTGTATCCCGGGGGGCGCTACCGTCCGCAGTCATCTCGGTCACCCAGAGAGGAGAACGTCAGTACCTTCGCACATCGGGCTGGGCGGACGTGGACAAAGGCGTCCCCATCTCGGAGGACAGCATCTTTCGGCTCTACTCGATGAGCAAACCCATCGTTTCCATTGCTCTCATGCTGCTGTACGAGGAAGGCCGCTTCCAGTTGGGCGACCCGGTTCACCATTATCTGGGCGAGCGCTGGCACAAGGACAACCTGAGGGTCTTTGCCGGCTGGGTGGGTGACGAGGCTGAAGGACGTCGCCATGTCGAATACCAGACGGTGCCCTGCGAGAACCACATCACGATGGGCCAACTGCTCACCCACACTGCCGGGCTTTCCTACGGCTTCGACCCATCCGGCAGGGGCATCCCGGTGGACAGAATCTACGGTAAACACATGCGGCATCCGGCCCGTAATCCCGCTGCGGTGTCAGCGGAAGATACCTCGATGCTGAGCGCATTCTGTCAGGCACTTGCCGACATGCCACTGCTGTATCAACCCGGAACCCAGTGGAACTATTCCTATGCCACCGATGTGTGTGGACATATGATTGAGGTCCTCTCCGGGCAACCCCTGGATCAATTCCTTGCCGAGAGACTGTTCGGCCCCCTTGGGATGGTGGATGCGGGCTTCGATGTGCCGGCGGACAAGGCGGACCGCCTCGCCCATAACTACCGCTATGTTCCCCCCGAGGAGAACGACCCGGTGACGGTGACGGCAGAAGAGACCCTGTTTCATCCCCATAACGGGTCCTTTATGGACATCGACCATACCTCCCGCGCCGGTTATCTTGATCTCTCCCGGCCCAAGTTTCTGTCTGGTGGTGGTGGTCTGGTCGGGACGATTGGCGACTACGGCGCGTTCTGCGACATGTTGATCGCCGGCGGCGTGTCGGCATCCGGCGAGCGCATCATTGGCCGCAAGACCCTGGAGTTCATCACCAGCAACCATCTGCCCGACGGCAAGGGGCTGATGGACATGGTACCCAAACCGGAGTTCCAGTATTCGGAGACGGCCAAAAACGGCGGTTCGTTCGGCCTTGGTTTCTCGATCATGGAATCGCCCCAGCAGGCGGGGCTGATTGGCTCCGTTGGCAACTACGCCTGGGGTGGCGCCGCCGCGACCATCTTCTGGTGTGACCCGGTGGAGAAACTGCATGTGGTCTTCTGCACCCAGGTCATGGGGATGCAGCCACCCAATGCGCTTCGAGCCAAGCTTGGGAACTTTGTGTATGGCGCCATTGCCTGACCGCTAACAAAGAGGAGGTTCCCATGAGTGACATTCGCATGCGCCAGATCTGCCTCGTTGCCCACGATCTGGCCCGCATTCAGCATCAGCTTGAGTCCGTGTTCAACATTGAAGTGGCCTACCGTGACCCCGGGGTCGGCGCCCATGGCCTGCACAACATGTTGATGCCCGTTGGCAATCAGCTATTGGAGACCGTCTCCCCATTGCCGGACCAGCCCGACACCGCTGGCGGCCGCTATCTGCAGCGCCGGGGTGGCGACGGCGGATACATGGTGATCATGCAGGTACCCCGGGCGGCTTACCGGGGCCACCGGCAGCGCATTGAAGGGCTGGGCATTCGGCTGGTGGCTGAACCCGGTGAGGGCCTGCCCGATACCGGCGGTATTCAGCTTCATCCCAAGGATGTGCCAGGGGCGATTCCCGAGTTACGCTGGAACGATGGCGAGGCCCAGCCCGATGGCCCGTGGTGGCCGGCCGGACCAGACTGGCGGCAGGCGCGCAATACCAGCATCATTGATGCCATCAGCGCCGCAGAAATACAGACATCGGAGCCGGCAACCCTGGCGGCGCGGTGGGGTGAGGTCCTGGACGAGCCGGTGACAAGCGATGCCCACGGCCATCCGGCCATTGCGCTGGCGGACGCCCAGATTCGCTTTGTACCGATCACCGACGGACGCCCGACCGGACTGGGCGGGCTCGACCTGCACACCACAGATCTGGACCAGGCGCTGACCAACGCCGAGGCAAACGGATGCCTCTTCGATGATCGGCTGGTCATGATTTGCGGCATGCGGCTGCGGCTGCACTAATGTCAGGAACAACGATGATGATCACCGGAGCCAGCCCCTGACCAGCCCGGACCTCAAAGCGCTGCAACAGCAACTGGCTGAGCTGTGGCAACCGGAGCGGGTGGTCAGCATGGCGAACCCGGCGACCGGAGCCCTGCTGCATATGCGCGGCGACTGGGACCCACCCACCGGAATCATTCCGCGTCGTGAACTGATCCCCATGGCCATTGGCGTACCGGACAGTGACACCATTCCCCGCAGCGCAATCCTGGAAGCCGCGAAGGGCGTGATCGAAGCACCGGGCGACGCTGCCTTTGTTTATGGCTTCGGGATGGGCCATGCCGGACTGCGGGACTCCATCGCTGCGCGCTACCGCCAAGATCGCGGCCTGGATGTGGACCGGGACTGGTTTGTCCTGACCAACGGCTCGTCCGGTGCAATCGACCTCGTCTGTCGGACGCTCATCGAGCCCGGCGACGTGATTATCGCCGAGGCGCCCACGTTCATGGGAACACTGCGCAACTTTCGTGGCCTGCAGGCAGACGTTCGCCCGGTGAGCATGGACAAAGACGGCATGAACATTGATGCGCTGGAAGACCTCATCGACGCCCTGCACCGGGAAGGCCGACCGATCAAACTGATCTATACCATCTCCACATTTCACAACCCGACCGGCGCCACGATGTCCCTGCCTCGCCGTCTCGCACTGCTGCGCCTGGCGGCCCGTCATGGCATTCTCATCCTGGATGACGATGCCTACGGTGAGCTGCATTTCGTCAGCGACCCGCCTCCGACGCTGGCGGCATTGAGCAACGGTCATGGCGTGATCACAGTGGGCACATTCTCCAAGATCCTCGCCACGGGCCTGCGCATCGGCTGGATTCTGGGGCGCCCCGAGGCCCTCCCCCTGTTCAACAACATGCGCTTTGCCATGGGCCTGAACCAGCTTGTGGTGCGGGTCGTTGAGCGATACATGGCAAACGGCGTTCTCGATCAGCATGTCCGGTCCGTCAGAGGCTTGTATCAGCGCAAGATGTCGACCTTTGCCGATGCGCTGGATCACTATGCCGGCGATGTCGTCAGTTTCGAACGTCCGGCGGGCGGCTTCTACCTGTGGGTGAACACCGGGGAACTGAAAGCAGAGGACGTATGGCGAACCGCCATGGAGGAAGGCGTCACCTGCACTCCCGGCACCAACTTCTTCCCCGGACGGGCAGACCCGACCGGCAACCACATCCGCATCGCATTCCCCTGGACGCCCTCAGCCCAGCTTGATGAAGGTGCCCGCAGATTCGCCACCGCCTGCAGGCGGGTTCGCGATGGTGACGCGGCAGCGCCGGGGTGATGATTACCGAAGTCGGCGTGGGCCCATGCTCCAGTCAGTATGGTGAAACCGGGGTCAATCGAGCAGGAGGGGCAGAGATGATCCGTTAGACGAGCGGCGAAGACGCCGAGGATCAGAATGTGATTCACATTTTGACCGCAGGTGCTTCGTCCGAGCAGCCGAAGGCTGCGGCTTCAACTGCATTGTTATGCGGCGTGCAGCGGCTTAATCCGTTGGACATCTTTCTTTATCGTCTTAGAGGCATCCCAAAGATCTACACTCCGTTGAGCAATCCAAAACTCTGGTGAATTTCCAAAGAGCCGACTGAGCCTTAGAGCCATTTCTGGGCTAACAGATCGTCGTTCCCGAAGTAACTCATTGACGGTTTGCCGAGATACACCTATCGCTTCGGCGAGAGCTGTTGCAGACAGGTTGAAATCCGATGCAACATGCAGGAAACTCTATCGCTTCCTCGAACCGGGCAATGTCAGCTAAATTGGCAACGATCTGCCCACAGATTTTGCCGACGAGGCTATTTGCTATGCGTCGTAATCACAAGCAAGCCCGTATCACTAGCCATTTCACGCATTCTGTAGTTCCTTGAGTGAAAGACCATTTGAATTGACCCAGGCAGTCAAACCGTTTGCGCTACCGCCATGAATTGTAGCAGCCGCTGCACTAGGACTAGAGAATTCCACATCTTTAGTAAATACATACGCCCCGTTTTGTTCTATCAGAACACCCTCGTCGATTAGCTTGTCTCGTTGCACCAGCACGCTAGGCCATTTTGAGGCGGAGTCTCTTACGTCTAGTACCGCTTGGGATGCTCTCAGAACGACAATTCCATTTGGCGTAAGATAACCGTGCGCCTTCAATCCTTTGATGTTGCATTCCAGCAGATCTTCACTCACTTGTTCGTCCTGCTTCGATGAGGTCTGAACGAACGCCTCGACTCCCAATACAGGGAGAACCTGTTGCATTTTGTCCAAGAAGACTTCCATGTCTTCGCGGTCCGATTCTGGCAATCTAGCACCACTACTTTGGTTGTTCATAACGATCGATCGTTCTGCTTCTCTCGCTATGTCAATGAGCCTCCCTTCAATGTACTTAATGTGCGCCTTAGTCAGGTTCTCATCTTTCGTTATGAAGAAGGTTATGCTGTTCCAAAAGTCCTTTGATAGATGGCTCTTCACCCTATCGCGAATGCACTCCGCTTCTCCGATATAGATTGCGCTTTTATTCGTCTCCGGGTCAGTTCCAGTCAGAAGGTAAACGCCTGAGTTCAAAGACTCATCCCTAGCCAAGACCATGTCAAATTCACTGCGTGGTCCCGATACAGCTTTACCAGTCCAGTTGGATAGCTCAGCGGTCCGGAGCCTTTTGGGATCTCCATAGGCAAGGAAGATTTTCAGAGTAGCGGTGGGCACAATCTCTCCGTAGACGCATAACACTCAATGGACTCCCCCTGCCAGAATTTCGGCATCATAGTGCCACTGATCAATATCGGCATGAAGGAGTCCATGTA
>JAQBUI010000014.1 GCA_027624035.1 Pseudomonadota bacterium | reverse complement strand
CACCGGCTGCTGCACGAGGGCGGCTTCGAGATGTCGCAGGATGCCGATGGCAGCTACTTCATCCGCACCATGTACGGCAGAGTGCTGACCCCGGACCCATCACGTGATGGGTGCTGCTCCCATCCGCCATCACGTGATGGCCTGGTGCAGGAACCGCGGGCGCTTTATCTGGTTCGCTGAGCAATCCGGTCGACGGTATGGCCAGTCACTCAAGACCTCTTCTTGTACGGCGGGCGCATCGCAGCTGCGAGTTTTGATACCACCCTGGATTGCGTGTAGATCGCCCTCGCATGACTGAAGTTCCTGAAGCCGTCAAAACCATGGTAGGAACCCATACCGCTTGGGCCGACGCCACCAAACGGCAGATCTTCCTGGGCCACATGCATGATCACATCGTTGACGGTCACACCGCCTGACAGGGTGTGGGACAGCACGCTGTGCTCCTCGGCGCTGTCCTGACCAAAATAGTAAAGGCCGAGTGGGCGGTCCTTGCTGTTGACGTATGCCAGCGCTTCGTCGATGTGCTGGTACTGCTTGACCGGCAGGATCGGGCCGAAGATTTCATCCTGCATCACCTTCATGTCATCGGTCGGGTCCAGCACCAGGGTCGGTGGAATACGATGGTGTTCCTGTTGCGAGAAGTCCTCGTTGGCAGGGTTGCATTCAACCAGGCTCGCGCCCTTTGATCTGGCGTCATCCAGATAGCCGTTCAGGCGATCATAATGACGTTGGTTGATAATGCTGGTGTAGTCCGGGTTGTCCTTGATGTTCGGGAACATCCTGGCTACAGAGCCTCGCGCGTGCTCAACGAATTCATCACGGCTGTCCTGGGGGAGAATGACGTAGTCCGGGGCGAGGCAAATCTGTCCCGCGTTCATGGTTTTGCCAGCCATGATGTTGGTGGCGGCCATTTTCATGTCCGCTGACTTGCCGATAATGACCGGCGACTTGCCACCCAGTTCCAGGGTCACCGGCACCAGGTTCTCAGCGGCGGCTTTCATCACATGCCTGGCAATGGAGGTGGCGCCGGTGAACAACAGGTGATCGAAAGGCAGCCTTGAAAAGGCACCGCCAACATCGGGACCGCCAGTGAAGACAGCGACTTCCTCTTCGTCATAGGCTGCCGCAAACAGTTCCTTCATCAGTTCGGAAGTCTGGGCTGTAAACTCAGACGGTTTGATCATGGTGCGGTTACCGGCTGCAAAAATGCCTGCCAGGGGTGAGAACGTCAATTGAACCGGGAAGTTCCAGGGGCTGATACAGCCCACGCTGCCGAGCGGTTGGTATTCGACCCGGGCACGTGCACCCAGGATGCCGAGTGGGAACATGGGCTTGCGCTTTTCTGGCCGCATCCACTTTCGGACATGTTTCCTTGCCTGCTCGAGCGGCCCAATGGCACCGTTGATGTCGGTCAGCCTGGACTGGTCCAGTGATCGGTGGCCGAAGTCTGCGGCCATGGCCTCGATCAGTTTGGGGCCGTGAGTCCTGAGGATGTTGATGGCCCGATCGATTCGGTCAATTCTGGTTTCCGCCGATACCGCGCCCTCTGCGATCTGAGCTTTTTTCTGGCGGTCCAGGGTCGCCTGCATGTCTGCTTGTACGGGTTCAGCGCTTGTCATGGTTACATTTCCTTCCAGATGCCCGGTAGGGCCGGGTATAGAAAGACTACATCAATTGCGACTTCAGCGATTCGGATTCCTCAATCAATGTGGCCATCAGCGCTGCAGCGGGCATCTGCTCTAGCAACCCTACCCCCTGCCCGGACCACATTGCGTGGAAGTCCGCATTGCCCACCGCGAGTGCTTTTCGACGGACCGGGGCAGACAAGGCGTACTGCAAGGGGTAAGGCAGGAGCGCGTCACCGAGCGCCTCCATGTCTTCTATGTAGCGGTTGCGCAGACCACGCGCGGGTTTACCTGACATGGCGGTCGTCACCCGGGGCCTGGAGGGCGACGATGCCAGCAACTGGTTTCGCCAGAGATCAGCGATACCTGCCTCCGGACAACCCAGAAACGCCGTCCCCATCTGTACCCCGGCGGCACCCAGGGCATAGGCTGCGACGATGCCCCTGGCATCCATGATGCCGCCCGCCGCGATCACCGGAACCTTGACCACATCGACCACCTGAGGGACGAGCGCCATGGTGCCGATCAGTGCGTCCCGGTAGTCACCGATGAAGGTCCCGCGATGGCCCCCGGCTTCAGCACCCTGGGCAATGATGGCGTCTACCCCCAGGGTATCGAGCCATTTCGCTTCCTCAATGGTAGTGGCCGAGCAGATCACTTTCAGACCAGCGCTATGGATCGCCTCGACATGCCCGGATTCAACGCCAAAGTGAAAACTGATGACCGGGACCCTTTCCTCGATCAACACCTCAAGCTGAACAGCCGGGTCACCGTATGGACTCTCCAGAACAGGCTTCTCGTCGATCCCGAACTCACGATGGTAACGCTCGATGAGCGCCAGCACCGCGTCTTCTGGTTGTGGCGACGGGTCAGGAATCTGGGATGCTGGAGAGAACAGGTTAACGTTGAAAGGCTTGTTGGTCAGCCCACGTATCGCCTGGATCTGCTGTCTCAGAAAATCCCGACCCATCGACGCGGCACCAAGTCCTCCAAGGCCACCCGCACCGCTCACAGCCGCAACCAGCTCCGGCGTGGACGCCCCAGCCATCGGTGCCTGCAAGAAAGGATGTGTAATGCCAAACAGTGCTTGAAGCGACATGAACTCTTTCCTTTGATGGTTCACTTCGTGGTAAACGCGACCACCGACCGTGCTGGCATCGATACTTGCGCAGAACCGAAAACCAGCCGTACTCCGTCAAATACCTCCGGCTTGACCTGGTCCGGGTCTTCAAAAGTGTTGTGCGCGTTCATAGCACTACCGGTCAGCACGCTGGCATCGCATGACGAGTGATCCAGGCCATGCAGAGCCACCTCCACGTCGACCGGCCGGTCAGCGCTCAGATTCGTCATCATGACATGCACCCGGCCGTCCTCGGCGCGACTCGCCGAGACACTGATCGCAGCGTGAAATCGTACCGCCATCGACATCAGTGAGAATCGAGACACGGGTCATTTGCGGGTTTCCTTATCTGCTTGGGGCTACTGATCGCCGATGACGTGATGCAGCGGGCATCATGAGTCGCGGTCGAGTGCGGCCTGGTAGCCACTGTATTTCGGTTGATTGATACTCGCCTGGCCAACCACAGTATTTCGGAGGTGACTGACGAGGGCCTCGTCATCCAGTGCCCGCTCACCGCGCCGAAGCGCCCGGACCAGACCCCAGCGCAGCTCATCCAGGCTACCTTCGTCAGTGGCGAGCAATGCCTGCAGGCGTTCGGTTTCCCGCAGACGAAGCGCCGGGCCGCTGATGATCTCCCGGGCAACGATATCCAGGCCGTTGGCCGCCACCCGGGCGAGGAAACTGTTTCTGCCGGTGACTGCTGGCATCACTTCAGACCGGAGATAGGCACTGATGACGCTAATCAGTTCTGCGGCACTGGGCAAGTCCGTGGTCGTTTCTGAAGAGTCGGGGCTGACTTCCTCCAGCGAGCCAGGAATAATGAGATTGACGCAGTCGACCTGCGCTTCAGTCGTCCGACGACCGATGGCTGCACGCTCTACCGAGGGGTCCTGACCCGAGCGGACCTGATGCGCCAGCCCAAGACTGACCACCGCCCACCAGAACGCGCCAAAGACTTCCCAGAAGCGTACTCTGTCTCTATCTACAGACTTGCCGGACTCCTCCTCGTAGCCTTGGAACAGATCCGCATATTCACCAAAGCCGCCGACGGGGCCGGGCCCACCATAGCGCCATGAGTTGGTGCACAGCCAGCCGAAATCACGCATCGGGTCGCCGATATGTGCCTCTTCCCAGTCCAGCACCGCAACGATGCCGTCGGCATTGATCATGAAGTTACCGTTGCGGAATTCACTGTGCACCAGCGTCATCTCCACATTGTCCGGAAGGTTCGCCATCAGCCAGCGGGCGGTGTAGTCAATCATCGGCTGGGGCGTGTCAAACGCGATGTAGCGGTCCCACATGCGCTGCACGAAGCGCTCTGGCGTGATGACCGAGAGCCGGCCCCTGAGGCCCGTCTTATCCAGGTCGATCCCATGAATACGAGCCAGGATGCGGCCGCACTCCCGCGCGAGTGTCGGCCGCACGACAGCGAACTCGTCCGACCGGACGATCTTCGCACCTAACGATTCACCCTCGACCCACGACATCACAATGCCGTCACCCAGGTCATCGTCTGGCGTCAGCACATAATGAACTTGAGGAGCAGGAATACCAGCCTCGACGGCGCAGCGCATGAGCAGCGCTTCGGTCGCAAGACCGGGGTGCCCTTCAGAGGGGCGCACATACTGGCCGCCATTGGCACGGCGAAGGGCCAGCACCTGTTCCCTGCCATCGATGATGACGGACAGGCGATAGGTTTCCTGCGCCGCACCGCCGGACTGTCGCTCGGCACTGCCAAGTGCGGTGCAGCCGGCAATGCTTCGGACCAGCATGGACTCGATCTTCCGGGTTAGTGGATCCTCGCTTTCAGAGCTGGCTTCGGACATCAGACCGCCTCTGTCAGATAGAACCGTGTGCCACACAATTCAATATGGTCTGCTGCGATGACGGCATTGCACTCCCGGGCAGCCGCCACAATGGCGGCCCTGTCCCGCACCACGAGATCAACACCGGAGAGGCCCGCGCCCCGGCCGTCCTGATCGCGGACGAATCGCAATTCACCGTTGACGAGCGGCAACCGATAGCCGTCGGTCACGGCTTCCGGCTGGATCCCGGCAATGGCGCCCCACTGCTGCGCCGTGGCAGCCGGATCATCGGCCTGCATTTCAACACCCGTTAATTCCACAGTGACATCATCACGCACATGCTGCTGCCATTGCCTGCCGCCCGCTGGCTCCCACACACCGGTCACTTCAGCGCGATCATCCCAGTCGATTTCCCACATGGCGTTGTGCAGGTCGGCCGGATGCAATTGCATCAAATAATAGCTGCCACGGCTGCTTTCATAGGCGACTCGAACATCCAGCCGGGCCGCATTGTCGCGGCAGCCCTGCTGGTCCGCCGCCGCATCGACCTGGCACACCAGGATATATCCACCATCGCCACCACGCCTCGCAAGATAACGTCCTGCCGCGGTGTTTGCTTCCACCGGCGCCACGACCTCCAGGAAATTGCTGCCAATGGTCATGAGAGTATTTTCAAGCCCCCACCGGCCAACGCCAGGGTCAACGTGGCAGCGCTCGATGCCGAGTACCCGGGTCAGGTCGGTGATCACGGGTTCGAGTTTGTGAGCGACCAGACACACCTGGCGAAGATACATTCCCATCGTCCTGCCTCGATCAGTGACCTTTGAAGTCCGGTGGACGCTTTTCCAGGAATGCGCGCCTGGCCTCGGCAGAGTCTGCGCTCTCACCGGTTCTGACATGTCGTTCGGCTTCCCGGTCGAGCGCATCATTGAAGGCAAGATCTTCTGCATCATTCAGGTTCTGCTTGATCCTTTGCAGTGCAATCGGCGCCGCGTTGAGCAGCCTGCCCGCGACGGACCGGGCATGATCCATGAGTTCTGCGTCCGGCAATACTTTTGATACAAATCCGAAGCGCTCGGCATCCGACGCCGTAAACTTTTCGGACAGCAGATAAAGTTCCCGGGCCCGGGCCGATCCGACGATTCTCGGCAGCGTCCAGGTGCCGCCGAAATCGCCGGACAGGCCAGCATTCAGGTAGGCTGTCGTGAACCTGGCGGACTCCGCCGCGTAACGAAGGTCTGCAGCAGCCGCCCAGGAAAAACCGCCGCCCGCACAGGGGCCATTGATGGCGGCGATGGTCACCTTGGGCATGGTGCGCAGCAGTTTTGACGACGGCTGCAGGTTCTGCAGTACGCCGATACGGGATTCTGTGTTGCCGCTTCCCAGCGTGTCCCTTGCGGACAGATCACCACCTGCACAGAAGCCGCGCCCGGCACCCGTGAAGATAACCACCCGAACCGCCGGATCATCAGCGGCCTTTTCCAGAGCATCCACGGCGCCCTGGAGCAGCTCCGCGTTCATGGCATTGAGCTTGTCAGGCCGGTTGAGCGTAATGGTTGCGATACCACCATCAAGGTGGAACAGAACGGTATCATTCATGAGATTCGCTGGGTCCCGTCGGGACCTGGATGATTGGTGTACTTGACGCTCCCACGAGTACACCGGGATGTCAAGATCACCACTTCCATTGGCAGCGTCATATTCCAGCCAGAATTGTGATTGGTCAGGTCGAAAGGAATGGCCGCTAATCAAAGCGCCACTATCGATATGTTGGGAACCCCGGCCAGATGAGATGCGTCCATCACATGGACCAGAACCTCAGTGGTACTGTCCGGGTGGGGCTGGACCATGACGGGCGCTTCCGGGTCCTCTGCGTGCAGACGTTCTATATTGGCCCGAACTGCACGAAAGTCCAGAGGTGTGGGTCAGCAAATGGTGGATCGTGATTTCCCGTTCCGCCGCCACCAGCCGGTGTTCCGGGACCCCCTCCCGGCGGTTGACCCGGCGGGGACTGATATCCTCATCAGCAGGTTCCTTCAGCACCGCCACCTGCATTTCCTTGAATTCAGGGATATACATAGACACAGGATCATGGGGCCGGATCAAACCCTCCTCGATCATCATCATGGCGGCTACCCCAAGCACCGGTTTGGTTGACGACATCATGATGAACATCGCGTCGGTCGGCATCGGTATCTGACTGGCTTCATCCAGAAAGCCATGGGCCTTGAAGTGAACGACCTTGCCGCGCCTGGCCACAGCAGTCACCGCGCCCTGAATATGCCCTGCCTCGATGTGGCGCGCCATTACCTCATCAATACGTTTCAGGCGCTCGCTGGACATTCCCACGCGCTCCGGCTTGACGGTCGGCAACTCGCCAGCGAGTGCCGACGAGACCAAAGGAAAGCATGCGACGAGAAAAAAGACTATCGCGAAACGGCCGCAACGACCCTGTGCAGTCATTGTTGTTTCTCCCTCGAAAACGTGGTGAGACGGTAACGTACAGGCCGCCGGTGAATTCACGAGGCCAATCCCGTCGTGTCCGGATAATAGCCACATTCGGCCGAGCACTTCCAGCCATTCTCTGCTCGCATCCTGTGCCAGCCATCTCTATGCAACCTCAGGCCGCAATCTCGGCGGGGAAATCGGAGACCGCAACACGCCTGGCACTATTACGGTCACTGATTGCTCCCCATCAAGCGGCAGACCTCCAAGTGTGCAGGACCGGCCGATTCACGTAGAATTCCTGGCAAACAATTCTTGGCAAACCAGGCCTGCCGCCTGGAATCGCACACCAGAACCGGACGCAATCCATGGATACACAAGATAAGCGCCACTTTGACGTGGTCGTGATCGGCACCGGCTTTTCAGGCCTGCTCTGCAGCATCTATCTGAAGGAGGCTGGCATCGAGGATGTCCGCGTGTTCGAAATGAATCAGTCAGTGGGAGGCGTGTGGAGTTACGGCGGTGTAGGGGCCTATCCGGGCGCCGCCTGCGATGTACCTGCCTACACCTATCTCCCCTTTCTGGATCGCACGGGATTCATTCCTTCCAAGAAGTACGTGAGCCAGCCGGAAATCGCCGGCTACGCAGAACTGCTGACGGACCACGGCAACATCAGGGACAAGATCCGGTTCAACAGAAAGGTGACCCGCCTGACCTGCATCGACGACGGCGAACGGGTCTGGCAAGTCACCACCGAAGATGCGACCACCGGCGCGCTGGCGGACGTCGTCACCTGCCAGCATGTGGTGACGGCCAATGGCCCGCTGTCCAGCCCAAGAATGCCCGAGATCCCGGGAATGGATCTGTTCAGGGGGGAGAGCTTCCATACCGCTTTGTGGGACCAGAACGCAGACCTTACGGGGAGACGCGTCGGCATCATCGGCACAGGTGCGTCCGCCGCCCAGGTGATCACCACCATTGCCGATCAGGTGGAACACCTGACCGTGTTTCAACGTACACCGACCTGGTGCGTGCCGCGGAACGATGAGCCAACCCCCCAGGAGATCCGGGACAAGTTCGAGGCGGGCGGCTACGGGGAGGAACTGAGGCACGTGGAGTGGCGTGAGGACGCGGCATCCACGGAGGGTGCGGTACCGTTCGAGGCGCTGCACAATCCTGAACAGAATGCCGCCATCTGTGCCCAGATCACAGCGGGCATTCAGATGCAGGTCAAGGATCCGAAGATCGCTGAACTGCTCACGCCTGACTATCCGTTTTTCTGCAAACGGGCGCTATTCATTGACGACTACTACAGTACCTTCAACAAGCCCAACGTGACCCTGGTGGACGATCCCGGCGGCGTGGTGGCCATTAACGAAACCGGCCTTGAGATCGCGCGCGGAGACACCTTTGATCTTGATGTCATCATTTACGCGACCGGGTTCGACAGCAACTTCATTCCCTTTCCGATCGAAGGCCGCAATGGCGTGACCCTGGCAGACCGGTTCGGTGCCTCGGCAGCCAACCACTTTCAGATGGTTCACCCTCACTCCCTGTGGGGAATCCATGTCGAGGACATGCCGAACTTCTATATGATGATTGGCCCGCAGAGCCTGAACCCGGTCACCAATGTGACGCTGCTTTGTGAAGAGCAATCGCGCTATATCGCGGACCTGGTCGCCGGTATGAAGCAGTCCGGCAGCGTCACCGTTGAACCGGGCCACGAGGCGGTAGAGTCCTGGACCAACTTGTGTGACAGTACCTCTGAGGGCAAGGTATGGCTTCGCTGCAACAACTGGTACATGAAGACCACCAAGACCGATGCCGCTGCCGGGCGCGAGCGATCATCCGGTATGTGGATGGCCTCTTATCCCGAATACCTGCGACATCTGCTGGGACACACCGGTGGCGCCCCTGAGCAATTGCTCCGGTTCAGCTAGAAAACCCGGCTCCTGATCCGCGCACCTGATTCGAAACAGTTACACTGGCCCGAACGATCCCCGAACCGGAGAAACCGAGATGACCGTCATAACAACCAGTAACGGGCCCGTCGCGGGTTTGGAACGTGAGGGAGTACTCACTTTCAAGGGCATCCCCTATGCGGCTGCCCCCGTCGGAGATCTGCGATGGGGCCAGCCCCGGGCCCCGCAGCCATGGCAGGACCCACTGCCGACGGAATCCTATGGTCCACAGGCCATTCAGAACGCCGCCGCGATGGATGGGTTATTCGGTGGCCCGGCTACGCCACCCGAAACGTCCGAAGATTGCCTGAGTTTGAATGTCTGGGCACCGGTCACCACCGACGCACCACTGCCCGTGATGGTCTGGATTCACGGCGGCGCATTTACCATGGGCAGTGGCGGCTCACCCGTGTATGACGGCACCACCTTTGCAAGGCGCGGCATTGTGCTCGTCTCCATCAACTATCGGCTTGGCGCACTGGGCTTTCTACGGCTGACGGATTTGACCAAGGGCGCGATTCCCGCTACGGGGAGCGAAGGCATTGTGGACCAGGTTTTCGCCCTACAGTGGGTACAGGACAACATCCATGCCTTCGGCGGCGACCCGAACAACGTCACCATCTTTGGGGAATCAGCCGGCGGCATGAGCGTCGGAGCCCTGCTTGGAATGCCTTCCGCCCAGCCTTTGTTCCACAAGGCGATTCCGCAGAGTGGCGCCGGCCACACGGCAGTGTCTGCCGAACGTGCAACCAGGGTGGCGGCACTGCTGCTGGAAGAACTGGGCATCGCACCGGATGATGTCCAGGCCCTCTACAGTGTCAGCGCGGACCGGATTCTGGCGGCGCAGCAGGCATTGGAGGCCAACGCCGGCAAGCTCCAGGAGCACAATATTTCAGGGATGGCATTTCAGCCCTGCATCGACGGCGAGCACATCCCTGACCTGCCCTTCCAGTCAATCGGGGCAGGGATCGCCAGAGGAAAACCGGTTCTGATCGGCAATACTCTGGAGGAAAACAAGCTGTTTACGAATATGGCGCCGGGCGCGGCCAACCTGGACGATGGTGCGGCCAGAGCGAGTCTTGGCAGCACCTTCTCGCCAGATGAGATCGACCGGCTGATGCAGACCTACGCCGCGGCGCTCAAAGATCGCGGCGACGAACCCAGCCCTTTGGCGGTGCTGACGGCCATCAACACCGATCGGATGTTTCGCATGCCAGCGCTCCGGCTGGCGGAAGCCCAGGCCGGGCACTCCGACGACGTGTACGTGTACCAGTTCAACTGGAAGACCGATTTCATGGGTGGCGCCCTCGGCGCGTGTCATGCACTGGAGATCCCGTATGTGTTCGCATCACACCGCACACCTGGCCTCGATGCTTTCGCCGGTTCAGGTCAACCCGGTGCGGATGCCCTGGCCGAGGCCATGCAGTCGCGCTGGATCGCGTTCGCCAGGACCGGCAAACCGGGAGCGGACGTCGCGCCTTATGCCAGTGGCCGGACAACCATCATCTTCGATGCAGACAGCCGGATCGAACAGGACCCGAATGCACCGGAGCGAGAGGTCTGGAGTTCCCTGGAACACGCCTTCGGAACCATGTAGAGATTATTGGGGTCGGCCCGATAATTGGGGTCAGAGTCGAATTTACATTTGTAAATTCGACTCTGACCCCATTTTCTTGCGGATGGGAAAGTCGGCCTTGTATTGTTCGCAGATGCGTTTCATGGCTGGTTCGGCTTCCGCCGCGCATCGAGCGAGCAGTTTGTTGCGGAGCGCTTCGACTGACTGGATCTCCCGCTGTACGGCCTGGAACCCGACGGTTTGGCAGAACGGATCGCCCGGAATCCGCAGGCAGAAATCCAGCAGGGATTCACCTGGTAGAAGCGGTTCTGGTTCGGGCGCTGGCACCTCTTTTGGGCTCTGCAGGGCTGGTTCGGGACGCTGGGCCGCAGCCTGACGCGGCACCGGCACGAAGTCGAGTTCTGCACGCCAGGCTCTGATGCCAGTCGCGTCCAGTCGCGCCTCAGAGACATCGGCAACCCTCATCACCACCCGGTGCAGCGGCAGATCCGGGTGCGGCACAATCCAGGCATTCTCGGCCAGTTTCGCCTCCAGTTCGGCCTGCAAGACAGTCGCGCCAGTCATTCTGGCGAAGCTGCCCACCACCCAGTAGGGCTCGCTCGCCATGCTTTGGCCAGGGACAATCATCATCAGCAACAGCGCCAGGCGCAGGGTTGAACCTTTCCGTTGTTGAAGGCGAGCATGTGCAATGTGACCGGTCATGGGGTCAGGCATCGACGGCAATTGGCGCCATACTGCCCAGATCACACGCTGTCGGCAACCCGCAATTGAGGTCCGTCCCCATTGCCCGCCAACATCAGACTGGCCTCGGCACCTCTGACTCGGAGCTTCCCTAGACCTTCATCTGGCGAACGCGGAATGACCGGCCCTTGACCTTGCCGTGTTCAACTGCGCGCAGCGCGTCTTCGGCGCTGGCGCGACGAATTGCGACATAGGTTGTCGTGGGTGTAATTCTGATCTTGCCGACAGCATCACCATCAAGACCACCATCTTTCGTCAGCGCTCCCAGCAGATCACCGGGACGGAGCTTGTCTCGCTTACCGCCATCGATCTGCAGGGTGACCATTGGCGGGCGATAGGCGGGCGCTGTCCTCTGCGGGGGCAGCTCCATCTCAGGCAGCGACTGGCCTGTGGCGCTCGCGATCCTGTCGACCCTGAATCGCTCACTCTCCTGATACAGGGTCATGGCGAGGCCAGCCCGACCGGCACGACCGGTACGCCCGATACGGTGGGTGTGTACTTCCGGTTCGTGGGCGATTTCGTAGTTGATCACGGCATCAAGCAATTCAATATCCAGCCCCCGGGCTGCCACATCCGTTGCGACCAGAATCGACAGACTCTGGTTGTTGAAAGCCAGCAGGCGAGCGTCGCGGTCCCGCTGTTCGAGCTCACCGTGCAGTGCAGCCGCCACGAACCCGGCTCGTTTCAACTCGCCCGCCACGGTTTCGGTCTGCTGCCGGGTATTGCAGAACACCAGCGCTGACGTCGGGCGGGCATCGCCCAGCAACCTCACCAACGCATGAATTCTTCCCGCCTCACCGTCAATTCGGTACAGACGCTGAGCGATACTGTCGCTGTCGTGATCGACATCTACAGCGATGCTTGCCGGATCGTTCAGCAGATCGTCCACCAGCGACTGAACCGGGCTATCCCAGGTGGCACTGAACAGCAGATTCTGCCGATCAGCGGGAAGATAGTCTGTGATCTCACGCAGTGATGGTTCGAAACCCATGTCCAGCATTCGGTCTGCTTCATCCAGCACCAGCGTCACCAGATGGCTGACATCAAGGCGCCCCTTTCGCAGATGGTCTGCAACCCGGCCGGGTGTCCCCACGATGATATGCGCGCCATGGGACAGGGAATGAATCTGCGGCCCCATCGGCGCGCCGCCACACAGGGTCAGGATCTTGATGTTGTGAATGGTTCGCGCCAGCCGCCTGAGTTCATCGCCGACCTGATCGGCGAGTTCCCGGGTGGGGCACAGCACCAGCGCCTGTACACGAAACTGTTCGACCGCCAGCTTGTTGAGTAAACCCAGACCAAAGGCCACCGTCTTGCCAGACCCGGTTCGGGCGCGCCCGATGACGTCACGCCCGGCGATGATTGCAGGCAGGGTCGCGCTCTGAATAGGCGTCATGTTGGCGAAACCCAGGCTGTCCAGGTTCCCTAACAACAGCGAGCGCAGGCCCAGCCCTTCGAAGCCGTTCAGGAGAATGTCCTCCAGCCCACTCTTCTGCCAAAAAGGTGTCTGCCGAAAGAATGGCAACCAGGAGAGCGGCTGCCGGAAAGGATGCTTCCAAAAATGGTGGTATGATTCCGGTCCAGCATTCGCCAGTGCCTCCTCTGGTCGTCCGACCCGCCATGATGGCGTCGTGATCATACCTGCCGTACCCTGGCTGGTACAGCATCCAAACGACCAGGGACCTTTGCTGCGGCTTTGCCCAGGATGCCGGGAGTCACTGGCCCGGCCGGTCCGTGCTCTCTGCGCCGAACGGGTACACTCAAGATACAGGTACAGCAAATTGACTATCGGAGGAAATCGTGACTAAACCAGTCTGTCTGGTACTAGGAGCTGGTACTAGGAGCTGGTGCCGGCATCGGCAGCACCACCGGACAACGATTCGCCAGAGAGGGCTACCATACGGTGCTCTGCAGGCGCAGTGACAGTGAGGGCCTGGACAACATGGTGCAGGCCATCACGCAGGCAGGTGGTGCGTCGTCCGATACGAGCGATAAGGCCTTTGAGATGGCTTCCAGCAGCTCCGCGATACCCGCGGCAAGGCAGATGGGCTGATGGACCCCGAGCGAATCGCCGAGACATACCTGCATCTGGCCCCACAACATCGATCTACCTGGACCCACGAGATCGACATGCGGTCCTTCTCTGATCTGGCATGGTGGAACCATTAGACAAGCTGGCATGCCTTCTATCGATGAAATCATATATTCCTTAACCGCCCACGGAGCAACCATCCATGAAAATTGAATTTCACTATGACTTTGGCAGCCCCAACGCCTATCTGGTACATAAGGTGATCCCTGCGATGACGCAAAAAACCGGAATACAATTTGAGTATGTGCCGGTCCTGCTGGGCGGCGTGTTCAAAGCGACGAACAATGTCTCTCCTGCCGTGTCCCTGCAGGGCATCAAGAACAAGCCGGACTATCAGCGGATCGAAACCAGACGGTTCTGCGAGGCATATGGTATCAAGCCACAGGTCCCCAACCCCCATTTTCCGGTGAACACCCTCAAGATGATGCGAGGCGCCGTGTTTGCACAGAGCACGGACTACACCATGCAGTACATCAATGCGATGTACAGCGCCATGTGGGAACAGGCGCTGAAGATGGATGAAGATGATGTGATCGCCGGGGCCCTCGAAGCGGCAGGGTTACCCTCTGACAGCATCTTCGAGGGCATAACCGACCCCGCCGTCAAGCAGCGACTGATCGAGAACACGGAAGGCTCCGTGGGCCGTGGCACCTTCGGGTCGCCTACGCTATTTGTCGGTGAGGAGATCTTCTTCGGCAAGGACAAACTCCGTGATGCCATCGAAACCGCACAACAGCAGAGTGGTGCCTGAGTGGACGAGGTAGCGCTTATCGTAGGTGGCGGCCCTGGCATCAGTGCAAGCTGTGCCAGGTTGTTTGCCCGGCAGGGTATGAAGGTTGCCGTGGCGGCCCGGAATATCGACAAGTCGGTCCTGCAGGCACTGGCGAGGGAGCATGGCGTCCTGCTCATTTCATGTGATGCATCGGACCCGGCACAGGTCGCCTCGATGTTCGACCAGGTCGCCGCAACCCTTGGCACCCCGGCACTGGTAATTCATAACATCGACGGGCGATCACGTGACGTTTTTCGCAAATCCATCTCCGAGGTCGACCCGCATCTGGTGCTGGATACGCTGAAGAACTCGACCTTCAGCGCATTCCTGGTCGGCCAGCAGGCCGCGAGGGCCATGCTGGATCTGCCGGGCCACGAAGGTCACAAGGGCACCATCCTGTTCACCAATGCCAGTGCCGCCTTCAAGGGCTATCCGCGCAGCGGCGCCTTCGCTGCGGCCTGCCACGGCAAAGCCGGGCTGGCGCAAAGCATGGCACGAGAACTGATGCCCCAGGGCATTCATGTGGCTCATGTACCCATTGATGCGGCGATCGGCTGGCAGCAGGAGGATGGCTCACGGGCGCATCGCATGGCTGGTGAAACGGTGGATGACAACCAGGCACACCCGGACCGGATTGCAGACCTGTACCTGCAGTTGCATCGCCAGCACCGGTCGACCTGGGCCTTTGAAGTGATACTGCGCCCCTGGAACGAGACCTGGTAAGTTCATTCACCCAATCGCGCCGGCACGGGCCAGAGCCTGCATCTCTGAGAACTCGAGGCCCAGTTCGGACAGGATCTCTACCGTGTGCTCACCGGTTTCTGGCGAATGGTAACGATGCTCTGATGGCGTTGCCGAAAAAGTGACCGGGGGCCTCGGCAACTGCATGGTGCCCCCACGGGGATGCTCGGTGGTTTCCAACAGGTCCAGTGCCTGAACCTGCGGGTCGCGCGCCACTTCATCGCGCCGGTTTACCTTTGAGACGGGAATATCACTGGCGGCCAGAATCTCCACCAGTTGTTCGGCGCTGTAGCCTGAGGTGTCTGCGCCCAGCCGATGGGAGACGATCGCGCCATCATTGGCCTGGTTGATCTCGTACATGTCCGCCAGATCGCCCGAGCGCCGCACCCCATCACCGACGAAACTGTAGTTCCACATCAGATCAGGCCAGTTGAAGTAGATGCCCGCGTGAATCATCGGCAGCTTGATGTGCTGCCCGCCCGCCCCCCGCTCACGTGCCAGCAACGCCGCGGTGATGCCCTGGGCCGCGGTGAGTGCCGTGACCTTGTCGTAGATGATGGTCCGCACCATTTGCGGGCCACCCTGGCCCGCCTGGGCATCGATGACGCCACTGATCCCCTGAATCACATAGTCATAGACCTTCTGCTCGGCATAGGGGCCGACTTCTCCCATGCCGCTGATGGACGCATAGATGAGCTCCGGATTGAGCAGGCAAAGCTGGTCGTATCCGAGGCCGAGCCGGTCCATCTTGCCGGGCCGGTAATTCTGCAGGACGACATCCACCTTCTCGACCAGAGCCTTGACCAATACCTGACCATCAGGATGTTTCAGGTTGATGCCAATGGAGCGCTTGTTCCGATTGATCATCGCAAAGATGGCAGACAGACCGTTGCGACTGGCCCCCAGATTGCGAATGCCGTCTCCCCAGCCCGGCGGCTCCACCTTGATGACATCCGCGCCCTGATCAGCCAGCACCACGGCAGCCATCGGGCCAGAGACCACCGAAGACAGGTCCAGCACCCGGATGCCCGTGAGCGGGCCGTGTTCGAAGGTGTTGGGGGCCTTGCTCATCGGTATTCAGCCGCCCTGCTAGACACCATGGGCTTCCCGCCAGGACCGCCACCTGTCGAAGGCCCTGTTCATTTCCTCAAACCGGGCGTCAGACATCGGCTGCAGCTCCGGATGGGTGAAGATATACAGATCATTCTCGACAATGGCGGTGAGCACCATGTCACCGACCACCGATGGGTCGAGCACGCCTTCCAGGGTCTGTACATCAAGGCCCTTCGGCGACGCGGCAAAGGAGGGCCGGCCGGTCACCAGTTCAACCGGGCGGTTCCGGTCCGCAGCGCCGATATTGGTATTGACGATGCCGGGGCAGAGCACCGAGACGCCAATGCCGTTCGCGGCCTGCTCCTTGCGCAGGGTTTCCGATATGCCTACCACTGCCCACTTGGTTGCGTTGTAGACTCCAAAACCGGGAATAGACGTCACCCCGGCAAGCGATGCCGTGTTAACGATGTGACCGCCTTCCCCATGGCGCCGGATACGGGGCAGGAAGGTCTGCAAGCCGTTCACCACGCCGTTCAGGTTGACACCGATCAGCCAGTCCCAGTCCCGGTAGTCGGCATTCTCAATGGCGTCCACCAGCGCTACACCGGCGTTGTTGCACAGGACGTGGATCTTGCCAAAGGTCGCCTCGGCCTCATCGGCCGCAGCCGCCATCGCGTCACGGTCCGTCACATCCACCGCGATCGTGTGCACCTCTGCATTGCTGTTCTCGAAGGACCGCTCAACCGCGGCCAGCGCATCCTGCTCAATATCTCCCACCACGACCTTCATACCGGCCGCGGAGAATGACCGCACCATGGCGAGGCCAATGCCCGAGGCGCCACCGGTGACAAAGGCGACCTTGCCCGCTACTTCTTTCATTGGAACTCCTGCTGCTGGGTTTGGTGATAACAAACCACAATGCTCTGGTGAAGTCTAACGCCAGTGGGTCTTGCCTCTCATGATCGCGGTCGATTTAATGGCTAAACCGGCCGATCAGCTCGACCTATGCTCATCAACCGAATGCCAGGGTCATCATTCAGCGGCTGTCGGGCAGCATCAACAAACTGGAGGCACGATGAAAACCACCTGGGGCGAGCAAGTATCAGCCACCAACTGTTGGCCCGAATACCCCAGGCCGACGCTGGTCCGGGACCTGTGGCAGAACCTCAATGGGCGCTGGCGGTATGCAATTCGCCCATTGAAAGCCCCGATGCCGGAAGACCATGAATGGCAGGGCGAGATACTGGTTCCCTTTGCGGTTGAAAGCGTGCTTTCGGGTGTCGAGCGCCGGGTCTCCGAGCATGAACAGCTATGGTATCGGCGGGAATTTGAACTTGACCCCGAGTGGCAGGGCAGCAACGTCCTGCTGCATCTGGACGCGGTGGACTTCCAGTGCAGCATCTGGGTAAACGGCGCCTGGGCCGATGCCCACAAGGGCGGAGCTGACAGAATATCCGTTGATATCACACCCTGGCTCCAGGCGGGGATCAACACCCTGGTCGTTGCAGTCAGGGACCCCACAAGCCGCGGCGAACAACCTCGTGGCAAACAGGTTCAAAAGCCCCAGGGGATCTGGTACACGCCCGTCACCGGAATCTGGCAAACCGTCTGGCTGGAACCAATTCCTTCGGACACGGCGATTGCCGAGCTACATCTGACGCCCGATGCACCCGGAGAGCGCCTGGGGGTGGTCGCGGTACTGACCCGGCCAACAACGCGAACCGATCTCGGCGTGAGGGTCTCCCTGCATCAGCGGGGAACGGAAGTCGCTGCGACGATTGGCAGGCCCGACCGGCAGATTCATCTGTCCGTACCCGATGTCGAGCGATGGTCTCCGGGTCATCCGGTACTGTACGACCTGCTGGTGGAGTTAGTTCCCGTATCCGTACCGGAACCCGGGGAGAATCCCAGCAGCCGGGGCGAGCGTGAGCAGGCGCTGTACCGAACTGCTGAAGTGGTGGGCGAAGCGATTGACAGCGTCACAAGCTACACCGGCTTTCGCGAGATCACCCTTGGCACCGTGGCCGGGTCTGACCAGCCCGTCATCCTCCTGAACGGGGAACCGGAATTTCACCTGGCGACTCTCGATCAGGGCTGGTGGCCGGACGGGCTTCTGACACCACCTGCTGATGCGGCGATGATCTATGAGCTTGAGTTCCTGAAGGCGGCCGGATTCAATTCGATCCGCAAACACATCAAGGTCGAGCCTGAACGCTATTACTACTACTGTGACCGAGTGGGCCTTCTGGTGATGCAGGATATGCCGTCAGCGGCAGCCCCAGCGCATTTCGTGGGCATGAGGGATGAAGGCCTGAACCAGCTCAAACACCAGGTGTCCGAGCAGTTCGAAGTCGAATTGCGCCGACTCGTCAGCCGGTTTTCCCATCACCCATCCATTGTGATGTGGGTGATTCATAACGAGGGATGGGGCCAATATGATTCATCCAGGCTCACCGACATGGTCAGAGGACTGGACCCCTCTCGCCTCATTAATTCCGTCAGCGGCTGGCTGGATCAGGACTGCGGCGACATCCGGGATTGGCATGACTATCATGAGGTGCCTCGCCTGCCCCCGCCGGACCCCACCCGGGCGCTGCTGCTTGGGGAGTATGGCGGGATCGGCTGGCCCATCGAATCGCATTTGTGGAACCCCGAAATGCGCAACTGGGGCTATCAAACCTACGACTCGAAAGAAGCCTTTGAAGCCGCCTTCCGGGAAAAAGCCCGGGGTGTCATCGAGATGGCCCAGCAGCGGACCGTGAGCGGTGCGGTGTACACCCAGACGAGCGATGTGGAAGGAGAAGTGAACGGATTGCTCACCTATGACCGAAGGGTCGAAAAGCTCGACCGGGCGCTGCTGGCACAGATCGCGGCGCCCCTGTTCCCGAATCGGGATCAGGAACGATAGATCCAAAACTATCTGACGCTATGACCCCGTACAACAGGCAGCAGCAGACGGTTGCTGCCAGGGCCAGCCACGGTCATTGAAATCAAATCGGGAAATGGGATAGGTTTCAGTTCAGGATTCGAGGACACCACATGACATCGCAGCATGAACCCAGACTTTCCCAGGACGAAAAGCGACGGCTGTACCGGGACGGTTTTATCATCGTCCGGCAGGCCATCTCCGCAGACATGACCCGGGCGGTCAAGCAGTTGATCAACGAGAACCCGGATAACAAGGGCTACGCCAACAACAGGGACCCGCGCACGGTCGGGCTCTACAACGACTCCATCCTCCCCGATATCCTGGAGGAGGCAATGGGCCCTCATACCCGCCCGATCACCGGATTCGTGGCCTTAACCGCCCCCGGGTCCAGTGATGCCGTCGTCCGGGCCGAATTCGACCCCGCCAAAATACCGCACCCCGAGGCCCATGTGGATGGCGGCTGGGCGGGCCTGTGCCCCGTCAAGCGCAGCGAGATCCTGGCATCTGGCCAGGATCTACACACCTGGGGAAGTGATGGGGACCCGAAGTCCATGGGGCCCGCCGGCGGGGCACCCCTGTGGCAGGACCCGGACCGGACGCTGGCCATCGGCAGCTTCACGGCATTCGTCGGCGTCTGTCTGAACGATCAGAGCACTCCCGGCAAAGGTCAATTCGCCGTTCGCCGGGGCGCGCACGAGGCAGTGGAGGCATTCTTCCGTATGCAGCGCCGCAAGGGGGGCCCGATCGGGGGTGGCGGGCCCGGCTGGCCACGACTGGTCGCATCTGGCGAGGACAACGCCTACGCGGGAAAGATGCCCGAGGCGATGGTACGCACCTACCCTGACAACCGATTCGAGATGAAGGGCTGGCCCTGGCCGGAACTCACCCCCGCTTTGATGCAGGAAGGCGATGCCGTGATTGCCCTGCATGCACTGCCACACACCGCCACACCCAACCTGAGCGATGACCCCAGGATCAACGTCTACTTTCGCATCCGGCGCCATCGGCCGGACAACCCCCATGAAGGGAACCGGCGAGTGGGCTGGGGTGTGTCGGACCATCCCGACCGGGCACTCAATGGTGACTTTCTTGAATACCCGGACAGTTACGACCCCTATAAGACCTCCATCGATAAACTGTGCCATCACTGGAGCGAGTGGGACGGCATGCAGCAGATCATCGAAAAGGAGAATATCGAGCTATCGGAACAGCATAGTGTAATGGCCGACTACTGGTAGGAGGACCGGACCGCCATGCGGTCTGCACGCGATCTGGACAGCAGACCATTTGGCGCCGCTGAGGCCGATGCGGACTGTGCGCGTGACCAGATCCGGACAGTTAATCCGGCTGTTGCGCTTTCGTGTTGGCCCGGGACTCATCAATACTGATGCCGCCACGACCACGCCCGCCGGCACCGACACGGCCCAGTGCATTGAGCTGTGAATGGTAGGCAAACGTTGCGCCACGCCCCATGATTTCAGCATGGGTATTGAAGGCCGTTTTCTGGATGGCGATGGCGTCCGGGTCCGCCGCGGCCAGCGTCTTTGCCGTCGCCCAGACTTCCTGTTCGAGCTTGTCGGCCGGAACGGCATAGTTTACGAGGCCAATCCGCTCCGCCTCCTTGCCATCGATGATCTTCTGAGTCATCAACATCTCCCGGGCCTTGCGCTGGCCAAGGTATGAGACCCACAACGGCATACTGTCGACGCCTCCACGACCGACCGGGTGCCCCATCCTGGCGTCCTCTGCCGCGATGGCCATATCACACAGCATCTCCAGGTAGCAGCCGGCCGCCAGACAGTAACCGTGGACCTGGGCAACGACGGGCTTGGGAATATTCATGATTTTGAGATAGCGCTCGCTGATGCTGCGCAGCGCCGACAATGCATTGCTCGTAGTCCATTGTTGCTGGTCTTGCGGGCCCGTGATGTAGTAGCTCGCCTTCAGATCCCATCCGGCACAAAACGCCCGCCCCTTGCCACACAGGATAATGGCCCGCACCTCAGGGTCGTGTTCCGCCTCATCAAACGCGGCGATCAGGTCGTCCCACAATCCGTGATTCAGCGCATTCATCTTGTCGCCACGGTTCATGGTAATCCGTGCAATGTTCTCACTGACCTCGTAGATGACGTTGTCGAGTTTCATCGTTTCTTCTCCGTTGATTTCCTTTCAGCACAACCAGGGAGGTTATGATCAATAGCCTCAGAATAGCGCGAAAACTCATGGTTTGCAGGGCCAGCAGGCACTGTCATACATTGCTCCCGTCAACAAACTGTAGCGCGGCTCCGGCATCTTGCCTGAACGGAATCCAGCCCGACGGTTCAGGCAATGATCCCCTGATCCCGAAGTGCGTCAATCTCGCTGCTGGAATAGCCCAGGGAGTCCAGTACCTCTGCTGTATGGGCACCGAGTTCCGGCGCCGGCCCATGGGTACCGGCCGAGTTATGGCTGAACTGTATCGGAAAACCTGGAATGGTGATGTGTCCGAGGGAAGGGTGGTCGAACGCCTGAACATAACCATTGGCGATGGCCTGGGGATCCTTGATGACCTCCGTCAGTTGTTGCACAGGAGCAAACATGAGGCCGACCGACTGCAGGGCGGTCAGCCAGGTGTCGCGATCACGGGCAAGGAACACACCCTCGAAGTGTTTGACCAGTTCTTCTGAGCGCCCCGTCCGTGCCGGCACATCGGCATATCGTGGATCGTCGATCAGCTCATCCTGTTCTGTCACCTGGCAGAACAACGGCCAGAACTTCTGTTCAGGGTGATTGGTACCCATCAGCCACTTCCCATCGGCACACCTGAAGCAGTTTCTGAGGGGCGAATTCCTGTACCGGTCCCATCGCGCCACCGGGTTCTTGCCGAGGATGCCTGTGGCCAGCAGGTTCGAGTGGGTGAGCCACAGCGCGGCGCTATAAAGCGATACATGGACTTCCTGCCCATAGCCATGGCGTTCCCGCACAAACAGCGCCGACATCACCGCATGGCTCGCTGCAATGGAAGTCATCTGGTCCAGCACCACCGACTGAAGCAGCACGGGCTCATCGTGACTGGTCAGAAAGACCATTCCTGAGATCGCCTGGCCCAGAGGGTCGAAGGCGCCGACATCACTCATATCACCGTGTGGACCATAGCCGGATACATTGGCATGAATGATGTTCGGGTTGATCTGGCGGATGCTCTCGTAGTCTATCCCCAGTTTCGGCTTGGTCGACTTGCGCAGATTGGTCAGGAAAACGTCGGCGGTACCAATCAGTTTCTCGAAGATCTGTCTGCCCTCCGGCGTCTTCATGTCCACGCAGATGCCCCGCTTGTTGCGGTTGGACAGCTCGAACAGGAAGCTGAAGTCCGGACCACCGACGTCGTCGAACCGTACCGCCCCGAGGTTCGCCTGAGAGCGTTCCGGGTCACCTTCGAGCGTCTCTACCTTGATCACCTCAGCGCCCATGTCGGCAAGGATGGCAGCCGCTCCGGGCCCCGCGTGCCACACAGCGCACTCTATGATGCGAATGCCTTCAAGGGGGCGTGGTTTGTCGTTCATTGCTGTAACTCCTGTGGCACAAAGATAATCTGCGCCCAACATGGATGGGGCGCTGCACCATCTTTATATTTGCCCAGGGAACGAGTGTAAAGTGTGCAACCGGCTCACCGGCCACTTTGCGGCGACTGTTCACTTGAGATCGCCTGGACAGCTTGCGACAATCGAACGCAGTCCCCGCCTTTGAGGAAATCGCCACACCAACCCCGTCACGAACGTATTGCTCAACACAACCAGAATGTGGAATTGCGGAGATGACTTCATCGCCTTTGGGATTCGCAATCTCATCACTGAAATCCTGCCTCAGGCCAACTTCATCGCCTACAACAGAAATCCGGACCTGCACGTCCAACGGGTGCATTACCCAAAGCTGAAGATCAATGCCCGGGGCGGGTCGGTAGTGTACGACCTGTCCGAGTACATCCAGCAAACCAACTGGCGCTTTGACGACTCCTGGCATACACGAACCGGGCTCGACCCGATTGGGCTGTGTGTGTTTGCTGGTACTCCAGAATGGTTTGGTGCAATGGTCCACCCGTTGACCCGGCAACTGGCATCAAGTGATGTACCTGTTATGTACCTGGGCATTGGCGGCTTTGAAGGCCGTGAGTCACTCACCTTCAATTCTCTGTCGGGCGATGACCGGTCCTCACTGACCCATGCGAAAATAGTGAGTGTACGTGATTCACAGGCCGAATCGCTTCTCGCACCAGTCAAACCACATCGGCTGCCCTGCCCTTCGCTGTTTTCGAGCACGTCAACGCGCGTACGCGGCACCGCAGGAATCAAGGTCGCACTCAGCTGCCAGCCGGACGATTCGGTTCAACCCTCTTCCACCGCAGGTACCTACGAGTATTGTCTCAAGCTGTTTGATGAACTGAAGAAACAGTACGACTGTGAAATCATCTGTCATTACATTGATGAACTGGCGCCTCTGGGACAACTCGATCTGCCCGTTCGCTACTCCTACGATGCGCGAGACTATCTGGATATCTACAATGAATTTGATCTGGTCGTGACCACCCGCGTTCATGGCGCAGGCATTGCCGCTTCGATGGGGATTCCATCATTTGTGGTGAAACACTCCGTAAGGACCGAAACCACGGACGGCTTCCTGTCGAAAGTCATCGACGTTGACGCAGATTCGCCAGCCGACGTGCTGTTCAGCATATCTGAAGTGGATATCGAATCCTGGTCTCGAAGACTGGTGCAGCACAAGTCTGAAGTTCGCGATCAGTACCTGACCCTGTTGCAACCCGTTCTGCAACAAGCAAGCAGCAAGAAACCTGGAACGACGCGATCTCCCGATTCGACTGTGGGATAGCCGCCGGTTCGGCGCTAGAATCAGGCGCTGGAGGTTGCACGTCCGGTGAGCCGACCAAGAAAGGAGAGAACCCATGCTGACCCTTCATTTTGCGCCCAACTCCCGGGCCGGACGCATCGTCTGGCTGCTGGAAGAACTGGGCCTGCCCTATGAAATCAACAAGATGGCATTTCACCCCAGGGACCTGAAATCCGATGCACATCGGGCGCGACACCCGATGGGGCGTGTCCCGGTGCTTGACGATGACGATGTCCGGCTCTATGAATCGGGCGCCATCGTCGAATACATCCTGGAGCGGCACAAAAATGGTGGGTTGAAGCCACCGGTGGATTCGCCGCTGTTTCCTCAATACCTGCAGTGGTTTCATTACTGCGAGGGCATGGTGATGCCACCGGTCAATACGATTGTGGTCCAGACAGTACTGCTGCCACCGGAGCGGCGGGACGAGACTGCACTGGGGCAGGCGCAGCGGCTTCTTGGCAAGGCGCTGGCGCCGGTCGATGAAGCGCTGGCTGGCAAGGACTATCTGATCGGTGATTTCTCAGCCGCAGACATCATGCTCGGCCATGCCTGCTTTATGTCCAACCGGCTCGGTTGCGTCAGCGATGAGATGCCGAACCTGAAGGCTTACGTCGAAAGGATTGCAGAACGACCCGCGTTCAAGACCGCCATCGAGATGGCGTAGGCGCCACCCTCGGCCTGGAACCATGAATGCACTCGCTGAGAACGACGGACGATTTTCAGGAGGTCCGGATTGAATCAGATCAGCCACGCTGCACATCACGTCAAGGAAGTTGAGGAACTGGGTTACACCATCATCCCTGACCTCCTGACCGGTGAACGCCTGAAACAGGCCAGAGCGAAGTGTGACGACTGGCTGGTAGAGTTTACGGCAAAGGGAATCGGTGGCGGAACGGTCCGGGGCCGATACCGCAAGGGGCTGCTGTCGATCACCCGCTTGTTTGACGACCTGTACACCCACCCACTGCTCCTTGACGTCGCTGGGGCAGTATTTGACCCGGGTGATTTCCGCCTTGCCGGCGCCATGATCAAGAACGTCGTCCCGGGCGAGGATGCCCGGGACATGCATCGTGATGATGGCATCTATGGTGAATCCAATGGCCCTTCACCCAGCATGCTGAACACCTTGCTGGCACTTGATGACTTCACCCGTGAAACTGGCGCCACCCATCTGGTACCCGGAAGCCACAGGTGGACGCGGCCAGTGGAACAGGATCACCAATACATCATGGCGGAAATGAAGGCCGGCTCGCTGCTGATGATCCATGGCGCGCTGTGGCATCAGAACGGCAGGAACCTCACGGCCGACCAGGAAAGACGGGCCCTCGGTTTCGCCTATCGCCGTCGCGACCTGCAGGACCGGCCGCCGGCCGCACCGGAGCTTGTCATCGCTGACCTTCCGGCGGCGCTACGGAGCATCGTCCAGGGCTAGACACCGGCCGCAGGCTGATCGATGGACATCCGACGACGGTAAATCACACTGGTCAGCGCGACCGGCTTCCGGCGCGGATGCAGGTCGCCATCGTGCATACTCCCTGTATCATTGGTACAACTGCCTATACGAACCAGGAGGAAGCCCCATGGCGCTGGACCCGGAAACTCTGAAACAACTGTTGGAAACCGTTGACAGGTTTGTCGACCAGCAGCTTCGCCCCATTGAGTCAGAGGTAGGTGAGCAGGACAGGATCCCGGACGACATCATTGCCCAGATGAAGTCACTTGGCTTTTATGGCCTGACGATCCCGGAGGAGTATGGTGGTCTTGGTCTGAACATGAGTGAGGAGGTCGAAGTGGCCCGTATCTTCGGCCACACCTCGCCGGCGTTTCGTTCTGCCTTTGGTACCAATGTCGGGATTGGCTCTCAATCACTGGTGATTGACGGGACTGAAGATCAGAAGCGCCGCTATTTGCCAAAAATGGCAACCGGTGAAATCGTCGGTTCCTTCTGTCTGACCGAGCCCGAGGCCGGGTCGGACGCGGCCGCCGTCAGGATGACCGCCAAAAAAGCCGGTGACGTGTATATCCTGAACGGCACCAAGCGCTTCATCACCAACGCGCCCCAGGCGGACCTGCTGACAGTATTTGCACGGACAAACCCCGATGAAAAGGGTTCACGAGGGGTGTCAGCCTTTCTGGTGGACCGCCACACCGAAGGGGTTTCCATGGGAAAACCCTATAACAAGATGGGCCAGCAGGGCGCCCACGTCTGCGACGTCATATTCGAGGATGTTCGCGCCCCGGCGGACTCCCTGGTGGGCGGCAAAGAGAATGTTGGCTTCAGAACAGCCATGAAAGTACTGGATAAAGGCCGGCTACACATCAGTGCGATCAGTGTTGGTGTCGCCGAGCGACTGATCGCCGACAGCCTGCGTTACGCCATGGAGCGAAAGCAGTTTGGCCAGCCCATTGCGGAGTTTCAGCTGGTTCAGGCGATGCTCGCGGACAGCCAGACGGAATGCTATGCCGCTCGATGTATGGTCAAGGATGCCGCGGGACGCAGGGATGCCGGGGAGAACGTCGCTGCCATCGCGGCATCCTGTAAGCTCTTCGCCACAGAAATGGTCGGCCGGGTCGCCGACCGCGCCGTACAGATCCATGGCGGTGCCGGCTACATTGAAGACTATGGTATCGAACGATTCTACCGCGATGTCCGGTTGTTTCGGATCTATGAGGGAACTTCCCAGATTCAGCAGACCGTGATTGCCAGAGATATGATCAGACGGGCCAAATGAACAAACACTCTCTTCTCCTGGGGCTGACCGTCAGCTCGGAATGGCACACGCGAAAAGACAGGGATTGCTGCCCGCAAAGCGAACGTCGCATGACTGCCGCCACCCCTCGATCCGCTGTCACCAGCGAGTTGAAGACCGCCGGGAATGACATGACACCCCCACCGGGGATGACTTAGACTTCCGTCTTGTCGCGTGATGGGCACCTTCCGGGATGTTTTTCGGACCCCGGACAGGCATTCTTCACTTCGCTAAAGATGTTGAGATGAACTTCAGGCTCGTGAAAAACTTCGCTTTTCGGATTCGACCATGAATATATCAATGTTCCTGCAAATGGCCGCCTCCGCGTGTCCGGACCGCTATGGCCTGACATGTGAGGGTAACCACTATACCTACGCGCAGCTCTACGCGGCTGCCAACACGGCAGCGCGCCGCTTCAAGACCAGCGGCGCCGACTACATTGCACTCATGGATACCAGCAATCCTGCGGTTGTGGTGGCGTTGATGGGGGCAGCCATTGCCGGGATACCCTATGTACCGCTCAACTATCGCCTCAGCGACGATCAGCTTCGGGCACTGCTCGCACGCATTACGCCATGCATGCTGATTATCGAGGACGCAGCGACCGCGGAGCAGCTGGCATCGAGCACCCCGGCTGTGGTCACTCGCGCAGACTTTCTGAAGGACGTCCTGTCTCATGAAGAGCCCGAACTGGAACCACAGGATGACCCTTCACTGATTGCCGTTCAATTGTTCACCAGCGGCACCACCGGCGTTCCCAAGGCCGCCATCCTGCGCCATGAGCATCTCGTTTCGTATATTCTGGGATCCGTGGAGTTCATGTCAGCCGAAGAAGACGAGGCCACACTGGTATCCGTGCCGCCCTACCACATCGCGGGCATTTCTGCCGTGATGAGCGGGATCTATGCCTGCCGACGCATTGTGCAGCTGCCCAATTTTGATCCGGCCGACTGGCTGCGCCTCTGCACGGATGAACGGGTCACCAATGCGTTCGTCGTGCCCACCATGCTGACCCGCATCATTGATCACCTGAACAAGACCGGAGATGTTCCGGATGTCGCCGGCCTGCGGGCACTGGCCTATGGCGGGGGCAAGATGCCGCGGCCGGTCATCGAGCGGGCCCTGGACCTGTTCCCCGATGTCAATTTCACCAACGCCTACGGCCTCACGGAAACCAGTTCAACCGTCACCATCCTCGGCCCGGAAGATCATCGCGCCACCCGTCACAGCAACGACCCTGCCGTACGGGCCCGGCTTGGCTCCGTCGGCCAGGCCTTGCCATCAGTTCAGATCGAAATTCGTGACGAAGAAGGCAATCCGGTGCCAGCCAACCAGCCAGGCGAGGTATATGTCCGCGGCCCACAGGTGGCTGGCGAGTATCGGGAAAAGAAGACCATCCAGGATGACGGCTGGTTCCCGACTCGTGACGCGGGGCACCTCGATGATGAGGGCTACCTGTTCCTGTCCGGCAGGGCAGACGACGTGATCGTGCGGGGTGGCGAGAACATCTCGCCGGTCGAGATCGAGGACCTGCTGTTGCAACACGATGAGGTCGTGGATTGCGCGGCGGTCGCGATGCCGTCCGAAGACTGGGGCGAAGCCATCGCACTGGCGATCGTCCTGCGCTCGGAAGGGGCCCTGACCGAGGAGGCGATACGAACGGAAATCAGGGCGCACCTGAGGTCATCACGGGTACCCGAAGCGATACGCTTCTGTGACGAGTTGCCCTACAACGAAACCGGGAAACTGCTCCGCCGTGTCGTCAAGGAGTGGTTTGTCACAAACTGACCGGCGAGCAGACCAGTGCCTGCACTTCCCCTGTCAACGGTCGCGGACACGCTGCTGGCGCGTCTGCATAGGCTGTCTGGCGGGCCAGCGCCGGATGATCTGACCGGACAGCAGCTCATGGCGGAACGGGCGGCGCTGGCCGGGCTCACCTTCAAGCCTGGCGAATCCCCGGGCGGAAGCTGCAGGCTGCTGACCACAAGGGACGGCATCATCGCCCTTAACCTGCCACGTGAGGATGACTGGGCGTACATTCCTGCACTGGTTCAACAATACTGCCCCCCACCTGAAGCCGGCGACTGGGATCAGATTCAATCGCTGGTGGCAGGCTGTTCGTCCGGTTCATTGGTCATCCAGGGCAGAATGCTCGGGCTTGCAGTGAGCGCCTCCGGTGAGCGCTCCGGGGTACATGCTGCAATCCGGCCTGACCACCGGGCCCGCCTCCCGGCCAACAGCCCGACTGATCAGGCGACGAACGGCCCGGAAAATGGCTCGACAAGGGCCGCCAGGGGGTCGCCACGGGTGGTTGACCTCAGCGGATTATGGGCCGGCCCACTGGCGAGCCACCTGCTCTGGCGCTGCGGCGCCGATGTGATCAAGGTTGAGTCATCCGCTCGCCCGGACGGCGCCCGGTCGGGCCCACCGGAGTTTTACGGGCTGCTCCATCAGGGCAAGCGCTCGGTCGCACTGGACCTTCGACTGCCGTCCGAACAACTGGTATTGAAAACCCTGATTGCCCGGGCAGACATCGTTATCGAATCGTCCCGGCCACGTGCACTGCGCCAGATGGGGATCATTGCCGAGGACATCATTGCCGCTCACCCGTCATTGACCTGGGTGAGCATCACCGGCCATGGCCGGGACTCGCCGCAGGGAGACTGGATCGGCTACGGGGACGACGCCGGAATTGCAGCAGGGCTCGGAGAATACATGCGACGTGCCTGCGGGACAGTGCAGTTTGCAGGTGATGCCATCGCTGACCCGCTGACTGGCATCACGGTGGCGTGCGCGGCATTGTCCGGCTGGCAGCGGCGGGGTGCTGGCCTGGTTTCAATCTCGCTCACCGATGTGGTGGCCCGGGCCATTGATCGCGAGCTCGCAATCAAGGGCCCATCAGCATTTATTGGGGAACTCGGGGCCTGGTGGCACGAGGCCCAGGGCAGCGCCCCCCAGTGCAATCGCCGGGCAGTCACGGCACCCGTCGCGGCGCTGGGTGAACACACCCGGGAGATCATCGATGAGTTTGCACGCCATGCTGAACCCACCCGATGTTGATCCAGCACGCAGAACTCGTTTCGTTTCACAACCAGAAGGTGACCACGAGCCTGGCCGACGTTCGTATTGAACACGGTCACGTCAGCGCGATTGGCGATCTGCAGAAGGCATCCGGGGAGTCAGTGATCGATGCAAACCACTGCCTGCTGCTGCCAGGCATCCATGACCATCATGTGCATTTTCTGTCCTGGGCGGCATCACTGGGTTCGGTCCCCTGCGGGCCGCCAGCAGTGCGGGGCGCGCCGGCGTTGAACGCTGCTCTGCATGCCGCACCGGGCGATGGCTGGATTCGGGGGATTGGCTATCACGACAGCGTTGCAGGCGAGATCACCCGGCAGTGGCTGGACCAGCATGGGCCGGGCCGGCCGATACGGATCCAGCATCGGTCCGGTCGTATGTGGATTGTTAATTCCCTCGCCCTGGACTGGCTCCGCGCTGCCGCAAGTGAGGCACTGACAATACAGCAGCGTCGCGTATTCGATGCCGTCGACGGGCGACTGTTTGATGCTGACGAGGCAGTCCGAGCCTGCCTGCCGGGCGACATTTCCATGGTCGAGGACGCCAGCACGCGGCTCGCGCGCCAGGGCATTACGGCCTTTAATGACATGACCCCCTCGAATTCACCGCAGACATTTGCGCTGTTTGAACGCATGCAGAACGAGGGCCATATTCGCCAGTCGTTCCTCATGTCCGGCCAGGCTGACCTCGGGACGGTTGCCAGCGGCGCCCGCAATATCGGTGCGACCAAGGTGCATCTGCATGAGGCCGGGTTACCCGAATTTCGGGAGTTCATCGCCACCATCGCCCGCAGCCACGAAACGAATCGCCCGGTGGCGGTGCATTGCGTGACCGAAACCGAATTGGTGTATGCCCTCGCGGCATTCCGAGATGCCGGGACCATCGACGGGGACCGGATTGAACATGCTTCTGTCGTGCCGCCGCAGTTGATCTCACCACTGTGCGACCTGCAATTGCTGGTCGTAACCCAACCGGGTTTTGTCTATGAACGGGGAGACAGCTACATGCAGGAGATTCCCGCCAGCGAGCATGGCTGGTTATATCGCGCCCGTAGCCTCATCGAGGCGGGTATCGGTGTCGCCTTCTCAAGCGACATGCCGTTTACCGAGCCTGCCCCCTGGCGCTCGATGCAGGCTGCGACCACCAGAATGACCTGCGGCGGACGAACCCTGGGCGCCGCAGAGGCCGTCTCCCCGGACGTTGCCCTGGCGAGCTCCCTCGGATCACTGGCGGCACCTGCAACGCCGCGAACCATCGCCGTCAGCGAATCGACGGATCTTTGCCTGCTGGATCGCAATTGGGTGGAGGCGAGCGCCGATCTCTCTGCCATACAGGTGCGTGCAACCATGCAAGGCGCGGCCTTTACCTACCTTGATGGATCCTGGCAGAACCTTCCACCGGGTAATACACGATGTGACTGATTGGGGCGTGCCGGCGACCTGCTTGGCGGCTTATTCACCGATCTCATCTTCGCCGATCTCATCAACGAGCCCCCAGGCAAGCGCCGTTTCTGCATCCACGGAGGCACCTGTGATCGCCATCCACGCGGTACGGTGCCGACCTATACGGCGTGGAATACTGACGCAACCGCCGGCGCCTGGTATCAGCCCCATGCCAACCTCGGGCAAACGCAGTGACGTATCGCTCGCCGCAACCAGCCTGCCCGCATAGGCCGGCATCTCAATCCCGGCGCCGACGCAGGTGCCTTTCAGGTAAAACGTGTAACGATCCCGATGGGGCGCAAGATACTGTGCCGGCATTCTCAGCATGCGCGTGCTGTGCGCCAGCGCCCCGTCACTGGACGAACCAAACTCCGTCAGATCTCCACCTGCTGAAAAGCAGGGCCCATTACCGCGTACCGAAACGGTACGGATGGTCTGATCCATGGCCACCAGCTTGAACGCCGAGGTCAGGGCATCGCGCATGGGCACGGACAGCGCATTCCTGTTCTGCGGCGAGTTCAGGGTCAAGTCCAGATGGTCACCGCGGCGTTGCATCGTGACGATCGAGTCCAGGGTATCGGGATCCACATGTGCAGCCCGGGGAGCCACCGAAGACAGCCACTGCCGATGCTCCCGACCCGCCTGCAAAACCGAGTAGGCCAGCGATTCCATCGCAAGCGCCTGGGGAACCGGCAGCAGCAGACTGGCGCGCAGCACCTGCACCAGCACTGCAGAGGCCTCAGGATTGGTGTCAATGGCAGCCAGGACCGGCGCCAGTTCCGACTCGGTCTGAACGATCACATCGGAAAAACGTTCTATTCCCGGTGACGCTTGACCAAGCGCAATGATGGGTAGCGGCTGGCGCTGACACCAGGCGGCAATCTCATCAATGTTGGCTGAACCCGTTCCACCGATCACGTCAACCAGCAAACAGGGCAAATCGGTCGCCGTGGCATCGGCAACATTCGGCTCAAGCATCAGGTCAACGAATGCATCCCATCCCAATGGCGCCGGGAGTGCCAAAAGGTCTACACCACACCCTTGTCACGCAATGATTGAATGTCCGCGATGGAAAAGCCGAGTTCGGCCAGCACTTCATCGCTGTGCTCACCGATGCCCGGTGCTTTTTTCGCGCCCACCCTGGCAACGCCACCCGTGTTCACCGGATCATTGATGATGTAATCAATCCCCACGTCATCGACCGGCGACGATACCATCCCGTTCAGTTTCAGATGCGGGTCATCGATCAGATCGTCAAACTGCGCAACCCGTTCAATCGGCAATTCGTTTTCGACCTTCAGAATCTGCAGCCATTCCGCACTGGTACGGGTGGCAAAAATGTCTCTTAACTCCTGCGTGAACGCCTCTGAATTGGCCACCCGCAGTTCCAGCGTGGCAAACCGTTCATCAACCAGCAATTCCACGGCGTCCATGGCCACCAGCAGGCGATCAATCGCCTCGGCAGTGCGAACCATGCTGAGCTGGATCCAGCGGTCATCCTTCGTCCGGTAGAGCGCGCTGGTCAGCCGCTGGCTGCTGGGCATGGAGGAGAAGTCAGCATTGGCAAAGCGGGCCTGGGCGAGACAAGACGCGGACCAGACGCCGTTGGCCAGCAACGAGGTATGCACCATGGAACCTTTACCGGACCTTTCTCGACGCAACAGCCCGGTCACAATGCTCGCATACAGGGCGACCGCCGTGGGATGGTCACCCATCCCGGCCAGCGCCTGGACCGGCTCCGACCCCGGCGGCCGCACCTTGTCCATCAGCCCCGAGCGACTCCAGTACGCCACCAGATCGAAGGCTTCATTGTCTGCATCCGGTCCCTGCTCGCCGTAGGGCGTCAGGGACGCATAGATCATCCTGTCATTCAGACCCTTGATATCGTCATAGCCCAGCTTCAACTGACGCCGCAGCGGCAGCGGCTGATTGGTGACGTATACGTCGCATTCCGCGATCAGCCGCTTCAGGATCTGCATGCCTTCTTCGGTTTTCAGGTTAAGCGCCAGAGATCGCTTGTTGCGCGCATCCATGGCCCAGGTGTAGTTGGTGTCCGCATTCGGGGTAAATGACAGCAGCGCGTAGTTGCGATAGCCATCTCCAATGACCGGTGCTTCTATCTTCAGAACTTCGGCCCCCCGGTCCGCCAGCATCGTCGCCGCGACGGGCCCGGCGATCCAGCTGCCAACATCAAGGACTTTCAGCCCCTTAAACAACAATTCGTCGTCATCCATACCTAAAGTCCCATCTGGTTGATGTGCCAGTATCCGTTCTCACTGCTGATCTGCCAGGGTCGCGCCAACCGGTAATCCAGTGACCCAGGAGCCCTCAGCGTGCCCGGGTCGGGCACGCCGTTGTCGTGCCGGGAAGTTTTCCGGACGGCACAACGTGTGGCCAGAACTTCCATGAAAGCGCCCGGTCAATCAGATGAGGGCAGTTTCCTGGTATCTTTGGTCATGAGTTCTTCGCCATTGCAATAGAGCGAACCTTCACCGTTTTTGATGCAGAGTACCTCGATGGTTTCATCGGCATTGATGTAGCGTTTTCCGATGACGCAACCGTTCATCTTGCCCTCGTCACCTTCCACGCGATCAGGCGACGCATCACAGACTGTGCCCCCGCAGGAGAGTTCATCGCCTTCAGCGGCTTTGACGATCATGAATTCGCCATCACACACGGCGCTTTTTAGTCTCGTTCCTGGTTTTAGCATGCTGCTCTCCGCAAAAGAATTGATCAGGCCGGGTGATGGTAGCAACCTGCGTACTAACTTGGAACTGGGGTGGGTGCATTGCGAAATCTACAATACACCGAAGGGCCCCACCCACCCGGCGGAGAACTGATTCCGGATTCCCACGGTGTTGAGCCTCTATCAAGGCCCAATCTCTGGCGCCATGGGAACAATGCCATGGCCCACGCAAGATTAGTAGCCTGAGTAAAGCGTTCACGGGCCAAATAGCTGGCCCACAAGAGGCTGGCTGACGAGATGCGGCTTCGGCTCTGCGCTCAATTTAGATTTGGACTTCCGCATGCTGTATCTGAATGGCACCTATGACGCGGACGGCTACTTCTGGCCAGTGAAGCCACCGACGCCTGAAAATCTCGATGCGATCACCTTTACGATCGCCAAAAGCGTTTCGCGATACTTGAAACGGCCAGGGCATCTATACCGGGATGCTGAGTCCGAGCTGGACCTTGTGCCTGATGAAGAATGCGCCATGCACGGTATCATTGGCGCTTCGATTATCTATCTGCAGGCCACCCTGGCGTGTAGTGTAAAACCGGCTTGGCGACTTACCAGCTCGTTGGGCTTCGTCTGGTTGTCACGGGCTGAATCAGTTTGCAGCGTGAGGGATTTCTTCGCTGCATTGGGCCCCAGGGCGAGGCGGTAGGCAATCGACGCACCAACTTTTTTGGCATTCATGGCATCGTCCTCGTCTGGCAGCAGGTCAAGGTATTCATGCTTGGGATCGTGGAGCATGAGGCAAGGCCCAAGGACGGATACGAGGTGAGGGATGTCTATGTCTCTTCCTCATCCTAATAAGGAGACGAAAAGAAATCAGCTCGACTGGATTTGTAGAACGAACAAGAACTGTCAATCGTCGCGAGAGAATAGCTGGCCGACGAATAGCTACTTCTGATGGTCAGATAGAAGAGGGTCCTTCCTTCTTTAACAACGACAGGTGGATTCGATGCGAAGGAACTCGCGTGACTGTATGAACCAGTACTACTCCCATATCTGCCGAATTCGTTGCGAATACTGCCCGATCCGAAGCTACTACCATAGGATCCGAATGTATTGTTCACTGAATCGGAGGCAAAATCGCTCCCGAAAAATCCCAAGTAAACTGGCTCGTCTTCCTGCGAAAAGATTGACGCACCATCAATATCAGTGCATCCGAGATCGGGGAATTCCTTGTCGCGACCTGGTTGCTGGGATGGGGAAAGGTTTGACAAGTACCCACCTGGTGCTTCAAGCAAACTCATTACTTTCGAGCGCTGGGAGGTGATCACCCTTAGGCGCCATTTCCCCTGACCGTCGCCGATTCCGCCACTTATTCCTTTGCTTGGGTTACCCTCTTCGATGTCGGTTGCCGTCAACTCGATTGATGACCATGCCGCCATCACGAATTCAGCGGTCTCAGAGGGGGTGTTCCCGGAGTCGTCGGTGCCCGAAATCTCCACTGCTGAATTGGCCCCTCGGAGGTTGACAATTCGCAACTTGCTCACTTGATTGAGGTTTTGCGCGGGATTGAAGACATCAACATCGTGGATCTTGCCAACAAACGCATCCGCGTAGGAGTGGATGGAAGTCATGAAGCCTTCGGGCGTACGAATGAACCCGAGAGTCGTGAGCGATACGTTCGAGGTGAAAAAGAGTTGCCAATTCCCGCTACCTTGTCCAAATGCGCCCTCAAGTCCTTTGCTCTCATTTCCCATTTCTAAGTCATTTGAATTGACTTGCTGTGCAGCATAGGGAGCGATTTTGAAACTGACTGGGCCATAGACGAAACCGTTGTCGTCAACACCCTCAATTTCAACTTCTCCAAATGCCGATGTCCCATTGATGATTCGGACGAAGCCCTGCTGGAGCTGATTGGATGCTGGTGGAAAGAGCATGATTGGTTCGCCGTCACTGAACGCCTTGAGGCATACGACGGTCAGCAACAGCCCCGTAAAACGGATCCGTCTCATGATGCCGTCCCCCAAAGTCTGTATTTCCTCAATACTCGCGCCATAAACCAAAAAGTTCAAGGCAAAACCCAGGGACAGGCCGCAAACCAGTGTCGCTTGGCACGACGACTGTGGTTGACATAGCTGGTGTTCACGACCGACTGCAGCCGTTTGAGGATTCGGATCATCAACCGCATGCCGTCGTATAGTAACTTGCTATCGGAGTCGACCACGACCCTGGCTGGATCTGAGACCCTTGCTGACCCAGTAGGAAAATGTTTTCCCGACTCCGTCCACTCCGCAGAGTACTCAAAGGAGACCGCCTCCTTTCCTGCTCGGGGAATACGCCTCATTGTTCCGAGACGCTTCAGCCCTCCTTGCCGGTCCAGGTGGACCTCTACGTACTCACCGGGTCTTGGACCTTGGTGAATACGTCCGCTTTCGGAGGCTGTCTTTGGAAAGTTCGAGACCTACCGAGTCCTTTGAAGCTTCTGCCAGGTTTGCCAGCCCTTCCAGGAGGTTCAGGGCCTGCAAGACAGCAGCGACTATACCAATGCTCACAGCAGGATCACCCTTCTCGATTCTTGCCAGCGTGGACCGGCTCGTGGCAGCTCTACTTGCGACAATCTCCATAGAAATGTTTCGTCTCAATCTCGCTGTTCGGATGTCTTCCCCGAGCTTTCGGATCGCCCTTCTTGCGGCGGGTGGAGGTCTGTGAGGGGTGGCCATAATGTGATCTTGGTAACACATAAAGATTCATAATGTATTATCAAGCATACATATCGGCAAGTGTTATTCGCAAGCCCCGCATCGAATGGAATTTCTCTCTCTGCTTAGCCAAGCATTTTCGGAGGGTGTTTAGCGAGCTCATTTCGGGTAACGCCGCGCGGATGTAGGTGCTGGTCCAAACTCGCGGTCATAGGTCGCTGACCTATGACCCGGGTCAACTCCACCTGATGGCGTACCATGGCTCATTTGTATGGCCTGGTGTCTGGTTTCTGAGTGGCAGCGCACGGCCTCGCCGGCAGTCGCGGCAACGCGTGCAACCCTGGGTTGGTGCGTCGTCGAACAAATCCCACGTGGCGGTTGAGGCCAGAATATTCTGTAGATTAGGAGGAACTCAATGATCCGGCTCCTGACTCAACATCTTCATCATCCGAGATCTGAACAGCTCGAAACGAGTCCATACCTCGCTTCTTCCGAACACAGGTGTTCCGACGTAGCCGCGCAGCTCAATGTGATTTTCATCAATTTGCGTAATGCGGCCGCGATAGGTCTTCCCACTTCCAGGATCATAGAGGTGACCATCGACCCAACTGGATCCTTCGGATTTGAATCCCTGTCCGAGCAGGATTCCTGATAGGGGTCTTGACCGGAGTCGTTTGTCAGGGTTTTTGGTATCAAGGAGGGTAGGATCGAGCGTTCGCCTTAGACTGATTCTGAGTGTGTCCTCCTCCACGATGCTGATGATCGCATCTCCTGCAGGCGGGACCCATAGCCCTTCAATAGAACCCGCCTTTGCTATGTTTGCCATCGAGCCGAAAATGAATAGTGGTAGCCAGATTAGACGCATGGTCACTCTCCTGTGGTAACGGGGGTAGTTGAATATCTGAGATGGCGTCGCATCAAAAGCGGCCACATGAGTGGGGCTGCCAATTGACCAAACAGGTTCTTCGGAACCGGGTCCTCAGCAATCCCGACGTTTGCATAAGGGTGTGTTGCCGGATCCCGAAACGTGCCAAACAGATGGTCAGGGATCATCGTGAACGATGACAGATTCGACCGGCCCAGATCCGGGTCATTGGCATGATGTAGCCTATGTACCTGCGGTGTGGCCATTAGGTAATTCAGCCACCGTGGTACCAGAAAATCCACGTTCGAATGATTGAGATTGCCCAAAAAGTTTTGAGAGGCGGCGAACCAGAATAGCGTGACAGGAGGTGCGCCAAGCGCGGTGAGAGGAACACTGATTACCAGGAACCGGACCGTGCTTTCCAGAAAATGAAGCCGCCCCGCCTTGGCAATGTGTAAACGCTCAGGATTGTGATGCAGAACGTGGATAGGCCAGAGGGCTGGACTGTGGTGGTACAGCCAATGCTTCGACCAGTCCAGAAAGTCTGCGAATATGATTACGAGCAACACTTGTATCCATACCGGCAGCTCGACGGGCCATATTCCCGCCTCATAAAGACCTGCTACCGCGGCAGCGCCTGATACAGCCAGACTGGAGAACAGAATTTCCCCCAGGCGAGGGCCGATGGTGCTGAGCGCTGCGCCATGGATTAAATCGTTGAACACCTGCCGATCAGTCCACCAATACCAGTCCTTACGATAGGGGATTAACCACTCCAGCAGAGCGATGACGACAAAGCCGACCACTGTCAGTACAAATAGCGCAATACCGGGGTGCCACCCGATGTTGATCAGATTGTAAAAAGCCAGGAACTCACTGATCAGTACAGCCGGGAACAACATCCCTTTGACTAAATTGGCACTCATGCCAACTGCTCCTCTACCTGAATGCTTTTTCCTGGCCCTTTCAACTTGTGATCCGGATCAGGTGATACATCATCCAAATCCCGGTTGGCGGTCTCTGGCAGTGATCGACCAATCACGAAATAAGCGATGGGTAAAGAGAGTGCGAGCATTGCCACGGCGATCTGGTGGTTCCCGGTCAGGGTGTATAGATGTCCTTCAGAGAACGCCCCGGTGGCAAACCCCAATGTAGCGGCGATGCTGATGACACTACCCGCCGTGGCTCGCTGACGCGTTGGGAAAAGCTCAGCTTCGTAGGCTGTCAGAATGATACCGACGGCGAACTGTGAGAAGGCATATAGAATCCAGAACGCGACGACTGCAGTTCCTTTCCCAAGATAAAAGCCGACGATGCCCAATGAAGTCAGGACAAGGAACAATCCCAGTATCGGCTTTCTGCCAAATCGGTCCGCAAGCAGGCCGCCTGCGAGATTACCAAAGATAGCCAGTGCACCTCCGAGGATGAAAAGGATCGTGATCTCAGCTGGTTCGAATCCGTGGTTTTCGATCAAATGTTTTGATTGCAGGGCAAAAGCACTTGCCACGCCGAATCCGAAAATCGACTGCACAAGAGAGAGGGTCACCAGGCGATGGCGATAGCTGCTTTGAAACAGTGCAATCACGGGCGCTATCAGTCGCGGCTCGATACCTGCATCCGTGGAAGCCTGAGTCGCATGAGTAAAGCGCGTCGTCTCCGGGATTCGTCGCCTCATGTATGCCACGAGGAAAATACCGGAAAGGCTCGCAATGTACAGCGCACGCCATCCTCCTGGCAGGTCGTCTATCAGGGCGAAGGCAATCGCGGCGACGCCGCTACCTAGTGCTGCGAAGGCAGCGCCAACACCCAGTACCCATCCTCTGTTTCGGCTCGCCAATATTTCAACCGCGAAGATCACCACGAGCCCTGATTCCGCATCCACGAAGGCCCGGGCCCAGAACTGGGCTGCAACGAACTGTGCCGGTGTTTGAGCAAAGGCGGTCGCGGCGGTGGCCAGTGACAGGCCAAAAATGGTGAACCCAAGGAGCCGGATTCTTCCGAAGCGATCTGCAAGTATGCCTAGAAACAGACCAGCAATAACGCCAAGTTTTGACAGACCAACAAGGTTTGCAACCATGTGATCTTCCATTCCAAGATCCGCCTGGACGAATGGAATGACAAGAGATAACAGTTCGCTGTCGTACCGACCCACGGCGACACTAAACCCGAGCAGCAACAGGATCTGAAGTTGACCTGCCGATAGTGGTTCGGGTGGCGACAGGCGAAGTCTTGTCAAGAGCGTTGTCGGCTGGTTGATGTTGTTCTGAGCGCTCATAGCACACCAACCGGTTTCTTAGCGACAACAAACGCGAGTGGTTTCAATCGTTCATCTGAAGGATGATCCGCATTTCGAGCAAGGGTGAATCCGGCCCTTTGGGTCGCATTCAATACATCTGTCTTGCTATGTTTCTGGTAGATGCCATCGGGGAAACTGTCTCTAAAGGACTGGTCTTCTCCCGGGCGAAAACAGGAAACGAATAGTCCCCCAGGTGCTGTTACCCGAAATATCTCTTCAAGTCCTCGACGCAACTCGTCCCAAAAATAGATCGTGTGTACGGTTAGCAGTTTGTTAAAGCTTCGATCCGGAAATGGGATGGATGCAACAGTCGCCTGCTTGATCTGGATATCGACGGTAGTGGTCGCCACTCTGGCGCGTCTCGATGCCAGATTGACCATGACAGTGGACGGGTCTATGCCGGCGGCAAGGTCGAGTTCGCAGGACTGTGCTGCCTTCAGCAACGCGCTCCCGTGGCCGGTACCGATGTCCAAAAAGCGGTCACCCGCCTGCAGTTCAAGTAGGCTCAACGCATGCAAATTCTCAGGTACTGTTTCCGCGGCCATGATCCTGGCGATCACGTTGCCAACCAGGCCCTGGGGATGACTGGATTGTTGGGCTATAAAACGGGGTCTTTTCATGTGCGCTATCTCTTGTCTGACTGCCGGTATCTGACCGGTTTCCGACAAGCAATGCGCGGCGATTCTAAAATGGCCCTTGTTTTTTAAGAATCGCTAGGAGTTTTTTAGGGGTTGACCATTGTGGCTTGCCCGATACCGGGAGGGCGTCGTACCAAACTCTGCTTTGAACGCTCTGTTGAAGGGGGAGATAGAGCTGAACCCCGCGCTCAGTGCCAGGGTCAGGATCGGAAGACGGGCTTTTGTGGGATCGGCCAGCGCCATACCCACCTCTTTAAGACGATATTCATTGACGAACGAATTGAAGTTTCGATAACCCAGCCCCTGGTTGATAGCCCGCCGCAGCTGATATTCCGGCACTCCCAATGTTCCCGAAAGGACTGCCAGGTTCAGGCTTTCATCCCTGTAGGCGCCGGCTTCCATGGTTGCGACAATCTTGTCCGTAAGTTCAGTATCGAAGCTCTTGACCGTCTTATCTTGATTATCGTGGGCTGCATGTGCCGGATAGAATTCTCTATTCAACGACGTCATCACTACCGCGATACCGGCTATGAGGAAAAGTATGCCGGTGGCGTTGAGCAGCGCAACCGTGTGGGGTGGTGGTTGGCCTGACAGCGTCAGCTCCGCAACGGCAACCAGTAACATATACAAGCCGATGGTCAACACAATGATGATTCTGCTTCGGCGGCGGGTTTCCAATAGATCACTCTGAATCCACTGGCGACGATAATCAATATATGGAGCACCAGCCCAATGCCGGCCACCTGGAGCACGACAGACGTTAAGCCATACGCTTCAGATTCACCGGCCACGAGTCTGACAAGGACAACTAACGAAAAGCCAGCGCCGACGCTCCACTCCAGTTTGCTGACTTGAGATACGTCAGCGAACACGGTTCGAGCAAATAACCAGAACAGTAGTGGGTTAAACATGCAAAGCGCCAGGAGCGGCCAATAGACAGAGGCGGGTAGAAAATTGAACCACGATGCTGAACAAATGAGATAACCAGCCGTGCCCATACCGAACATGACACCTCGGGCAGCACCATGAACTTTGCGTAACACCGTGAGCTGATGGATGCATAGAAACCCGGCAAGACCGATTCCAGCGCCTCTGACCAGGCTATCAAGGATTTCACTTTCCACAGGTGTTACTCATGAGTTTCTGCCTTCGACGAATGTCTCGATGGGACGCATTCTTTTTGATCTCCTCACATCAAGTGCCCATCAAGCCAATCCACTTGTTACGGCAGGTCTGCGATCTTCCGGGTACCCTTCCGCGGGTTGTCTGACTTGGAAGCCCTTTACACGCAGCAGTTCCACCACATCAAAGATAATACGCAGCAAGGGCCATGACGGTAAGCACCAATTTCTTGCTTTGGCTCAAAAGAGTCGAGATGCTTCTTCAGGTCTGTTAATGGGGCATTGAGTGCCCATACTTTCGACTGGTGTACACACCGTGATGATTTCTTACGAGGGATTCCAAATGGTCAACCTGTTTTTGGTCAACCCTGAGAACTCACTGGCAAGCGTAGAAGGAGCAAGTGCTGGGAGGGTGTCCAGTTTGGCTTTCGCGATTTTCGCTATGCGAAAACGCTTTCGCCCGAGATTTTCGGTGTAACTGTGAGTTCGTTGAAAAGCCCCGCAAGAGTGATCGCACGTGGCTTTCGGCGTTTGTTCCAAACGCCTTTCGCCGTTCGTGTTTTGCCCTTCGGGGCAAAGCTACGAACCTGGTGGCCAGAGGTAGAATCGAACTACCGACACGGGGATTTTCAGTCCCCTGCTCTACCGACTGAGCTATCTGGCCGTAAGAAAAACTGCTGACAAGGAGGTCGCTTGCGCGAGGCGGCTATTAAACCGAAGGAGTGGGGGTGAGTCAAGAAAATGCCGTGGCCGTTCGGCGGTCTTCTATGATCTTCCCAGCCTCTGCAGCCTCTGCCTCGTGGCCCTGCTCTTTCCACGTTTCACCGATGGCAGCCCGATCCCAGGCGCGCATGGCGTCAAGGTCGATCAGCCGGGCCGCGTAGTCTACCGCAGGGGCTGAGAGCGGCAACTGATAGGACCTGACCCGGAATGCCACGGGGCAATAGAAGGCGTCCACCGCGGTGAACTGACTGCCTGCCAGGAACGGCCCGCCAAAGCGCCTGAGGCCCTCGCACCAGAGTTCGTCCAGCCGGTCGATGTTTTTCTGCAATGCCGGGCTGGTGCTGTGCATCGCCACTTTGATGGCACAGTTCATGGGGCAGGTCGAACGCAGCGCATCGAATCCGCTGTGCATCTCGGCCGCCGCGCAACGCGCAAATGCCCTGGCTTCGTGGTCAGCCGGCCACACCCATGGGTGCGTGTCGGCAAGGTACTCGACAATACCGAGGGAGTCCCAGATGACGAGGTGATCATCAATCAGGCATGGCACCCTGCCGGTGGGTGAGAATGCCCGAAAACGGTCGAAATTGTCCTCGGCCTCAAACGGCGACAAACGCTCTTCGAACTCGATGCCAAGCGTCTTCATCAGTACCCAGGGCCGCAGCGACCAGGACGAATAGTTCTTGTTTGCGATATGGAGCTGATACATCTTCACTTCTCGGTCAAATCCAATGGCTGACGTCCAAACGTACGACAAACTGAGTCCCTTCGCGAGTCCTTCCTGTGGCGCCTGACACAACCCTTGCTGCAACGACGCCGCCTCGCTATGGTTGAAGCACCAGGCCGGTCGAGCCAGCCACCCATGGGAGGTCGCAGTGCCCTATATTGAAGGTCGTATCGTCCACGATGCGGACGCCCACGTGATGGAGCCCGGAAACTGGCTGGAACCCTTTGTTGAGTCCGGCATCCGGGACCGGTTGAAGCGGCTGCTGGACCGGGATTTCGGCGCCGCGCGCCAGACTGAAATCCAGACTGCCATGGCGCTGCAGAACGATCCCGACCATCGCCGCCAGGACGAACTGGAGGTCATGGCCCGCAAGAATTACCGCGCCATCGGCGCCTTCGATCAGCAGGATCGCATCGGGGCGATTGACCTGATCGGCGTTCAGGCCCAGTTGGTGTTTCCCACCTATTGCAATGTGCTGCTGGAAGAACTGGAGCACGGCAATGATCCGGACCTGCTGTATGGCACCGCCGCGGCCACCAATCGCGCCCAGGCGGAGTTCTGCGCCGTGAGTGACCGCTCACTCGCGGTGGGATATGTACCCCTGGCCGATCTTGATCGGGCAGCGGGCGCTGCCCGGCAAGCCATTGAAGCCGGCTGCAGCGCCCTGCTGGTTCCATGGGCCTGCCCCCGGAATCACGCGACCAGTCACGTCGCACTGGATGCGGTCTGGGCCCAGGCCACAGAGGCCGGGGTTCCAATCCTGTTTCATGTTGGGGTGGCTGATCGGGTGCTGCCCAGGGCACACGCCAACAATGGGCTGCCCCAGGTTCAGGACTTTCACGGTGGTGATGAGAATTTTCGTTCCATCTCGTACATGGCGATTCCCCATGGCCCGATGCAGGCCCTGTCCATGCTGATTCTGGATGGCGTGCTGGATCGTTTCCCGAACCTCAGGATCGGCGTGATCGAACTGGGCGCGTCGTGGCTACCCGGATTCATGCGGCAACTCGATTCCGCCCACGAAGCGTTCGCTCGTCACGAGCCGCGCCTGCAGAAGCTCGAACTCATGCCGTCGGAATACATCACGCGCCAGGTACGGGTGACGCCCTATCCCACCGAACCCGCCGGCTGGATCATCGAGCAGTCGAGCCCTGATGTGCTGATGTTCTCTTCAGACTATCCACACCTGGAAGGTGGCCGTAATCCCTACGGCCGCTTCGAGCGCAGCACGGCTGATCTTCCGGAGGCGGTGAAGGACCGGTTCTATCGAGCCAACTTTGAGGACCTGATGGGTATCCGTGGAGCCTGAGCTGCAGTGCTCCGGGTTGCGCTTGAACGTCATCGTGGCTGGCCTGCTGGCAACGCTGGCCGCTGCAAAGGCAGATGAGCCAAAGGCGCCGGTCTTTCCCCCATCCATCGATGCTGATGGCCAGCGCCTCATTCAAAACGGGCTAGGCAAGCGCCAGGCCTTCTTTGTGGACCTGTACACCTGCGCCCTGTATCTGCCGCGGCCCTCGTCAGAGATCGATTACGTGCTGGACGAGAGCACCCCGGTCAGCATCGTGATCCAGGTACACGGCCGGCCGCCGGACACGATTCCCCAGGACTGGGCGCAAACGCTCAAGGCTGAACTGTCAGACAGGCTCTTTGCCAGAGCAAGGAAGGTTTATGGCGATCTGCAGAGCAATGATGTGATCCATCTGCTGGACGCTCCGGGTCTGGGAACGTCCGTCCGGCTGAATGGCGATTTTCTGTTTACCGGGCCCGGTCGCGACCTGGTCGACGCACTCATCACGGAATGGCTGATCGAACCATCGGCGCCTCACAAGCTGCAGCAGTCCCTGCTCGGAAACCCCTGAGCCGGCCATGGCCACCACGGTAGAAATCATTCCTCTGACGCGGCTGGCCATCTCACTGATCCCGGTCGCGGGGCTCATCGTCGTTCTGTATCTCTGGTCCCTGAACGCGGTTCATGCGGCCTATGGTGTCGTCCGCATGCTGGCGCAACTGCTGCTCATCGGCTACGCGCTTGCCTTCATCTTTGAGACCAACCATGCCAGCATCATTCTGGCGGTGCTGATCGTGATGGTCACGGCGGCCAGCTGGATTGCCGTCAGCAATGTCCCGGACGACCGGTTTCGGCTGTTTGGACTCGCGCTCGGTGCCATTGCCCTGGCTGGCGGCGCAACCTTGATTCTGGTCACCCAGGTAGTGCTGTCGCTGCCGGTCTGGTACTCGCCCCAGTATGTGGTGCCACTGGCTGGCATGATCTTCGCCACTTCCATGAATTGCGTCAGCCTCGCACTGGAGCGAGTGACGGCCGAGGTCAAGGGCGGCGCTTGCTACACCTCTGCAAGGGCCACGGCGTTAAACGCCGCGCTCATTCCCACCATCAACTCGCTGTTTGCGGTGGGGCTCGTTTCCCTGCCTGGCATGATGACCGGCCAGATCCTCTCCGGTGTGGACCCATTCATTGCAGCCCGGTACCAGATTCTGGTGATGTGCATGTTGCTGACGACCGGGGGCTTCTCATCGGTGCTGTTTCTGCTCGCCGCCCGGACCATTATCGACCCAGGCACAGATCAGCCCAGCAAGTGAACTGTCCTGCCGCCTGCTTTAGGTTCAGTCGTTTCCATCGCTCGTTGCAGTCAATCGTTTAACACAACGCCACACCAGCGTGTCGCAAACCGGCGTCTACTCGCAGCGGTAGACCCCAAAACTGCGTTCATTGCCCTCGATGGGCCCCAGCGGACTGATCACATTGCCTCCCATCTTGACCGCCTGATTGCGGGCTATTGTTTCCAGCTCCAGCATGACTTTCTTCTCTTTGCGTTTGACGCCAGCCACTTTGACCCGGCTCATTGCGGTCGTTTTGCCGACACGCGTGCAGTCAGCCACCTCGGCCTGGTCCCGCATCATGATTTCCAAGCCCTCTTCAGTTGGCTTGACCCAAGTGCAACTGGCTGAGGCTGCGACCAGCAGCAGCATTACAAGATGTCTTATCATCACTTTCTCCTTGAGGATCAAGTGCATTGTAGCGGAGCGCCCGCCATCAATCCGCATCTGACCCTCAATCCCATCGGCACACCTGGGCCAGGGCAGCGAATCATCACAAGGATTGGGGCGAAGCTCAGGTTACCGATAGACCTCGCTGGAAAGCACGTTGAACAGTGCGCGGGGGGCTAGACTTCACACCGCACCCGGAGATTCCGAGCCCGACTGAACAGCGCACGGGATTACTTCGCCTGAACGATCTCAATACTGACATTGTCCGGTGCTGCGAGATAGCAGATCACTGTCCCCGGGTTGAACTCGTAGGGTTCGACCGAGAATTCCGCGCCTTTTGCTTTGAGTGATTCAACATAGGCATACAGATCGCCTCGATAGGTAAACCCGAAATGATCCGTGCCCCACTCGTTGTGACTCGCAAAATCCGCAAACTGCTGCATGGGAGAGGTCCCGGTCGGGGTCTCTCCTGAACGCCGGCCCCTAACCAGCAGATTCGTACCCCCCAGTTTTACTGTTATCTGGGGCGCGCCACGCAGTTCATACCGTCCGGCGATCTGGGCGCCCAGCATCGTTTCGTACCAGCCTGCCGTCGCATCCGGGTCTTCACTGATCAGATGGATGTGGTCGAAACTGAGTTCTGCCATGGGTCATTCCTGTGATTGATGATGTGCAGGCGCGAAAATCTCACGTCCCCGAAGGTATAGTCAACACACTGAGCCCTTTTGATCATTGCTGTGACTGGTCTTGTGACTGGTCTTGTGACTGGTCTTGTGAATGGTGGCCCTGTGAATGCTCTTGCGACTGGCCCTGTGAATGGCCTTGTCGCGGGTCCTGTGACTCATCCTGTAGATAGTCCTTTGAATGCAACGCGCGATGCCTTGTGCGCCCGTATTCCCGCAACAATGCGAGTTCGGCCTCGCCCCGGTCCACCCGCGGGCGAGGGATCATCTCAAAGTGGCCGTGGGTATCCCTGCCTCGGACCAGAATGGCCCGGTCGCCGTCGACCTTGGTCTGACGAACGTGACACCCGCAGTACCGCAGGACCATCCCGATACGACGATCATCGGTGGTGTTCGGGTCAGACGCATGGACCACCCTGACGTGATGCAGCGACATCTGCCCCGTGGCAAGTGGTGCCAGGACGGCAGTCGATTCGTCAATGGCGCCCCGGATGGTCTGGCCGCGGCTGAGCAGGTTCCCCTCGGCAAAGGTGTCTTCCTGATCGTAGATCGGGCCCCGGTGGCTTGCCGGCAGAAATTTCATGGGCCCGGTGGCAGGGCCGGCATCCGACAAGGCCACCCACGCGGTGACCACATCATGGGGTTCCAGTCCCCAGTATGTCGCGTCCTGATGGTAGGACACATAGGTACTGCCCGGTTCCTTGATGAACCAGTCCATAGACCAGAGCAGGACATCCGGCCCCAGCAGGTCGGACACAGGGTCGACGATGCGGGCATCGTGCACGAGATCCCATGCCCAGGCCGTCGTGATGGGCAAACCGGAACGAACCGACAGCAGATTCCGATCGGCAAACTCGCGCTCGATCGCTTCCAGGGACGCCCGCAACGCAACGGCCTCGTCACATGAAAAAAGGTCCAGCGGCGACAGAAAGCCGTCGCGCTCGAAATCTTCAATCTGGTTTTTGGTCAGGTGTGTCATGGCGATCTTTCATGGAGTTCACGGATACGAGGTGCCAGCCTGATCACTTTCTCGCACGACGACCCTGCACGATTACGACATGCCTGAAACGGGCACACTCCGGGCTACTATCGCCGAGAACTGCCGGGAGCGCAACCAGGCAGCCGACACAGGCGCGGTCACCAACCGGCCCACTGGATATGTCGGACCACAAAGGGCAAGATGGCGCCCTTTGCCAGAGAGGGCTTCGCCAATGAGCGACGACGGAAAGAAACAGCACCGAAATGACATTTACGGAGACATCGACAAGCCGGAGGCAGAGAGCTCGCCTGCCATCCCGGCAGCCACGGTGGTGCTGCTCAAAGACGGCGAATCGGGCATTGAGGTGCTGATGCTGCACCGGACCTCGAAGGTGCACTTTGGCGGGATGTGGGTCTTTCCCGGTGGTCGGATAGACCCGGAAGATCACCCCGAGGACGGCGACCTCGATCAGGCGGCGCGCAACGCCGCGGCCCGGGAGACCATGGAAGAAACGGGGCTGTCCGTTCAGGCGGATGAGTTCGTACATTTCGCCCACTGGACGCCGCCCGCGAGCACGCCGCGCCGCTACGCCACCTGGTTTTTCGCCACTGCCCTGGACTCCGATGAGGCCATCGAAGTCGACGGCCATGAGATCCAGGACCATGCCTGGATCAAGCCGAAACACGCACTCGAGAGACATTCGAAGGGTGAGATTGATCTTGCCCCGCCGACCTGGGTCACCCTGCATCATGTGTCACGTTATGACGCCATCCCGGACCTGCTTGCCCGCTTCGACGCCCAGCCGCACCGAATCTACCAGACTCGTATTGGCAAACTTTCCGATGGCACCCGCGTCGCCATGTGGACCGGAGACGCCGGATACGACGCCACCGACGCCTCTGCCGAGGGTCATCGCCACCGGCTGATCATGACCGAAGATGGTTTCGTGTTTGAGAACTCGAGGGACGACTACTGATGACCCGTGGACTGATTTGACCGCCCTGAGCGTGTCTGTATCAGGCACGCCGTGGTCGTGCTGATAAGTCTCCCCCGCCGCGCGCCATAGAGCCGAACGCCATAGAACCGTATTTACATGGAGCCTTGAGCGTGCCGATGCCAGCCGCGCCGTAGTGGTACTGGCCAGCTTCCGGACCGCGCAGCGCACGGCCTGAACTTCCCGGAAAGCCCTGACTGACCAGACGGTGGCACCGAAAATGACTTGACATATTATGTCACAATGGCGTCAAATCCAGACATGGACATTCTACTGAATCCAATTGGCTGGCTGATCATCGGGGCGGTGGCCATGATTGCCGAGCTGATCATCCCCGGAGGCGTGGTCTTTTTTCTGGGCGCGGCCTGTGTGCTGGTTGCAGGTGCGATCTACTTCGGCCTGGTGACGAGTTGGGTCAGCGCCCTGACACTGTTCTTCATTTCATCCCTGGTACTCGTGGTGGCCCTTCGCATGGTGGTAAGCCGTTTCACTGAAGGTGATTCCACGGTCGCCAACACTGACGAGATTCTGGACGATATTGACCACTTCGTACCGGTCATCGAGACGATCGGCCCGGCGGACCGTCCCGGCAAGGTCCGATTCCGCGGTACCAGCTGGCATGCCCTCGGCGAAGGTGAGGAAATACCGGTTGGCACCACCGTGCGGATTGTCTCGCGGGAAAACATCTCCCTGTTGGTGGAACCGGTCGACCCGATTGCACGAAAGCTCAGCGGCCACTGAAAAGGAGTCTTCATGCTCGCCTACATTACTGTTTTTCTGATCATCGTCTGCTTCATTCTGTACCATCTGATTCTGATCGTTCCCATGCGTGAACTGGCCGCGATCGAGCGGCTCGGTAAGTTCCGCGGGGTCCTGGAGCCGGGTTTGCATCTGCTGATCCCCTTCGTGGACAGGGTGGCCTACCGGCACGAGATCCGCGAGCAATGCCTGAACATCCCGCACCAGAGCTGTATCACCAGGGACAATATCCAGGTAGAGGTAGACGGCCTGCTCTACATCAAGGTCATGGATGCTTACAAGGCCAGCTACGGAATCGAGAACTATCTCGTAGCGGCCATCAACCTTGCCCAGACCACCGTCAGGTCCGAAGTCGGCAAGATGAGCCTGTCTGAGACTTTCTCCGAACGCGACAAACTGAACGAGACCATCGTCACAGAGATAGACCATGCCTCGGAACCCTGGGGCATCAAGGTATTGCGCTACGAGGTCATGAACATGAACCCGTCGAGAGATGTCACGGAAACGCTGGAAAAGCAGATGGAGGCCGAACGCGCCAAGCGGGCGGAAATCACCCTTGCGAACGCGGCCCGGGACTCTACGATCAACCTGTCGGAAGGTGAAAGACAGGAAGCGATCAACCTGTCTGAAGGCGTCCGGCAAAAGCGCATCAACGAAGCCGAGGGCCGGGCGCAGGAGATCTCCATTCTGGCAGAGGCCAGCGCCAGAGCCAGCCAGATGGTGGCAGCGGCCATCACGGCAGAGGGTGGCCAGCAGGCGATGAACCTGCAACTCGTCCAGCAGTACATCAGACGCCTTCGGGAGGTCTTTGAAATGGCCGAGGTCTCCCTGGTACCCCGGGAGATGGCCCAGATGGAGGGCTTCTTCGCGGGCATCGATCAGGTGGCCCAGACCATCAACCACCCTGACCGCTCCGGCAAAGGAGGCCAGTCATGATCGATATCGCGGTCATGGCAGTATGGGGTCTGGTCTTTATCGTCCTGATCGTCAAATTCTTCCAGTCCATCCGCCTGGTCTCCACCCAGACCGCCCACATCGTGGAACGGCTGGGACGGTATCGAAAGACCCTGGATGCGGGCTTTCATGCGCTGATGCCCTTTATCGACAAGGTCACCTTCGTCCAGGACCTCCGTGAGGAGGCGATCGATGTTCCGCCCCAGGAGTGTTTCACCGGCGACGAGGTGCAGGTATCGGTCGATGGCGTGATCTACATTCAGGTCATGGACCCGGTGAAGGCCAGCTACGGCATTACCGACTATCGCTTCGCCGCTGTGCAGCTCGCCAAGACCACCACCCGTAGCGTGATTGGCACTCTGGACCTGGACCGGACCTTCGAGGAACGTGGCATCATCAGCGCCAAGGTCGTTGAGGTACTCGACGAGGCCGGGGCATCCTGGGGTATCCGGGTTCTGCGCTACGAGATCAAGAACATCACACCACCGGATACCGTCCGGGTGGCGATGGAGAAACAGGTACGCGCCGAACGTGAAAAGCGGGCCATCATGGCCACCAGTGAGGGTGAGAAGCAGAGCCGGATCAACCGCTCCGAGGGTGAGAAGATGGAGTTGATCAACCGCTCGGAAGGCGAAAAGCAGCGCCGTATCAACGAGGCCGAGGGCAAGGCGCAGGAGATTCTCGCCCTGGCCGAAGCGACCGCAGGCTCCATCACGAAGATGGCGCAGGTGGTCATGAGCAAGGGAGGCCCGCAGGCGCTCAAGCTGGAAGTCAGCGAGCAGTTTATTGACGCACTGAAATCCCTGGAGAACAGCAAGATCATCCTGCCCGCGAACGTCGCCCAATACGACGGATGGGTCGATAACCTCGGGCTCAACCGGATGTTGGACCCCCCGCAGAAGTCAGATCCCCAGGCAAGCCCTGATCCGTGACGCCTTCAACTCGAGCAGCGACATCCGCAGCGCGCTGATCGCCGGGCCTTGCATATTTGCTGACTCAGAACAGGCCGGTCACCAGCACCACGGCAATGGCGATGGGCGCCACAAAGCGAATCAGCAGATACCACAGGGAGAACATCGCTGGCGAGGCCATGGCAAGCTCATCGCTCAGGGTGGCCCTGGAGACAAACCAGCCGGCAAACAAAGCGATCAGCAGGCCACCTATCGGCAACATGATCTGGTTGGAGACAAAGTCCAGTACCCCGTTCAGATTGAAGCCCCAGACCTGCCAGTCACTGATCACGTTATAGGACAGAACGCTGAACACGGAGGTCGCACCGAGCGCTGCCAGCGTGTAGACCGTGGCCCGATGCCGGGGCACGGCCCATCGGTCGTGAACCCAGGCCACCAGAGGTTCGAGCAGCCCCACCATGGACGTCACAGCCGCGACTGAAAGCAGCAGGAAGAAGATGATCGCCACAAACTGGCCTCCCGGCATCTGGGCGAACGCAATGGGCAGTGTCTGGAAAATCAGGCCGGTTCCGCCCGCGGGGTCCAGCCCAAATCTGAAGACGATAGGGAAAATCATCAGCCCGGCGAGCAGCGCGACCACGGTATCGATGAGGATGATCATCACTGCACCCCTGGCAATGGAGAACGAGCTCGGCAGATATGCCCCGAACACCATCATCCCGGCCATGGCGACGCCGATGGAGAAGAACGCCTGACCGATGGCTGCCAGGATCATCCCCGGCGTGACCTTGGAGAAATCCGGCGTAAACAGATAATCAATTGCCTGATCGAAGCCGTCGTTGACCATGTTGTAGTTCACAAGGCAAACCATCAGCAGAAACAGCGTCGGCATGAGCACTCGAACAGACCGCTCGATACCATCGTTGACACCAAAAAAGACGATCAGTCCGGTCACCGCCAGGCTGGCGAAGGTCCAGAACATGAGGCCACCGACGTTGCCCAGCGTATCGGCAAACCCGTCACTCGCTGCCGCCGCATCCACACCCGCAAAACCGGTGAGAATGGCCCTCGCGAGATACCAGAGCACCCAGCCAGCGACCACACAATAGGTGGCCTCGATCACAAAGGCCGTCGCCAGATTCAACCGGCCAACATTGCGCCAACGACCCGACCCGCCCTCGCCGATGGCCACCCGGGCCATGGCATCCGGGGGGCTCGCCTGACCCCGGCGACCTATGAGCAGTTCTGCCATCACGATGGGAATCCCAATCACGACGGCACAGGCGAGGTAGACCAGCACAAATGCCGCGCCACCGTTCTCACCGGTAATATAGGGAAAACGCCAGATGTTCCCGAGGCCCACCGCGAACCCGGTGGCGGCCATCAGAAACCCGAACCCGGACCTAAACTCTTCGTTTGCCTGCATCGGGCCTCCCTGGCTGCATTACGCCGGTCCGCACGCCGATGACGTCAGCCATCGCCAAACTGCTCCCGCAAACGGGTCTTCAGGACCTTGCCGGTGGCGTTGCGCGGCAGGGCATCGGTAAACTCGACCGATTTTGGCAGTTTAAACTTGGCCAGCCGTTCAGCGCAGTGAGCGATGATGGCATCCTCGGTCAGGTTTGAACCCGCTTCCAGCACGGCAATCGCCTTGCCGGTTTCTCCCCATCGTTCATCTGCGACTCCGATCACGGCGGCCTCCACGATGCCGTCAATTTGATAGATCACGTCCTCGACCTCGGCCGGATAGACGTTCTCCCCGCCGGAGATGTACATGTCCTTGGTACGGTCCACGATATAGTAAAAACCATCTTCGTCCTGGCGCGCCGCATCTCCGGTATGCAGCCAGCCATCGGTAAAGCTGGCGGCGTTGGCTTCCGGCTTGTTCCAGTATCCTGTGGTCACGCTCGGCCCCTTCACCCACAGCTCTCCCATCTCACCGGTGCGTACATCACGGCCCTGCTCATCAACGATACGGACTTCGATATGCGTGACCGGCTTTCCGGTAGAGCCGATCTTGCTTTGGGCATCCTCCGGCATCAGTGCCAGGCAGGAGGGGCCGGTCTCCGTCATGCCAAAGCCCTGTTGCAGATTCGCACCAGCGGCCAGAAACGTCTTCAGGGTGGGCACCGGTACCGGGGCGCCACCGACGAAACCCGCGACGATGCGGCTGAAGTCGGTGCGCTGGAAGTCAGGATGCTGGGCAATGAACAGCAGCATGGCTGGCACCGCCAGCAAATGAGTGACCCCATAGGCAGGGTCGCCCACCACCCGCAGGACCTCACCCGGGTCAAACGCCCGGGTCAGGATCACGCGGCCCCCGGCATGCAGCACCGGTAGCGTGAAAACATTCAGGCCGCCGGTGTGGAACAGCGGCATGAAGGTGTACTGAACCGAATCAGCCGTGACTTTCGCTGGCGCACTCATGTTGACCGCATTGAACAGCGCCATGGCATGGGAGATGAGCGCACCCTTGGGATGCCCGGTGGTCCCGGAGGTATACATGATGGTTGCGATGTCGTCCAGGATCAGATCAGCGTATTCGTAACGCGGGCTGGCCGCCGCCATGGCCTGCTCGTAGGGGCTGTCGCTACCATCGGAATTGGTGATGATGAGTTGTGGCACGCCCGCAAGCCCGACGACCCTCGTAGCCGTCTCGGCAAACTCGACATCAGCGAACATCACGGCTGCACCACAGTCAGTCACGATGTACTCAAGCTCCGGAACCGTCAGGCGGAAATTCAACGGGACGAAAATCGCCCCCAGTCGATTGCAGGCAAACTGCATCTCGAGCATCTCTGGATTGTTGTAGGACAGGCATGCAATTCGGTCACCCTTGCTGATGCCCTGTGACACCAGATGATCCGTTAGCCGTGCGATCCGTTCGTGAAACTCCCGATAGGTCAGGCTGCGGTTGCTGTAGAGGTCCTCAATCGCCACCTTGTCTGGCGTCTGATTCGCGTGAGATTCGATCCAGTCGTATACCTTGATATCCATACAGGGCCCTCAATAATTGATGCCTAAACATACCACATCAATCGAATGTCTCGCTGCCAGGCAGTGTCACCCACAGATGGCGGTGGCACCGCCAGCATCCGGCGCTTTGCCACTTACCCCACCTGTCGCTTAGGATCAGGCAACTCAACATTGATCACCATGGGGAAACCATATGCTGACCGTCTACGGCATCAAGAACTGCGACACCGTCAAGAAGGCCAGGCGATGGCTTGAAGATCACGACATCGACTTTGCCTTCCATGACGTGCGCACCGACGGGCTGGACAAAGACATGATCGACGCGTGGGCAGAGGGCCTCGGCTGGGAGACCCTCGTCAACAAGCGCAGCACAACCTGGCGAGGGCTGGATGACAGCACCAGGCTGACCCTGGACGCGGGGAACGTTGCGGACCTGCTGATCGCGAATCCGACGCTGATCAAGCGCCCGGTCATCGATGATTCGGGCAAGCTCCTGATCGGATTTCAGGACCAGCAGTACAGAGCAGCCTTCCTGTGAGGGCGAGCGGGCAGCCGTCTAAAACAACATCCGCGCCAGCTTCTGGCGATACTCCCGGGTCAGGGGATTCTGGCCACCCAGGACACTAAAGATGTCCAGTACGGCCCGTTTGGCTGCACCGTCTTCATAACTTGCATCCTTGCCCACGGCGCCCAGCAGCAGATCCAGCGCCTGTTGATGTTGCCCGGACGCACCCAGCGCCCGGCCCAGCGCAATCGCCGCGTCCAGGTCGTCGGGGTCGGCAGCTACCCGCGCCCGAAGGGCTTCGGTATCAACATTGCCGGACTGCTTGAGCTGAAGTTCGGCCTGGAGTGCGGCGGCCTCGTCGTGGCCAGTCGACGCGACCGCTGCCAGCACTTCAAGGGCCTCGTCAATGCGGTCGGCATCGCCCAACAGCCTGGCCAACGTCATCCGTGCGCCTTCATGGTGCTTGTCCAGTTCGATGGCCTGCTGCAACAAGCGCTCTGCGGCCACCTCACGTCCTGCATCACGCTCTGATTCGGCCTCGCTCACCAGGCGGTCGGCCTCGGAAGGAACCAGCTGGTCAATGAACTGCCTGATGGCGGACTCTGGCTGGGCGCCCACGAAATGCGCGGCTACCTGACCATCGCGAAAACCGACCACCAGGGGAATGCTGCGAGCCCCGAGCTGGGCCGCCACCTTCGGGTTTTCATCGACGTTGAGTTTCACCAGTTCGAACTCACCGGCCCGTGCGGCTGCGACCTTCTCCAGTATGGGCGCCAGTTGTCGGCACGGCCCACACCAGGGCGCCCAGAGGTCCACCACCACCGGGATTTGCCGGGACCTCGCCAGCACCTGTACCGCGAAATCGTCGTCGGTAACATCCTTGATCTGCTCACTCATCTCCACGTCCTTCTTTCAATTCACCGTGCAATGCAATATGGCGTGTTTCTCCGGGAATTCAACAAATGGTACACAATTCGCCATTCGTCCGGCATCGCCTTGGGGATCTTTATTTCATTCTATTGAAGTTCCGACACGGTGATCCTGATGGGCGGTCGCTGGCCTGAATCGGATCAGGGGAAAGCGCGGTTTTGGGTGGAGCCCCGGTTCAGCTGGCGTCGGGACACCCGGGCGATGTGATATGGTTTTCGGCTCAATGGGCTCACGATCGGGAGAAATCAATGTCATACGTTATCGATATGTCCACCTTGAAGAAGGAAGGTGAATTCGGCTCAAAGGAATGGGGTGAGGCCTGTGCGGCGGCATCGGTCAGGATACTGGAGGCGGCAGACCTGCCCGAAGGCTTCGAGTGGGCGTTCACCGAGTGTTACACCCATCCACCGGCGCGACTGATGACCGGGGGCCGCAAGAAGTCGGGCTACTACATCATGGTCAAAGACGGCAAGATCACGGGGGGCGACGGTGAACCTGAGGAAGCGCTCGCCATTCGCGGCTTCCACATTCGGGCAAGATGGGCTGCCCTGTGTAACCAGTCCGGTGCGCTGTATGGCAAAGCGGGCCAGCAAAAGCGCCGCGAGGGAGAACAGGCCATGCGCCAGGCCATTGAGGCCTATGTGGGTCGAAAGAACCCCTATGGTGAAGAACAACCGTCTGAGATGTATTGGCCAGAGACGGTCAGTGGTCCATTAATGGCTGGTTCAGAAGAAGGCAACGGGCTGCACAATATTGCCGCCACGATGCAGACCCAGTCGCCTGAGCTTGTCGATTGGCCAGTCACCGAGATGCGCGTACCCATCTTTGAGAAGATGACCGAGGCGCAGAAGAAGGACTTCATCAGGCTGCTGGCCATCGAGATGTAGTTGCCAGATCAGCCCCTTCAGGGCTTCCGGCGACCCGCCTGTCGCCTTCGAGCTACTGGCTGACGCTGACGAGGGCTCCATGGACGGGCTCTAGCTGGGCTGAACGCTGACGTTGCCGCCAGCGCCATCCCGGTCTCAATTAATTCGACTCTGACCCGACTCTGACCCTAATTTTGGTTGCGCAGGACGGTTCCGGCTCTTGATCCTGTGAGCTGGTCGTTCTCCAGAATCACCTGGCCATTGACCAGGGTGTTCTGATAGCCGCGGCCTTTCTGGATCAGCCTGGGGGCGCCGCCCGGGAAGTCATGGACCAGTTCCGGCTGCCGTTCGGCTACCTTGTCCACGTCGATCACGTTGATGTCGGCCTTCTTGCCGACTTCAAGCGAACCACGGTCCTTGAACCCGAGTACCCGCATCTGCCGACTCGTCAGCATCTGTATGGCGGTTTCGAGGCTGATGACGCCACGGTCCCGTACCCAGTAGGAAAGCAGGAAACTCGGCCAGCCGGTATCCATGATCTGGCTGACGTGGGCACCGGCATCACCGAGGCCGGGCAGTACCCAGTCGTTCTTCAGGAAGCCTGGAATCGCTTCCAGGTCCAGGTTGAAAAACCGCATGTGGAACAGGCCCTGACCGTTGGTCTTGAGCATCAGTCGAATCCAGGTTTCAGAAGGATGCTCACCTGCCGCACTGGCCAGGCTGGACAGGCTTTCTTCCCGGCCCTTCATATAGCTGGGACGATCCTCTTCACCAAGCCAGTACAGCGACTGTGCCAGCCGGTCGGTGGTCTGATTCTCTTTGGCTTCGTCAATCAGGCGGCCCCGGAACTCATCATCCTTCAGGGCTGCCAGCCGTCCGTCAAAGTCCAGATCCCGAAGCGCCTTCCACGAGGGAGAATTGAAACCGACACCGTACAGGATGTCGGTCTTGATGCCGGAGATGAAGCCGCCACTTCGGGGCAGCGTCAAACCGGTAATGTCCATGCCGCCAGCCTGCATGTCGTCAATGTCCGCCTGGTAGGCATTGCTGCCCTCTGTGGCGCCCGCGTTCCACGGTGCGCTGAACAACACCCGCGTTCCGGCCGCGGTCAGCTGCTTCTTCAGCATCGCCATTTCTTCCGGCAGCTTCGAATAGTTGAGGACGCTTTGCAGAAAACCGCCGTTCTCGCCGACTGCTTTGGAGATTGCCACCAGCTCGGCTTCGGTCGCAAAGGTACCCGGGATCGATCGACCATCCGGGAGCCTGTGCCCTGGAAGACGATTGGTGGAAAAACCCACCGCACCTTGTTTGACCGACTGGCCAATCAACTCGGCAATCTGTTTGATCTCATCATCGGTGGGATTCTCATCCACAGCGCGCTCACCCATCACATAAAAGCGCGAGGCGCAGTGGCCGACCAGACCAGAGACGTTGATTGCCGGCGACAGCTTCTGGATGGCGTCCAGGTATTCTCCGTAGGAGTTCCAGTCCCATGGCAGACCCGTAAGAATGGCGTGCCTGGGAATGTCCTCCACTGACTCCATCATCTCTGCCAGAAATTCCTTTCCTTCAGGCCGGACCGGCGCAAACGTCACACCGCAATTGCCCATCAGCGCCGTTGTCACCCCATGCCACGAGATGGGCGTCAACTGGGGGTCCCATCCGATCTGGGCATCCAGGTGGGTGTGCAGGTCAACAAAGCCAGGGGTCACAGCGTTACCGGCGGCATCAATCTCCCTGGTTCCCTCGCCATCGACCTTGCCGATGGCAGCGATCGTATCGCCGTTGACAGCGACGTCGCCCTCGAATGGCGCCTTGCCGAGGCCATCGACAATCAAACCGTTCCTGATCACTAGATCATATGACATGTTCTTTTTCCCCCAGGGGCTTGGCTTACTTGAGCCCCGAGTGTGCTGACCTCAGTACCCAAAGTCAATTCGGCCAGCGGGCTTCCCAATGCAGGCAAGCTCGCATACCCTACGCGCACCTGGAACGAAAAAAGAAGAACAATGGAGCCACTGCAAGGGAAACGGGGACTCATCATTGGCGTCGCCAATGACAAGAGCATTGCCTGGGGCTGTGCCCAGGCCTGCCATGAACAAGGTGCCGAACTGGCACTGACTTACCTCAACGACAAGGCCAGGGACCATGTTCAGCCACTCGCTGAGTCCCTGGGCGTTCCCGACCGGCTGTTGCTGCCCTTCGATGTGACCCGTGAAGGAGAACTTGAGCATGTCTTTGCCACCCTGGAAGCCGAATGGGGGGAACTGGATTTCGTTATGCACGCCATGGCTTCCGCCACCAAGGCCATGACCACGTCACGGCTGCTGGACGTTACCCTGGCCGATTTCAACTTCGCGATGCAGGTGTCGTGTCATTCTCTGCTTTCGGTTGCCAGGCTGGGCGAGCCGCTGCTGAGGAAGGCCGGTGGTTCACTGATCACGATGACCTACCTCGGGTCGGAAAGAGTCATGGGAAACTACCACTTCATGGGGCCCATGAAGGCCGCGCTGGAATCCTGCGTCCGTTATCTGGCGGAAGAAATGGGACCCGACGTTCGGGTTCATGCAATTTCCGCCGGCGCCATTCCAACCCGTGCCGCGTCCGGTATCCAGGACTTCGACAATCTGTTGCGCACGACCTCTGAACGTGCACCGCTCAAACGTCTTGTGACACCAAGGGAGGTCGGCAATCTGATGGCGTTTCTGGCCGGACCCCATTCACAGGGCATGACTGGCGGCATCCACTATATCGACGGCGGCTATCACGTGATGGGGTAGGCGGGCCGCTATTCCCGTCCGAATACCTGGTGTATGGTCTGATCTCGCAGTGACAGGAAGCAATCATGAAAGTCGAGTTCCAGACGAGATCCCGGCGCGACTTCGGCGACGCCGCCTATGGTGAGGTCGGCGAGTACGAGCAGATCGACGGGACCGTGGTCTTTTCCGTGGACCCGGATCACCCGGCCAACCGAAACATCGTCGATCTGAGGCTTGCGCCGGCAAATGCCCAGGGTCGGGTGGAATTCAGGGCAGACTTCTCACTGGTCGCACCAAAGGACCTGTCCCGGGGTAACGGCCGGCTCATCGTTGACGTTCCGAATCGCGGCAACAAGCTTGTCGGCGGTCATTTTCATCAGGTCGTGGTGACCACGCCCGAGGACCGCGACAAGCCAGGCGATGGCTTCCTGTGTCATCGTGGCTTCAGTTTTCTGTCGATCGGCTGGCAGTGGGACGCCCAGGCCGAAGGCGGACTTGGCCTTGATGCCCCGATGGCGCTCGAAGACGGCAAACCGATCGAAGGCGATGTGCTGATGCGCCTGCAGCCGGATCACGACTGCCCGGACATGGCTCTGATCCAGCTCGGGCAGACGGCGCCTTCCTATCCCGTGATCCACCCGGACTCGGATGGCCATCGACTGTACCAGCGTAGTGGTGCCGGGCGACAGCAGATTGACCGCAATCAATGGCGCTTCGCGAGGTCCGGGCCCGACGGGGAGCAAGCCAGCACCAGTCATATCCTGCTTGAGAACGGCTTCACGAAGGGGACAACCTACGAGCTGGTTTACCGAACCAGAGGGGCGCCCGTGGTCGGCTGCGGCCTGCTGGCGATACGTGATGCGGCCGCATGTCTGCGTTTCGGCGACCCGGGCAGCCCGCTCGCCAGCGGCTTTGAACATGCCTTCGTGTTTGGTGTTTCCCAGACGGGGCGCGTACTTCGCCAATTTCTCTACGAGGGCCTGAATCGGGATGAAGATGAGCGCGTCGTCTACGACGGCATGCTGATACACATCGCAGGCGGCCAGCGAGGCGACTTCAATCATCGGTTCGCGATGCCGACCGTTGCCAATATTCCGGGTCTCGGTCAACGCTTTCCGTTTGCGGCAGGCCATCTGGAAGATCCCCTGACGGGCCGGACGGACGGCTTGCTCAGCCACCTCGACAGCGACGCGACGCCAAAGATCATGTTCTCCAATACGTCCTGGGAATACTGGCGGGGGGATGCCTCGCTGATCCATATCCAGGACGGCCATGACCTGCCGGAACACCCCAATACCCGGGTCTACCATATCGCCGGCACCCACCATATCGGGGGCATTCTGGCGGGCGGCAAGCAGGTCAGCAAATTGCCAACCGGACTGCACACGGCCGTGCCACTGAATGTGGTGAACGCTGCGCCGGTCTTCCGTGCACTCTTTATGGCACTGGATGCCTGGGTCGTCAGCGGGGCCGAACCGCCACCATCGGCACATCCGAGAATCGATGATGGGACTGCCGTACCACGGGAAGTAGTGCTTGATCGCTTCGGGGAACAGACAGACCTGCCGCTACCGGACCCGGAGAGACTGATTGGTCTGCACCGCATGTCCTTTGGTGCGCGGGAATCCGAGGGCATCAGCGCGCAGCCGGTCGAAGAATATGAGCCTTACCCGGCCTTCGTTTCTGCGGTCGATGCCAGGCTCAACGAGACGGCGGGCATTCGTATGCCCGACATCGCCGTACCGATCGGGCTGCATACCGGCTGGAATCCTCGCTCTGAAGCAATTGGTGCATCAGGCGAGTTGGCCACGTTCGCCGGCATGACCGTGTTCTTTGACAGGGCCGACATCATGGCCGCTTATCCAACGGAAGATGCCTACGCCCGCGCAGCGGCGGACGCCGTCACATCGCTGGTTGATGCCGGCTATGTGTTGGAAGGGGACCGGGACTGGCTGATCAATGTCGCCCGGTCCCGGTATCGTGCAGCAACGCAGTGACCTGCGTCTCGCAATTGCCTAACGGCGGTGCTTTAGAAACTGCTCGTTGACGCAGTTCTCCAGACGGCCATCCCGCAGGTAGCGGGCCGCCGTTCTTGCGGAAAAACCACGAATATCGCGCATGCTCTGGGGTGTGAAGAACGCCGAGTGCGGTGTGATGATGACCCGGTGCCGAAGCCAGTCCTCGCCTTCATGCCAGGCCTTGATCAGCGGTTTCTCCAGATTCGCCGGTTCGTCGGGCAGTACGTCAAGACCGGTCGCGAGGACGGTGTTGTCCTTCAGTGCGTCATACAGCGCATCAATGTCGACCACGGGTCCGCGGGCGGTGTTGATCAGGATCAGACCCTTTTTTGCGGCCTTCAAAACGTCCGCATTGATCAGGTTGCGGGTTTCATCGTTGAGCGGCGTATGCACGGTCACAATGTCACTCTGGGCAAACAGGTCTTCAAGGCTGTCTGCCCGACGAATACCCAGAGAAAGATCGTAGCCGTTGGGCTTGTACGGATCATAAAAGACCACGTCCATATCGAACGCCTTGGCCCGCAGCGCCGCGGCCCCGCCAATTCGGCCCAGACCGACCACCCCGAAAGTACAGTCCGCCATCCGCTGTCCAAAGGGGTTCAGCGCCGGGCGCCAGTTCTTGCGGGGTTCTGCGCGCAATTGCTCATCATGAAACGCAATGCTCTTGGTCAGCGTCAGCATCAGTGCCATCGCATGGTCAGCCACTTCACGGGTGCCGTAATCCGGTGTGTTGCAGACCGGAATCCCCAGATCACCCCAGGCCTTCAGGTCGATTTCATCGAAGCCGACGGCGGGCTTCACGAAGATGCGGCACTTGTCCAGCAGTTCCATGTACTTGGCCGGTGGCGGCGCTCCCACGATGGCATCACAATTGCGCCATTGTTCTTCGGTGACGGCATCGTATCGCTCGACGAATTCCGGGGTAAGCCCCTCGCCCAATCCATCACGTTCCGGCTTGTAGTCATCCTGCCAACGGGTTTGCGGCCAAAGAACCCTGGTCATCTGCGTCTCCTGAAATGCTGGTTAAAATCGAGGGCGCAGATTAGCCGAAGGCAGCACACAGTACAAACCCGTTACTTCGGCGCTATAGTGTGTGCCGTGAATCTCTTGCTCATTCTGCTACTGGGTATGCAAAGCGGCACCACCAATTCAGACTGCGTCGTCCTGCTGCACGGTATGGTGAGGACCTCTGCTTCCATGAACACGATGGCCAGCGCGCTTGAATCGGCCGGCTATCGGGTGGTGAACATTGATTACCCTTCCCGACAGCATCCCATCGAAACACTGGCGCCGCTGGCGGTCGAAAAAGGCGTTCAGGCCTGTGGCGATGGGGCCACCATCCACTTCGTCACCCATTCACTGGGCGGGATTCTGGTCCGCTACTACCTGGAACGCCAGCAGATTGAGCAACTCGGCCGGGTGGTGATGCTGGCCCCGCCCAATCAGGGCAGCGAGGTCGTTGACCGCCTGAGAAATGTGCCGGGTTTTGGCTTCATCAACGGCCCCGCGGGCCGGCAACTCGGCACCGGCAAGGACAGCCTGCCGCTGGCCCTTGGCGCGGTCGATTATGAAGTCGGCGTGATTGCGGGGACGAGTTCCATCAACCTCATCCTGTCTCAGTGGCTGCCCTCACCCAATGACGGCAAGGTCTCCACGGCCAACACCCGCGTCGAGGGCATGACAGACTTCATTACCGTTCCCCACTCCCACCCACTCATCATGAATTCCAGACTGGTGATCCAGCAGACGTTGTCGTTCCTGAAGACTGGCGCATTCTCAAAGCAAGAGGATGATTGATGAACGGTCGCAAGATACTTCTAGGGGCCAGTCGGTTGCACCTGACACGGATTTCTCACCCGTCGTGCAGCCCACCGCATCGGCTTGCCCAGGCAGCTACAGCAAACGACTGATCATAATTCGACACTGACCCTGATTCAGGATGAGGATTGATCCACCGCGAAACATAGCCAGGACGGATACCCGCCTCGAGCGCACCAGTTTCGGAGCGGGCACGATCCTGTTTTCCCTGCCATTTGTCGCCGTTGGCGGGTTCTTCTGCTGGGCAGGCTTTATCGACCTGACCATCATCGATGACGCCAATGCACCGCTGTGGGTGCTGGGCAGCGTCGGCGCAATCTTTCTGCTGGCCGGGGCCGTGTTAATGGCACGGGGCATTGCCGGCGCGTTCAGACAGTACTCGACAGAAAGGCGCCGCGCCCAATACCCCGATGAACCCTGGCGCTGGGACTACCCCTGGTCAGCCGGTGGCGTCTACGATGCCGCCATGGGTCGCATCATAAAGGGCGCTCTGGGTTGTGGTCTGATGGCCATTTTTCTGGTGCCCTTTATCTGGTGGGGCTGGCTTTCCGGTGAAGGCGGCGCCGTCGTGCAGGGCGTGACCGGGTTGTTCGCGGCGATCTGGCTGATTGCCCTCGGCACCTGGTGCTATCGGCTGTTCCAGTTCGCCAAATACGGCACCACAAAGCTCTGGCTCGACCAGTTTCCCATGCTGACTGGCACCACCGCAGAAGTCGGTTTTAACAACCAGCACTTCCGTGATCTGACTCTGACCCTTCGTTTCGTCGAGGAGCGATACGTCCGCCGGGGTTCTGGAAGACAACGAACCGTCAGCCATGAATGCCTTGAACTTTACGAGGAGCGGTTCCAGATGCAGGGGACGCCCGGCCGTTTCCATACCCTGCGCTTCGACGTCCCGAATGACCCCGAGTTGACCAATGGCCTTATCGCCAACCCCGCCATACGCTACTGGGAACTGGTGGTCGAGGCAGAAGTCCCCGGCCTCGATTTCCGGACCACGTTTCCACTGCCGATCTACCATGCCCCTCATTCGAAAACCACATCCAACGGTCAGTTTGAGGTGCGAAGAATGCAGCGAAGTGATACCCGTCTGTCGTTCGAGGCGAAGTTCTTTGGCATACCGCTGGCGCTGTTACTCATGGCATTATTGCTCGCACCAGAGCGTGTCACCGGGCCACTGCAGAGCGTCTCGGACCGGGCCATCACATTCTGGCAGCTACGGCCCGACTCACAGATTGGCACCGATGTGATGGACATCCACGCCACGGATGATTCGATATGGGTCGTCGGCAAGTACGATCTCACAGAATTCCGGGAGGATGGTAGCCGTCAAGAACACCTGAACCACCAGCGCTTCCAACAGGTATTCGGTCACAAGATGAACGCCCTGGCCAGCGTCTACGTCACAGCCAACGGAGATGTCTGGGTAGGCAGCTGGTATGGCGACATCTTTAGAGAATCCGGCGGCGAATGGCGGGAGCTGATCTCTCGTGAGGCGAGCCCCGTTGGCCGGATTCGCGGTTTCCTGGAGGCCGACGGCGATCTGCTGGTCCTTGGCCAGGGCATCTGGCACTGGCATGAAAATGAACGCCGCCTCACATCGGTCGTCCCGGACATACGGGAAGCGCGGGCAGCCACTTTCCACGCTGGCTCCTGGTATGTCGGGGCGGACAATCGTCTGGGACGACTGACCGACGAGGGCGTAGACTGGATTTACACGGCGGACGCCAACGTTGAGGCACTGGCATCGACTGACGGGGAGACGCTGCTGCTGGGGACCCGGCGGAGTCTGACCAGAGTCTCACCGGACGGTGGTTCCGTCCGAATTGCAGACGTGCCAGCCGTCAGCCTGGCCTATTCACCATCCATGCTCGCCGCAGGCACTGTCAGGACGGGACTTACCGTAATAAGGGATGATCACCTGATTCAGTTAGACGCAACAGACGGCATGCCGTCACTTAATGTTACCGACCTGGTCATCTGGCGCGGCGAACTCTGGATCGCCTGCTACGGTGGCGGCCTCAGCCGAATCTCCACTGATTTGTTGGGCAGAATGCTGTCGAGGAAGTCACCTCAATCTGACAGTCATCACGCCGTATCGATGTAACAGACAATCTCGATGATCATTTCTGACTCAAACTCGCTTCGAGAGTCGCGCTGACACGTGTTGGCCGGAAGCTGCCCCCCATAGGTTCGCGAGCTGGATGGTGACCCTAACGGCGTTCAGGTGCGCGCCAGCGATAAGACAACCTCCGTTGGGTTGCGCTTCGGCGTCGGGGCGAGGAGACGCTACAGGCATGGAGAGTCTTCAAAGGCTCGTGGTTCCGAGTAGCAGTTTTCGATAGCGTGGGGCATCCCGCCGAGTGCGGTGAACGAAGAGGAAGTTGTTGATGTAGCGGCCGGTGGATTGCTCGCGCTCGACCTCGACTTGGTCCCGTTCGACCGAGAACTCCTGAAGGGGCCGCAGACCACACTCGCTCCAGAAGTAGCCACTATACCCTTCACTTTGAACGACATCGAAGACGTCATCAATGGGTGTATCGAGGTGCCGCTGCTCAATCTCGATGAGCAAGGTCGGGTGGGAGGCGCGGATGGTCTCAAAGCCCCCTTCAAGCACGTTTCGCTCATGGCCCTCCACATCAATTTTGATGAACTCCACGCCGGCAAACCCGAAGCTGTCGAGAGTCCGTAGCTCCACCATATGGTGTCGCGCCCCCTGAGACCTGGTTCCTTCCAATGACCCCGAAGCGTCATGGGCTACGCCTTGATCGTCAACCGGAACGTGCAGTGTCGCTTCTCCCTCCCTCTTCGAAAGGCCGACCGGATAAACGTTGACGCGCGCGCGGCCGCGCGCCCACGCCATGAGAAGCGGGACGCACGCCGGATTCGGTTCGAAAGTCTCGACCTGAGCTCCGAGGCGCCACAAGTAGTATGTATAAGTTCCACGGTTTCCTCCGACGTCGATCACCCGATCCCCGGCTTGGACGAAGTGCTTCAGCAGCGGCATCTCGGGCTCAAGCACTCCTGCGAGGCGGTTGAAGAAGTACTTGAGTGGCACCTGCTGGCTTTGAGGTAGAGCGTCGCGCACGCGAACCTTGAATTGTCCAAACGTCACGTGATGACTCCTGAATCAATGGAGTGTGGGCGAGTGGCAGGCCGCCGTCGAACCGCCCTGTGGGAATGAGCCGCGTCGCCTATGGCTACCATTCAAGCCGTCCGCGCAACACTCTCGTTCAGTATATCTCCCGGCGTTCGACAATCCAATGTCCTACGCGGCTGTTACTCAAGTGCAAGCAATCGGATGGACTCCTCCTCACCCTGACGTTTCGGCGTCTATGCGCCAAAATGATGGGTGCAGCCCAATATCATCCCAGAGGATGAGGAGAAGCCCGAGATGAAGAGACTGCCGACCCCGTCAGTGACGTACTCGACACGTCCGCCGTTAATCCTGAAGCTCTATGGAGGTTCGGTGACGCGCACGGCGATGGCGAACTGAATTATCCGCCCTTTCAGTGCCCCAGAAGCTGCACCCCAGTGAACAAAATTGCCACGGTTGGGCCTTCCCCGGCACCGCCTTACTTGCTTCTACAAACTTGCCCGACAATGATCCATACAGCCAATACGGCGACTTTGTTCATCACGACAGATCGCGTTATACCCACTGTAGCCATCCGCCTGTAGTACGCCTTTGAACTCACTCAGCAGTTGCCGTGGCACTTCCCCGGCATGCGATGGATCAATATACAAACAACACCACCGGTTCATCCGGTGGGCCGCCCCGCACCAACCACATCCACTTGTCCGACGTGGCCGCCCAGCCCACCTCCTTCCGGCAATCTCGACGCTGGACAAGCCAGCTACAAGACCAACAAGCCAACTGATGCATTTCTTTATTCAGGGGCGTATGTTGGGGCAATAGAGAAAGGGGGAAATTACCGTGCGAAATCTTCTATGGATTGCTTCGTTCCTGCTGGTCGTCATTGGCGCAGTCTATCTTCTGACCGGCACCGATGAACCCGGGCCAACAGCGGACGTCCCGGTCGTCGACGCAACCACTGTAGCGCCCACACTGGGGCTGATTGACGATGCCCGCATCAACAACGCCGAATCGGAACCCGGCAACTGGCTGGCCCATGGGCGAACTTTTGAAGAGCAACGAATGTCACCCCTGACCCAGATCGACCGCGCCACGGTGGCTGGTCTGGGGCTCGCCTGGTTCAAGGACATGGGGACCAACCGTGCCCTTGAGTCCACGCCCATCATCGTGGATGGCCGGATGTACCTGACCACCACCTGGAGCCGGGTCCACGTGCTGGACGCCGTCACAGGCGAGGAAATCTGGCAGTACGACCCGCAGGTGCCCCGGGAATGGGGGCGCCGTGCCTGTTGCGACGTCGTCAATCGGGGCGTCGCCGTCTATCAGGGTCGGGTTTATGTCGGCAGTCTTGACGGGCGGCTGATCTCCCTGGATGCCGCCACCGGCAAGAAAGTCTGGGAGGTCGACACCATCGAAGACCGGGACCGGTTCTATACCATTACCGGGGCTCCGAGAGTGGCCAAAGGCAAGGTGTTCATTGGTAATGGCGGTGCGGAGTTCGGCGTTCGCGGTTATGTGACTGCCTATGACGCTGCCACCGGAGAACTCGACTGGCGGTTCTATACGGTCCCGGGTGACCCCTCACTGCCGTTCGAGAACGACGCCATGGAAATGGCGGCGAACACCTGGTCCGGCGATGCCTGGTGGCAGTTCGGTGGCGGCGGGACCGTCTGGAACAGCATTGTTTACGATCCCGATTTCAATCACGTCTACCTCGGTGTAGGCAACGGCTCACCCTGGACCCGGGAGATCCGCTCCGCGGGCAAGGGCGACAATCTGTTTCTGTCTTCCATCGTGGCGCTGGACGCTGATACCGGCGCGTACCAGTGGCACTATCAGACCACGCCCGGGGATAACTGGGACTACACCGCCGTGCAGGATATGGCGCTTGCCGATCTTGAAGTGGACGGCCAGATGAAGAAGGTGCTGCTGCAGGCACCCAAGAATGGCTTTTTCTATGTGTTGGACCGGAGTGACGGCAAACTGCTGCGAGCCAACCCCTTTGCCACCGTAACCTGGGCAACCCATGTTGACCTCACCACCGGTCGGCCGGTGGAAAATCCCGCGCTCGATTACCGGGAGAAAGCCCAATGGGTCTTGCCTGGTCCGCTGGGTGCCCACAACTGGCAGGCGATGGCAGTCGATGCGCAGGCAGGCATCGCCTACATCCCGGCCCAGGACAATCCACTGATCTATGGCATGTCTGATGAATGGAAGCAGACCGGGCTGTACAAACGCAACCCTGGCCGCATGAACCTGGGCCTTGAACTGGGCCGCATCGCGCAGATCTTCATCAACAACGCGGCTGACCAGCCGACCGTCAAGGGCTATCTCAAGGCCTTCGATGTGCTCACAGGTGAAGACAAATGGGTAGTGGAATTCCCTCACTACTGGAATGGTGGCGTGCTTGCCACCCGGGGCGGGCTCGTATTCCATGGCAATGCGCTGGGCATGTTCGTCGCCTACAACAGCGATACCGGCGAGCCGCTGTGGGACTTCAACACCTTTACATCCATGTTGGCACCACCTATCAGCTACCAGATAGACGGCACCCAGTATGTGTCAATACTAACGGGTACAGGAGGGGGCGATCTGTTTTCCGGCGAGCCGCTCGATCCGGTGGCCAAACCTGCGTCTCTGGTGCACAGCAATACCGGGCGCCTGCTGGTGTTCAAACTGGGGGGCAGCGAGGCACTGCCTTCACCCACGATTCGTGACATGACCATCCCCGAGCAGACCCTGACACCGGCATCGGATGCAGACATTGCAAGGGGTGAGGTGCTGTACCACGACTTTTGCGCACCCTGCCACGGGCTGATCGCACGTTCAGGCGGTGTCATTGCTGACCTGCGAAGAATGAGCGAAGGGTCACATGAGAACTTCAACAGGATTGTTCTGGAAGGGCTGCTCAAAGACAGCGGCATGGCCTCTTTCAGTGACGCCCTGGCGGTTGAGGATGCGCAGCGCATTCACCGCTATGTGCAGGCGCGGGCCCATGAGGACCGGGAAGTGGCGCTCGGCAATCAGGAGGCGGCCAGATTGACGTGGCTGCAATAGGCGCGTCCACTATCAGCTCAAGGTTCAGCCCAGATTTCCGCACGGGATCAAACCCGTGCGTCGACTCGTTTCAGCGGCCCTGGCCATGCCAGCAGGCGTTCATCGGCCGTGACCAGGGTCGCGCCAGACGAGAGCGCCGTTGCAGTAATGATTCGGTCCGCCGGGTCTCCATGCAGACCCGCCAGCTGCACTGCTGTGATTCCGGATTCACCAGTGAGCGCGACCTCTTTCAGGCCATTTTCCAGCAACTCGTTGCCAGGATAAGACGCTGGGCCGCATGACAAGACGCGCCTTGGATACCAGCATCGCAATCTCCCAGAAGGAGATTGCGCTCACGAAAAGGCCCTCGGCACGAAGTTCCTTGTCAATCAGGCTGCAAGCAGAATCCCCCAATTCATCTCTGACATCGACGCGTCCATTAATGAATATGGTCCATGATCTTTGCCATCTCTGACTCTGTCAATGTCCGGCCAGTGGCACATGCCGTCAGGCATCGCGGGCCAGATCGGTGTATGGATCCACCCTCAGGTTTTCAGGTGGAGATCAAAATCTGAATTGCCCCATGTACTGCAGCCAGTTCGTCCAGCAAAAAAAAGTGACATCAACGCGCCGCCTTGGCCGGTAACGTAGGCGGCGGCACCACGACAAATTTGATGCCGATCTCACCACCTCCTGTGCCGCTGACCGATTCCTGGCCAGCATAGTCCACGCCCGCACTGTCCTGACGCTCCGCGGAACCCTCACTCAGCAGATTCCTGGACAACCTGCCGTTCAACTGGTCACCGGATTCAAGCGCGGTCAGGGCCTGCTCGGCTGTCTGGGCCGCGAGTTCACTCCAGGCGATCCGATGGGCTCTGGGTGGGCCCTTCGCAATCCCGGCGACATCGAGTTCACGAATCCAGTAATAGATGTATCCATCGCGCCCTGATGATTTTGGGGGCTCGTCTATATTCACCCACAACAACCGAAAGTCCCGGGGCAGTGGCTCTGGTGTCGCCCATCCCGTCATGTCCCGATACCCGAACCATGTGCCGATGTAGAGACCAGAGACCACAATGATCACGGCCATCTTCGGCACCATGCCGCCCCGGCCGCTTGACAGCAGGTACAGCAACAATGCCGCCACAGCCGCATAGGCCACGGCCAGCAACACGACTGCCGCTGTGGTCATTTGCGCAGCGCCTGGGTCAGCAGGCGCTTGTGCAACTCATTGGTGCCCGTGATGTGTCCCTCATGGTCAACACTGAAGCGCACAGCGGTCTGCTCATCTCCGCTGCCCCTTAGCAGTCTCGTGCCATAGTAGACCAGCGTTACCTCCGGGTTCAGCTTCTCCACCTTGACCGTCACCGGCAGTGGCTCAGCATAGTTCGCCTGGTAGTGCAGCAGGTTAACGACATATTCGCCCGCCTGAAGCGCCCTGATGGAGACTGTTTCCTGGTTGATAGGGTTCGATACTTCCACGCCGTCCAGAGTGATCCGGTCTGCCAGCAGCCCCCTGTCATCACGGTCCAGATGCATCAGTTCCGTATCGCGATTGTGGTACCAGACAATCTTGCCATGGGGGCCTTCCACCAGCGTATCCACGTCGTCCGGATGACGGTCCGCCCAGCGAACGGTGATCAGCACCTCCGCTTTGGATTCAATGTTGCCCGCCTCCTGCGGATGGTTGATCAGGGCGAAAGAGACGACGAACATCAGCGCAAAACCCAGCAGTGCGTTGAACAGCAGATCCGTAAAGGCATCGCTGGTGGCTGACGAACTAACGCTGGGGTGACGCATTGGAATGGATGTGCATGGCGAGCCGGGTCGTCATATCCGCCACCGCCGAATCCAGCAAATGGTACTGCATCCGCAGCAGTGTACTGCCGATCAGCCCCGCGAGGGTCGTGTATAACGCCACCGCCATGCCACCACTCATCGCCACCAGCAATCGTTGCATGACGGCGCTATCGAATTGCTGCGCCTCGGCAACAGGGATCAGCATCAGGATAAATCCCACGATGGTACCCAGCAGGCCCAGGCGCAGCAGCACGTCGCTCAGGAAGTGGCCGAGGGCATGCCGATTGCTGAGGGTATCGCCGTACGCCTCAAGCAGCGCTGCCTGGGAGTCATCCCGCAATGCATCCAGTTTCCGGAGTAACTCACCGACGAGACCCGATGGCACTGCAGCCCGGTCCGCGTCATATCGGGCCAGTTGACCTGACTCCAGCGAGAGCTGCCAGGCAATCCAGAGCCAGTGGGCGGTGCCCAGCGCATAGGCTGCCAGAATCGCACTCGCAAGATAACTTCGATCAGCGGCCAGCAGCTGGTCCAGAAAGCCATACTGGATCGCCAGAACAAAGCCGAACACGATCAGTCCCAGAATGATCAGGGCGCGAAGAAACAGGACGTGGGCGATCGGCGGCATCACGGGAGTCTAGCGGAAAACGACTTCGGTTGGGCAGGTCGTCAGTCTTTCATGGAAGTTCTGGTCGCACGCTGTGCCGTCCGGAAAACTTCCCAGTACGACAACGGCGTGGCCGACCCGGGCACGCTGAGGGCTCTCATGGAAGTTCTGGTCGCACGCTGTGCCGTCCGGAAAACTTCCCGGTACGACAACGGCGTGGCCGACCCGGGCACGCTGAGGGCTCTCATGGAAGTTCTGGTCGCACGCTGTGCCGTCCGGAAAACTTCCCGGCACGACAACGGCGTGGCCGACCCGGGCACGCTGAGGGCTCAGAGCACCTCATCGAAGAACTGCCAGATCAGTTGCGATGCGGAAATGTCCCAGGTGGTATGGCCGAGCCCCGGACGGCTGATACTGCCAGGCCAGGTATGACCGCCACCGGCACAGACATAGTAAACGGTCTTCGCGTCACCGCCGGTCCATTCATATCGCGTGACCTCAGCGCTGATGTTGCGTTCGCTGGGCGCGGGGCGATGGCCATTGTGGATGGCCCATTGCCGCATCGTTTCAAACACCGGCGGGTCGTACCAGGGGTGACCTGAGCCCTCGATCGGACACACTCGATCCAGATCACCGTGGAACGAGATCGTCGGCGCTGGCGCTGCAGCCTCGAACTCGGCGGCATCAAAGTATCGATAGGTCACACTGGCGAATGCGGAAAATGGGGTTGCAGTCAGGCCCGCCAGCGCTGAAACCATGTCGCCCCCTGCAGACATACCGGAGGCCACGAACGTCGCGGCGGGATACCCGGCCTTGAGCATCGCGACCAGGGCCAGCACGAAGTCGATGTCATACTGACGAACCCGGAATCTGGCTTCCCAGGCACTGTCCCAATACCCGGCCAGTTCGTGGGCCCGGTCCGGAAACACCTTGTTCGCGTCCGGATGCACCAGTATGACTCCATCACGGTCCGCGAGCGACGCAAACTGACTATAGCCAAACTGGGCAGCGGCGTCTGAGGTCGCGCCATGAAAGTCGAATAGAATCCGAAACGGGCGCGTAGCGTCCAGGCTGTCCGGCACGTAGATCAGATAGCTTCTTTCCGAGCCATCAATCTGTAGAGATCGACGCTCAGGTTGCCTGCTCAAGACCTCACCTTCGCGATGTTTCTCCATGGTTCACCTTCAGTCCCAGGGGTCAGAGTCGGTTGGTCCATTGTGATCAACCGGGTCCGTCAACTCACGATGCTGGAAAGCCTCAGGTGATGCAAGACCGGCCGATCTACGCGGACCAGCGCAATCGAACTGACTTTCAAAGGATAGACCGATGGTGCTTTAATCGGGGTCTGTGCCATCAGATGAGGATCAACCATGCTCGACTCCGCCGGCCGCAAGGAAATGTACCTCGAAACCAACGGGGTCACGCTGCGCACCATCGTTGAAGGCGAGGGCCCGCTGGTCATTCTGCTGCATGGCTTTCCCCGCTGCTGGTACCTGTGGCGCCACCAGATTGACCCGCTCGTCAAAGCAGGCTTTCGGGTCGCAGTGCCGGACCAGCGCGGCTATGGCGCGAGTTCACGGCCCTCCCGGATTGAGGACTACAATATTCTCGAACTGACGGCGGATGTGGTGGGGCTGGCCGACGCGCTGGGTGAGGACAAGTTCTATCTTGTCGGCCACGACTGGGGCTGCATTGTCGCCTGGTACACGGCCTACCAGTATCCACACCGTCTGCACTGCGTGATGGGGCTGTCCGTGCCACTGCTTCCCATCGGGCCCCGTGCGGTCAATCCGCCGGGGGCGGACGACCGGTTCTGGTACATCCGTTATTTCCAGAACCCGGGGGTGGCCGAGACAGAGTTCGAAGCTGACATTGACCGAACCATGCGCTTTTTCAACGGCGTCGGCGGAGGTGGCGGTGCCAAATCCAGAGATGATCAGATGTTCAATGGGCCGGCGCCCGAGAAACTGAACCCGGCCATCAGCGAGCAGGACCACGCCTACTACGTCGCCTCGTTCACGGAATCCGGTTTCCGCGGCCCGCTCAGCTGGTATCGCAATATGAGCCGGGTACCCACGCTGACCCCGTGGCTGGACGGCGCAAAGGTTCAGGTGCCCGCCTGGTTCCTGGCCGGCAAAGACGATCCCGTGCTGCAGTTCAGCGCCGGGTCCTACGACATGCAGGACCGGTTCTTTGCCGATTTGCGCGGTAAACAACTGATCGACAACGCCGGGCACTGGGTGCAGGAAGAACAGGCGGAGCCCGTCAACGCGGCCATCGTGAAGTTCCTGCAGGACATCCGCAGTGAGCGCGGGCTGGCCGAAGACTGATGACTGACATTGTCCGCGCCGGGACAGCGGTCGGGCTCATCCGGATGATGAGTAGATCTTGATGCAACTGACCAGGCAGGAAAGACAGGACGGCAGGCTCAACGATGAAAACCTGGAACGTGCACGACGGGTGCTCCTTGACCAGGGCTACGTCATACTTGAAGAGGTTCTGCCAACAGCCTGGGTAGAGCGCATGCGAGATGCGTTTGCCACGGAAATCTCCAATTTCTATGCCGGAGATGACGGCCCGCAGCCACGGCGAGGCCACGGCGGCATCCAGGCACCCATCAGCGCGCCCTTTATCGACCCGCTGATCATCGAGAATCCATTCGCCTTCCAGATCATCGGGCGCATCTTTGGTGAGCGGTTTTTCGGTTGCCTTCCCTACGGCTGCAATACGGCGTTTCCGGGAAGCGAGACCCAGAATGTACATCGCGACTGCGGCCATCTTGTTCCGGAACTCGAGGTCCCTTTGCCCCCGGTGCTTCTGGTGGTCAACATTGCCCT
>JAQBUI010000166.1 GCA_027624035.1 Pseudomonadota bacterium | reverse complement strand
TGCGCCACACGGATCATCACGGCGATGGGATCACCACCTGCGGCATTCAATCGCCTGCGTGAGCGACGCCGCCAGGCGAACCCTTCCGCTTCCCCTTCCCCTTCCCCTTCCCCTGCACGTAAATGATGTGGCAGGCAACTGAACGCAGATAGATTGGAAGACAGAGTACATTCATGTAAATATGTTCTGGGGTGTGCCGCCCCGAAGGCTTACAGCACGACGACGGCGTGCCTGATTCGGGCAGTCCAGGGCTGCCGTGGCATCGTTGCTATGATGTCTACTCGAGCGGAGGAACGATAGACGGACTATGGATAAGGACCTCGTTCATCTCAGGAAAATGATTCATGACGCCAACCGTATGGTGGTGTTCACCGGAGCGGGCATATCTACCGAATCTGGAATACCCGACTTCCGCGGCCCGAATGGCGTCTGGAAGACTAACCAGCCCATTGATTTCAGGGACTTTGTAGGGTCTGAGGAGGTACGGCGCGAAAGCTGGCGCCGAAAATTCAGTGGTGACGGCTCCATGGCGGCCGCCGAGCCAAATGCCGGCCACCGGGCCGTTGCGGAACTGGTTCGCGTCGGCAAGGTGTCGTGTGTGATCACCCAGAATGTCGACGGGCTTCATCAAAAGTCCGGGGTACCTGACGACCGGATCGTCGAACTTCACGGCAATGCCAGCTATGCGACCTGCCTCGACTGTGGCCGGCGACAGGAACTTGAGGCGATCCGGCGTCAATTCATCTCCGCAGGTACGATCCCCTACTGTGAGGATTGTGGCGGGATCGTCAAGACGGCCACCATTTCCTTCGGGCAGGCCTTGCCGATGTCGGCCATGCAAAGGGCAGAGGCCGCGTCACGGGAGTGCGACCTGTTTCTGGTAGCTGGCTCATCGCTGGTGGTCTATCCGGCGGCAGGATACCCGATGTTGGCGCGTGAGAACGGCGCCAGGCTGGTCATCATCAACAATCAGGAGACCGCTGCCGACCCCTATTGCGATCTGGTGTTGCATCAGCAGATCGGTCCGACCCTGTCGGCAGTCGTCGACTAGGGCCCTCACCTTCCCTGGCTGTCACGACCGGTCTCAAGGACTTCATGGATGACCCGACTCAATTCACTGAGATCCAGGGGTCTTGCCAGGATATGTCGAACGCCTGGTAACACCGGCAGCACGCGTGGATCCTGATGGGAATACAACACCATCGGCAGCGCGGCATCGATTCGGTGCACCTCGGTGGCCAGCATGGCACCATCCATGTCCGGCATTTCGTGATCGATCAGAGCCAGATCATAGGTTCGTGAACCAACCGCAATGGCCTTTAATGCAGATCGTGCGCTCGTGAGCGTGGTCACCTTGTGGTGTCCGGCCTTCATGAGTTCGGCCATCAGCGACGTCATGATCTCTTCGTCGTCTACCACCAGGATGTGCTTTTTGATTCTCGGTATGGGCCGCCTGCGAACAGGGTCAGCGGTCACTTCGGCCATTGCCCACCGCAGTTGTTCCATCGCCAGGCCCTGGTATCGGGCAATCGTCGCGATGGTCTTTTCTTCCCGGTTGGGCAGGTCTCCGAGGATGGTCTGGATCAACTCGCTGTAGCTGACGGCTTTGGTCAACTGCTGTTTCAGGTTGCGGAGGGTTTTCCTGTACGGCATGTGGTTCACAGAGAGTTGCCGCTGCAAGGTGCCCGGATCTGCATCATCACGAAGCCAGAACGCGTAGCCGCCCTCTGCCCTGTCGTGGATCAAAGTGACCGGAGACTCTGCTCCGCTGCTGGTACCGACTCCAGTCGCGGCGCCTGTCAGTGAGCAGTTCAATTCCAGGCCCCGGCTACCCGATTCAGCCAGGAATGCCTCCAGGGAATCAATGAAATCCAGGCGTATTCGGCTTCGGAAATCGACTCCCGGCACCAACTCAAACCGGATACGGGCCCGCTCATTGGCCACGGTCACGAGAAAACTGGAGGAATCGAGTTTCACCCAGGCCATGGGCGCATACTCGAGGGGAGCATCCGGCCGGGGGGCGTCATCCCTGTACACGATGTTTCTCTGGTTGTAATGACAGCGGTTGTGGGGCCGGCGTTTCTGCGGAAATCCCCGGCAGGCTGATCCTCAGCGAGAGGCCACCGGTCAGGGAAACCCCTAGATGTCCGCCCCTGGCATGTAGCTGTCGATTGATGCCGTAGAGACTGGTGCCATCACCGGAGCTGACCCGGGACATCGAGAAACCCGGTGCCAGAAGATGCCGCCCCAGCTTGATGGGCAGGCGCACATTGCGGCAGCGAACGACGAAGGTCACTGGCAGCATCACGGCCCCAGAACACAAACTGCAGTGCATTTGCTCGGCCGCGGGAATGACCACTGTCCGTTCGGTCTCGTCGCCGAATTCGCTGACGAGGAAGTCCGCCAATGCCGATAGAATCCGTTCCAACTCTGGCTGATGGTCGTTCAGCAGATTGTCGAGGGCCTCGCCGACGCCGGCGGCCTCATCGAGTTCGATCATGAATCCTAGGTTGCCTGCGATGGTCTGCAGCGATGACAGCGCTGGACTCCGCCCGCTTGTCCTGTCGCCCGGCGCCGTTGATCGGTTGATGTGGATTCCCTGCAAGCGCAGCGGCTTCCCTTGTCCGTCCCGTTCGAGGATGAAGCCCCGGGTTTCCACCTGCAGCTGGATGGCGGACCCATTGGCCATCTGATAGGCGTAAACGAATGGCCCTTCGGCCCCCTCCAGGGTCCGTCTGAACGGGTCGCGGTCAAACGGTGAGACGAGCGCGAGCCAGGCGTCCAGGGAACAGGTGACCTCAAGGTCTCCAAATCCGAGACCAGTGAGCCAGCTCTGGTTGTGGGTGATTTCGGCGAGACCCAGGTCCA
>JAQBUI010000013.1 GCA_027624035.1 Pseudomonadota bacterium | reverse complement strand
GGCTGGAACAAGCTGTTTGCCGCAGGGAAACAGCCACTCCGGTGATGGGTTCTCGGGCTGGAACAAGCTAGTATATCGGTTATCGTCAGTACAGCAGCGAACCGTATGGTCAAACCTCGACTGGCCGTCACCATGGGCGACCCCGCCGGTGTTGGCGCAGAGATCACCGTCAAGACATTTGCCGACCCCGCCATTTTCGAGCGTGCGGCACCCTTCGTCATTGGCAGCCCGGCATGTCTCAGGATCGCCCGGGCCCAGACCGGCGTTTCGGTGGACATCGAGTTGATCGAATCGCCGGACGAACTGACCCCCCGGGCCGGTGTGATTCAGGTCCTGGAGCCAGTGGCGTTTGATGCCTCGACGTTGCAGGTCGGCGCCGTTGCTGCAGCCTGTGGGCACGCGGCGGTACAGTATTTCGAAACGGCGGTGCGACTGTGTCAGGAAGACCAGGTTCAGGGTGTCGTGACCTGTCCGATCAACAAGGAAGCCGTCCATGCAGCGGGCTACCACGGCGACATCGGCCATCAGGAAATTCTGGCTCGAATGACCGGTGCCACATTGACGGCAACCATGTTGATGACAACGGGTCTGCGGGTTGCACATCTGTCAACGCACAAGTCACTGGCCGAGGCCGTGTCCTACGTCAGAAAGCCCGTACTGCTGGAGAAACTCAGACTGACCGTTGGCTGCCTGGAAAGGTGGGGGATCGAATCACCAAAGGTAGCGGTGGCCGCACTCAATCCCCATGGCGGGGAGGGAGGCATGCTGGGTCGGGAAGAGATCGAGGAGATTGCGCCTGCGGTTGAAGCGGCGCGCGCCGCGGGGATGGACGTGGTCGGGCCCTATCCGGCAGACAGTATTTTCTACCGTGCGGCCAATGGCGAATTCGATGCGGTCATGGCGCTGTACCATGACCAGGGGCATATCGCGATCAAGATGCATAACTTTGCCGACAGCATTACGGCGACGATGGGCATCCCGTTCGTTCGCACGTCGGTAGATCATGGTACGGCATTTGATATCGCTGGCCGGAACCTCGCAGACCCCAGTGGGCTGGCCAGAGCTCTGGATGCTGCCATCGACATGATGAACGGGTCCCTCAGATAGATGGCCGGTCGACCGGTGACGCTATACGCCGGGTCCAGTGGGTTTTCCTACAAGGCCTGGAAGGGACACTTCTATCCGGATGATATCCGCGACCAGGAGATGCTGGCGTTTTACTCCCGGCAACTGGGCGCGGTAGAAATCAACAATACCTTCTATCGGCTCCCCCGCAGGAATGTGCTCCAGCATTGGGCTGATGTCACCCCCGAGGACTTTCGGTTCGTGATCAAGGCATCCCGCAGGATCACACACTTCAAGCACTTGAAGGACGCCGAAGAGCCCGTAGGGTACCTGCTTGAAAACCTCTCGGTGCTGGAGCGACGACTCGGTTGCATCCTGTTCCAGCTTCCGCCTGCGCTGCGCTGTGACCTTGAGGTACTGAAACGGTTCCTTGAGCTGCTGTCCCCCGGGTTGCCGGTTTCTTTTGAGTTCAGGAATCCAAGCTGGTTTGAGGATGGGGTTCTGGACTGCCTGAGCGCACGCAATATCGCCGTCTGCCATTCGGATGACGATGGCAGCCAGTTCCCCTGGGTGCACACCGCCGACTGGTCCTATCTTCGATTACGAAGGCCGTCGTATGACGATGATGAGTTGCGCGGGTGGCGAAGGAAGCTCGCAGAGGTCAACGGGGCAGCGGCGTACGTTTTTTTCAAACATGAAGACGAGGCAGCGGCGCCGCGGCTGGCGCGCCGACTTCTCGATCTGGTGCCATAAACCCGCTCACGGCGTATCTCGATCAGACAGTCGCGGATGTTCGGTCCACCTCCTGCCGGGAAGGGTGTATGGTGGCGTTGTCTCTTTCGTGGTTCTGACAGCAGGTGGCAGCGTGAGCACTTTACTTGCACGACTAGCCTGCACGACAGGGCATACCTGAGACGGGCACGCTCAAGGCTGCTAGTATTGCCCCTTCACATCACAATCCTGGAGCTACCTGAATGCCTGAAATCACTGGTGGGCAAGCCGTTCACGATGCACTCGTCAAGCTGGGTGTCACCCACGTCTTTGGAATCCCGAGCGTGCACAACCTCCCGACCTTCGACGCCATCTTGAATGGCGGCAAGATTACGCCAATCATCACCCGCCACGAACAAGCCGCGGTCCATGCGGCAGACGGCTATGCCAGAGCGTCGGGCAAGCTTGGGGTCGCGCTCTGCAGCACCGGGCCCGGGACTACCAATACGGTGACCGGGATCTATGAGGCCGCATTTGCTTCCTCTCGGGTACTCGTTCTAACGGGTCAGACGGAGAGCACAGATTACGGCAAGGGTCGGGCGGCCGGCCACGAGGCCGAGAAGCAGTTACCCATGTTACAAACCGTGGCGCGCTCGGTGGGAAGCCCGAAGTACACCAAGGATCTTGCCCCGACGGTGTTTCGGGTGGCGGCTGACATCATGAACGGTCGGCCCCAGCCTGGCGCGATCGAGATGCCAATCGATATCCAATATGGTACGACCAGCGTCCCGGTGGGTGAACCCTGGCCGGTGGAACCCGTGGCACCAACGCTCGCGAACATCAATCAGGCGGTTGCCGTGATTGGCGCAGCAAAGCGTCGGGTCATTGTCGCGGGCGGCGGTGTGGTCAGTGGTGGTGCTTCGGCTGAACTGCTGGAACTGGCAGAAAAGCTGCGCGCTCCGGTGTTCGTATCGGGCAACGGTCGGGGCGCCATTGCCGATGACCATGAACTGGCGATGGGCACGATCTTCAACCGTCGGCCGACCCGGGAGGCAATCGCTGACGCTGATGTGGTGATCGCCGTGGGCACCCGGCTTCGCGGGCCGATTGCAGCCTGGGATCATTTGCCAGGCAAACTGGTACACATTGATGTAGACCCCCAGGTTCATGGCCTTGTGGCAGTGCCTGATGTGAGTATCGTTGCCGATGCAAAAGCGTCCCTGCGGGGCCTTATCGATGCCATGAATGCAGAGCCTGGCGACAACCAATTCGTCGCCGCACTGCGCGGGGTATACGACCAGCAGAAGGCGGAGACCCGGGAACGGATTGGCCCGGACATGTCATCTATCATGGACCATCTGCGGTCATCCATGGACCGGGATGCGGTCTTTGTACGCGATATGACCATGCCGGCATATGCCTGGGGTAACGAATGGTTCCCGATCCTTGCGCCCCATACGACCATGAATCCGAACTCCGGTGCGATTGGTCCCGGTCTTCCGCTCGCCAACGGGGCAGCGGTTGCCAGTGGCAAAAAGACCGTCGCAATCCATGGTGATGGCGGTGTGATGGTGCATATCGGGGAGCTTTCCACGGCCGCCCAGTATCAGTTACCGCTGGTACTGGTGATTTTCACTGACGGTGGCTATGGCGTCCTGCGCGGTATCCAGTCCGGTCGCTTTGAGGGCCGTAACGTTGGTGTCAATCTGGCCACCCCCAACTTTGCCACCGTGGCGAGGGGCATGGGTGTCGCCGGCGAACAGGTCAAGGGGATCGATGAGTTCAAGGCAGCGTTTGATCGGGCGATGGCAGCCGAGGGGCCCTATGTGATCGATGTGGATCTGCGATCCCTGACCCCGATGCAGGGCTTTGGTAAACGCATTGAATTCGAACAGCCCGCCTGACCCGGTGATGGCTGATCGGGAATCGCTAAAAATGTGAGAAGCGGCGTGGACGAGGCTGTTCAAGGCGTCGCCGCAAAGTCGCAGTGAGAAGGAGTGACAATGGCGGAAAACATCGTAGTACTGGACGGCTATACCCTGAACCCCGGCGACCTGGACTGGTCGCCGTTAACCCGTCTGGGGGAAGTCTCCATTTTTGATCGAACCGATGACGACGAGGTCGTCCGCCGGGTGCAACACGCCAGCTGTGTGCTGGTGAACAAGATTCCATTCACACAGGAGCTGATCGAGGTGCTGCCAGAGCTGAGGTATCTTGGCGTGACGGCGACCGGATACGACATCGTTGACCTGGAGGCGGCCAGCGCACGGGGTATTGTGGTGTCTAACATCCCGACCTACGGGACTGATTCCGTGGCCCAGCATGTGATCGCACTACTGCTTGAGTTTGCCCGTGGCGTCGGCGTTCATGACGCGGCGGTGCACCAGGGGGAGTGGTCCGCTTCCCCTGACTGGTGCTTTTCGCGTCAGCCGATGTTCGAACTCAACGGGCTTACGCTCGGGGTGGTGGGCATTGGGCGCATCGGTCAGAGTGTGGCAAGGATCGCCCAGGCAATGGGCATGCGACTGATCGCCCACGATCTGTACTGGCCGGATGCGGAACACCTCGCCGGGCTGGAAGTCGAACAGGTTGATATGGATACGCTGTTTCGGGAGTCGGATGTGGTCACGCTGCATTGTCCTCTGACACAAGACAACGAGCGTCTGGTCAACCGGGACCGGCTCGCGTCAATGAAGCCGGGTGCCATCCTGATCAATACCAGCCGCGGTCCGCTGGTGGACGAACAGGCACTCGCGGATGCGCTCACCAATGGTGTGATCGCCGGTGCAGGCCTCGATGTCCTCGACCAGGAGCCGCCGGCAGCGGACAATCCCCTGCTGACCGCACCCAACTGCAGGATCACACCGCACATTGCATGGTACGCCAGGGAATCACGGCAGCGGCTGCTGCAGATTGCAGCCGACAACCTTGAGGCCTTTCTCAAAGGCTCGCCGATCAATCAGGTCAACGGGGATTAATTTGCAGCCCTGAGCGTGCCCGTCTCAGGCACGCCGTGTTCGTGCAGGAAAGCGCTCACTCTCGGCTCATCGTGTGGCGCCAGGATCTCTGGAGGCCGGGATTACCTGTTTCAGGCCGCGCCTGCTTCGGATACCTCATGGACGTCCCTGCCGCGCAGGTCCTCCCGTACCAGAACCAGAATCGGCACCAGAAACAGAATGACGACGCTGGCGAAAACGATCCCGGTGGCCAGACTGACCGCCATGGGGATCAGAAACTGCGCCTGAATGCTGGTCTCGAACAGCATCGGGGTGAGCCCCAGAGCGGTGGTTGCAGTGGTCAGAATGATCGCCCGGAATCGTCGCTGGGTGGCGGCGATGATCGCCTCCATCGGGCTCAAGTCGGTTTCCAGGCGGAACCGGTTGTAGCGGTCGATCAGGATCAGTGAGTCGTTCACCACGACTCCGGACAGGGCGATGATGCCGAAAATCGAAATGAAGGACAGGTCGAACCCCAGCAGGTAGTGGCCAATGAGGGCGCCAGCGGCCCCGAAAGGAATGGCGGCCATGATGATGAATGGCTGCGCATAGCTTCTGAGTTGAGAGGCAATCATGGCGAAGATGACCAGTAGCGCGATCAAGCCAAGTCCGCCAAGGGCGGCGAGATCCTCAGTTTGCTGCTGACCGATGCCGGATTGCTTGTAGGTCAGGCCGGGATAGCCGGCCTGAAGGGCTGGCAACACTTCCTGTTGGATGATGCTGTTGACTTCCGTTGGCGTCGACGTCGCCACATCGACCTCGGCAGAGACGGTCACAATGCGCAGCCCGTCGACCCGGTCGATCGAGGAGTAGCTGCGGGATTCGTGCAGCGTCGCGACGGTTCGAAGGGCCGTCTCGCTGCCATCTGCCAGACGAATGCGCGCATTGTAGAGATCGTGCAGGCTTTGTCGTTGTCGTTCCGGATAGCGTACCATGACCTTGAGTTCCTCGCGTCCTCTCTGGATACGCTGCACCTCATCGCCGAAAAAGTTTCGTCGCAGTTGCCTTGATACGTCTGCTGGCGTGAGGCCGGCGGATTTGCCGGCGGCGGTCAGTTCAATGTCATACTGGCGCTTGCCGAGGTTAAAGGAATCCTGAATGTCATAGATGGCGGGGATTTCGGCATAGGATTCCTTGAGGGACTGAACGGCCTGCAGCAGCACGTCATTGTCCTGATGGGTCAGTTCATACTGTACGTCCGGGCCCCCTCCAAAGAACTCCGCCGAAAAGGACAGGCTCTCGACACCGGGGATCTCGCCCACCCGGGCGCGCCAGAGGCGTTCCAGTTCCTGGGCGGACCGGGTCCGCAACGGTTCATCATTGAGCAGAATCTGGATCGATGCCAGGTGGCCGGCGATCTCCATGCGGCTCCCGCCACCGGGGCCGCCACCACTGCTGGCCAGGCCCCCGATGGTCACACTGAGGGATTGAAAGCTGGTTCCTCCTGTTTCATTGTTGACCGCCCGGGCGGTCTCCGCCAGTCTCTCGGCGGCAGTTCTGGTCGTCTCGAAGGGGGTCCCGACCGGGAACGTCAGATCGGCCCTGAGGGTGTTCGACTCAAGGCTGGGAAAAAAGATGAACCGGACGGTTCCGGTGGCCAGCAGAGAAGCCGCGCCAATCAGGAACACAAGGGCGACCGCGATTGAGTAATATCGGAACCGCAGCGCAAAACGGATTGCCGGGATAATGCGCCTGTCCCTCAGATGGATCAGGCCACCCGCAACGTACTTCTGCATCGCGTCCAGCGGCCATCGGCTCCAGTTGCTGCCGTGGGCGAGGTGTGCCGGGAGAATGAAAAAAGCCTCGATCAATGACATGGCCAGCACCGTGATGACGATCACCGGGACGACGCCCAGGATCTGTCCAAAGGTACCGGTCACGAATAGAAGGGGTGCAAATGCCGCCATGGTGGTCAGAACGCCGATCATCACGGGGCTGATGACGCCTCTGACGCCCAGCACGGCCGCTTCGAAGCCGGTATGGCCATCCTCCTGTTCCGCGATGATGTTCTCGCCAACCACCACCGCATCGTCGACCACGATGCCAAGGACTATGATGAGGCCAAACAGCGATACCATGTTGATGTTGACCGACAGGAAGTCAAAAAACAGAAAGGCGCCGAGAAAAGAGATCGGGACCCCCATGGCGACCCAGATGGCCAGGCGCAGGTCCAGCATGACCACCAGAAACAGAAATACCAGTGCAAACCCAAGCAGGCCATTTCGTACCAGCAGGCTGAGCCGGTCTATCAATACCTGGGACTGATCGCTCCAGATCTCGACGCCGACGCCGGCCAGGGGAGTGAAGTTTGTCAGCAACTCCTTGACGTCGCTCGCGATGTTCAGAATGTTCTCTGATTCCGACGCCTGCACGGTGACGAAGATGGCCGGCCGGCCGTTGTACTCGTTGATCAGGTCGGTATCGACAAAATCATCCCGGATGCTGGCCACATCCCGAATGCGCAATGTGGAGCCATCGGGCCTGGCCCTGACCACGATGTCTCCGAAATCCTCGCCTCGTTCCCGTTTGGTGTTGGTCCGCAAAAGCAGATCACCTGCTTCGGTTCTGAGTTCTCCAGAGGAGAGATTCAGTGAAGAGGCCCTGATCGCAGCCGCCACCTCTCCGATCGTCAGATGATACTGCCGCAGCGACTCCTCGCTGACTTCAATCGATATTTCATAGTTCCTTGTCCCCAGTATCTTGACCAGGGAAACGCTGGGAAGCGCCAGCAGGGCCTGTTCCAGTTGTTCGGCGCCGGTCCGCAGATACTTCTCGGACAGCGACGAAGTGACCACCAGGGTCATGACTTCATTGACGGTTTCCACCAGCACGACGTCCGCTTCCTCGGCATCATTCGGGGGAAAGTCGGCGATCCTGTCAATCGCGGACTCGACATCGTCCTTGACCTTCTTGTTGTCGACGAAGTCCTTGAGTTCAATGGTGAGTGTCCCGATGTTCTCCGAAGCTCTTGAGACGACCCGGTCTACGCCTTCAATGCCGAATACGGCTTCCTCGGCGCGACGGGTGATACCTTCCTCTACCTCGGATGGCGTGGCGCCAGGATAGGGGACAGTCACCGTGATGATGCCCGGGTCAACGTTTGGAAAGATCTGTGCCGTCAGGCCGACTGCGGAGATCAGCCCGCCGATCAACATCAGCGCCATGGTCAGGTTGGCAGCGACCACGTTGCCCGCGAAATAGCTGATGATTCCCTGATGAAGGTCTGCAATCGGCGTTGCGCCCTGGTGCGATTCGCTCATAGTCTTGCTGGCTCAATCCTGACTTCGAGACCGTCCCGGGCACCAGGAATGCTGCTCGTCACGACGCCACTGCCATAGTCAAAGGCAGGAATGACCAGGGTCGAAGGGGTCGTGGCCAGAACTTCCGGCTGGCGTAGCCGGAGTTTTCCGTCCACGACAATCCAGACCTGATCATTGATCTGGCGTGCGGCAGCCGGAAGTTCAAAGGTGCGCAGGATCGGCGCGCCAGTGATCTGAATGGTCGCGAAGGTTCCGGGCAGCGGTAGATCAGGCTCGATGATACGCAGGTAAGCCCTGGAAAAGCGGCTCTGGGTATCGAGTTCCGCGCCAATTCTGTCGACCACCGCAGCATAGGACCGCAGATGAGTTGTCACCGTTGCCTCGCGGCCGGGGGCCGGGGTGATGAGTGCCAGTTGATCAACCGATAGCGGCACGACCGCCTCAACGGCAGACTGGGCGTAGGCTCGACCGAAGGACTGGCCTGCGGAGATCAACTGGCCAACTTCTACACTGGCGTCGCTCACATAGCCGGCAAAGGGCAGTGAAAGCGCCGTGCGCGCCAGGGCGAGTTCTGCCATCCTGACTCTGGCGCGGGCCGCCGCCAGCTGTGCATCAGCCTGGGCAATTTGCGGTTCTTTCGCCACGAGTTTGGGCACTGGTTTGGGCCCAGTCGCGTCATCCTGGTGGAGCAGGGCATAGTTTCGAATGGCGGCGTCGCTCTCTGCCTGTCGAAGTTCGAGGGTCGCTTCGGCGCTCGCCAGATCTGCTTTCGCCTGCGCCAGACTCAGTTCGAAGTCAGCCGTTTCGAGCCGAACCAGGACCTCGGCCGGTTCAAACCGGCCACCGGGACGCAGAGCATCGGACACCGCAACGACCCGCCCGCTCACCTGGGTGGAAAGGTTGACGTAGGCGCGAACTTCCACAGTGCCGGTGGTCGCGACCTGCGGTGTGATGGTGGCGACTTCCGGTCGGACTACCGAGACCAGCGGGACTTCCTCAGTGGGATTGCTGACGAACGCGGCATTCCTGTCGCGTATCTCTTCTTTGGAGGGCGCGCGGGTTACGACGATGACGATGACCACCAGCGCCGCGATCACGCCGATCTGAATGTAGCCCGCGACCGAGCCCATCAGCCGACGGATGAAAGCCCGGATATCAGAGATCAGTCCTTGCATGGTAGCGCCTCTTGGCCCTGGGTTGCCTGGTAGTCGATCACACCGACCTGTATGTCAGACAGGTCGGACATTATCTCAGGCCTCAAAGTAAGACTTCAGTCTGGCCATCCCCAGCCTGATATCGTCCTCATCGATGCCCGAATAGGCAAAGCGGATGTATTGACCGCTTTCGCCGGCTGCGGGCCGCCCGAAATGCTTGCGCGTGCAGAATGACACGTCAGCTTCGGTGAGCGCGCCATCCATCAGTTGGTTCACATCCGTCATCTGTTTGCGTTCCATGATGCTGGTCACGTTCGGGAACAGATAAAAGGTGGACCGGGGTGCGGCGATGCTGATGCCATCGATGGCATTCAGACCAGCCACGGCAGCATCCCTCCTTGCCTTGAGTGTCGCGAGGATGGCGTCGGGTCCACTGGTGTCGCCCTCAATCGCATCAACCATGGCTCGCTGGATGAAATGCGCGGTACAGGATTCGATATTGGTATTGAGCTTGTTGATGATCTCGATGACGGGCTTCGGGCCAATGGCGGCGCCGAGGCGCCAGCCGGTCATGGCAAACCGCTTGGAACAGGTGTACAGGATGACAGTGCGCTCGGCCATACCGGGAATGTTGGCGATGGAGAGCGGCGATCCTTCATACAGGATCTCGTAGTAGGCGTCGTCACTGAGCACCCAGAGGTCGTGTTTGATGGCGAGTTCAGCCACTGCCTCCATCTCCTGGCGGGAAGACTCGGCGCCATTCGGGTTCTGATAGTTGTTATAGATCAGGGCCGATGTCTTGTCCGTAATCAATGATTCCATCGCGTCCAGGTCGAGGGCGAAGCCATCGCTGGTTTCCGTGTAGCCGTAGGGCACCGCGATACCTCGCTGATACTCTATCTGGGATTCATAGATAGGATACCCGGGGTTCGGATAGAGTACCTCGTCACCTGGATTCATGACGGCATTGATGAACTTGCCTATCACCGGTTTGCCACCCGGCTGGATGGAGACCTGGTCGGCGTCGAAACTCATACCCCGCTTGGCACCGACATCGCTCGCAATGGCGGCCCGCAGCTCCGGAATTCCAGCACCCGGGCAATAACCCGTGTACCCGTCCCCGAGGGCTTTCCTGGTCGCTTCAATGATGTTGTCAGGCGTACGAATGTTGATGTCGCCCAGGTGAAATGGATACACCTTGTGACCTTCCGACGCCCACTGCCCGGCCTTCTGGGACACCGCGAAGGCTGTCTCTGTGCCAAGCTTTTCCAGTTGTTTTGCGAGTTTCATATGACCCCTGTTCTGAACCGATTAATCTGTGACGACTCTGTGAACATTCTGTTCTGACGATCGTTCTTGCTTGTTCTGTGAACCGATGCCGGACCGACGATTCGACTATTTCTTGCGCTTTGGGTTGGTCGCGATCGCTTTCATCGTGTCGCCTGTGTGACGTGGGCGGGTGGCGTCCGTAAAGTCGTTGATCTTGTCCCACGCGGCGGCGACATCGTCTGGACCAAACCCGTCAGCGAAGTACTCTCCCAGGGATCGCTCCCAGCGAACTCTGGAGATCCAGCCTGCGCCCACCTCAAACAGTTGTCCGGTGGCGTCACAATCAGCATGACAGAGCCACGCCACCAGCGGGCTGACTGCTTCCGGGCTCAACTGGGCCATGGCGTTCTCATCCATGACCGTGCCCATCAACCGGGAGGCGGCAATGGGTGCGATGGTATTGGAGGCGATTCCCTTGGCGCGGCCCTCAATCGCGATGGTCTGGCTGAGTCCGTGCAGGGCCAGTTTGCAGGCGCTGTAGTTGGCCTGCCCGAAATTGCCGTAGATGCCGGCGGCAGAAGTCGTCATCACAAAACGCCCGAACCCCTTCTCGCGCATGTGGGTGAAGGCAGCGCGGCTGACTTTGAATGCCCCGTGCAGATGAACTTCGTAGACCATGTCCCAGTCACTGTCTGACATCTTGTGCAGGGATTTGTCCCGCAGAATGCCAGCGTTGTTCACCACGATGTCGACCCCGCCGAAGGTGTCGAGGGCGCACTGAATGATCTTGTCCCCGTCGGTAACAGAGTCTCCGTTGGCGACGGCATCGCCCCCGGCCGCCTTGATCTCTGCCACGACAGTTTCCGCCACCGTCGCATCGCTGCCTTCGCCGGCACCGCTGCCACCAAGGTCGTTCACGACGACCTTCGCGCCACGTGAACCGAGCAGCAGGGCATGTGATCTGCCAAGGCCATTGCCTGCGCCCGTCACGACGGCGACCTTGTTTTCAAAACTGAGTGACATAGTCGTTTCCTTCATCTGCAGGCTGCGGGGGCTGAAGCTTAATGGGAATCGCCATCGCTGGCAATTGGCCGGTCTGCCGGTTGCCCCGTCTGGCCCGTTTTACCGGGCCCCATCGTGTGGGGCATCGATTGACTATTCTGTTGACATTGCAGTAGGGCTCGATACACTGCCGCACAGCCTGGGAAAATCTATGGGATTTTCTGCTGGCGACTACGCCTGTCATTGGGGTTTCTCTTGAGACCATTGATGGTCGGCTATTTATACTTTTTTACAGGATTTTGTAATGTCTGATACTGTCACCGGAACCGTAAAGTGGTTTAACGAGTCAAAGGGCTTTGGATTTATCGAGCAGGAGTCAGGGCCTGACGTTTTTGCGCATTTCAGCAATATCGTCGGTTCTGGATTTAAGACCCTGCAGGAAGGCCAAAGAGTCGAGTTCAAAGTTACCCAGGGCCAGAAAGGCCCTCAGGCTGAGAATATCGTGGTCGTGAGCTAACGCTCCAGACCAGCCCTAGACCTACCCCACACAGAGTACGCCCGGCCGGTCCCTGATCGGATCGGGCGTACCTGTCTCAAAGATATTCATGGGAGTTTTAACTCCTATGGATCCTCCGTGTCGTTCACAGTTTCCCGGACATCGGTACTCGCATGATCGATTCTGATGTCGGTGGCGGGCGCGCGGTAGCGAGATTCGAGGTGAACCCGCTTACATTGCCAGACGGTACACGGCACCACCGATACCGCCCAGCAACAGGATGACGCAAGCGACGAATCCGATGAGGAAACCGGCACCTCGCTTGCCCGGGTCGGCCACATAGCCGAGGAAATACATGATTCGGCCGATCAGAAACGCCACTCCGATCAGCGCGCCAATCGTCGGACTGATAAACCAGGCGAACAGCCAGAGTGCCGGGAGAAACACCATGAGCTGTTCCAGGGTGTTTTGCTGTACCCGATACAGCCGTTCCCACTGTTCATTGCCTGACGTTGCGGGCGCCGCGACCCCGTACTTGCCGCGCCCCATGCCGACCTGGAACGAAAAGTACATGTATTCGATCAATGCCAGACCGGTGACAATGGCGGGCAGTTCCATCAAAGACATTTCCATGGCGTATCCTGAGGGTGTGGTTGGCTCACGATAGTCCTTCGTCGACCGGATGACCAGCGACAAGATGGCACGAGGTGTCGGCGTCCCTGCAGCGTCCTATGGTGAAAGGGGGCTGTGCTCAGAGTTTGCCGTATTGGGCCTGTAGTCGCCGCATGCCCCTGATCCATCGATCATAGTCGCTGGTCTTGCGCCGGGCGTAGGTCAGGACCTCGGCATGGGGCAGAATCAGGAAGGTTTCTTCTCTAAGCACTTCAATCACCGTGTCACAGAGTTGCTCCGGTTCCAGCAAGCCGTCGAGTGACGCAGGACTCGCGCCGCCGGTTGTCATGGCGGTCCGAACTGCCTGAGGACACAACACCGAGACTTTGATGCCACGATCTCCGTAAGTAATCGACAGCCATTCGGCATAGGCGACCGCCGCATGTTTGGTGACAGCGTAGGGCGCCTGATTGATGATGGACAGCAGTCCGGCGGCAGAGGCGGTATTGACGACATAACCCTCACCCCGCTCCAGCATGGCGGGCAGGGCGGCACGGGTCGCGTAGATATGCGCCATGACGTTGATTTCCCAGATCCGCTGCCAGTCCTGGTTCGATACTTCCGGGCCCCCCGCCATGGCGATTCCGGCGTTGTTGCAGAGCAGGTCAATTTGACCATAGTCCTGCTCAGTGGTCCGGATCAGGTTGATGACGTCCTGTTCGTTGGCGACGTCGGTTCGTATGGCCCGGGCACCAATCTGGTTCGCGACGTCGGTGAGTCCGTCCTCGTTCAGATCAGCGATGACCACTTGCCGTGCCCCCTCGCTGACAAATCGCGTGGCAAGGGCCTTGCCAATCCCGCTCGCGCCGCCGGTCACGACGGCGACTTTATCCTGCAACTGCATACATCTCTCCTGAGGCGGTGTCATCTCGAGCATACCGTGGTCGGTGGTCAAAGTGATAGTCGGATACCCACGGTCAGTCCGGTGCGATGACTCTATGATGAGACTGTGGTTTCGACGAAGAATTTCCGACAGAATCAATGCTCATGACAGGCTCAAGGATTTGGACAATGGCTAAAGCCCCGCTCCCAGGCAAAACACGCGAGTTCCAGAACCATCATTTCGACTCTACTGTCTGGAACGACTTTCAGTTTCGACCTGACGACATCATCATCGGGACTTACGCCAAATCAGGAACGACCTGGACCCAACAGATAGTGGGTCAGTTGTTGTTCAACGGTGCGACCGACGTCAATGTCGCCGAAATGTCACCGTGGCTGGACCTTCGGGTGCCACCCAAGGAAGTTAAACTGGCTGAGGTGGAGGCTCAGACTCACAGGAGGTTCATCAAGACTCACCTGCCTGTGGATGCCCTGGTGTTTTCACCCGAGGCAAAATATGTCTATATCGGCCGGGATGGGCGCGATGTGGTGTGGAGCATGTACAACCATCATGTCAACGCCAATGAGCGATGGTATGAGGCGTTGAATGACACGCCGGGTCGGGTCGGCCCACCCATCGAGCCGCCACCAGATTCGGTAGTGCAATACTTTCGGGATTGGATGGCGAACGACGGCCATCCGTTCTGGCCATTCTGGGAAAACATCCGTTCCTGGTGGGCGATACGCGATTTGCCGAACGTGCTGATGGTCCATTTCGCAGACTTGAAAGCCGACATGCCTGGTGAAATCCGCCGCATCGCAGATTTTCTTGAGATCCCCATTGATCAGTCACGCTGGGAGGACATCCTGCTCCACTGCAGCTTCAATTATATGAAGGCTCATGCAGGCAAGTCGGCACCCCTGGGGGGCGTGTTCTGGGATGGTGGTGCCCAGACCTTTATCAACAGGGGAACCAACGGGCGCTGGCGGGATGAACTGTCGGCAGGCGATATCAGTCAATATGAAGCGAGGGCACTTCAAGAACTGGGTGTTGCCTGCAGCAGTTGGCTGGCTCACGAAAACGCCGCGATCAGATAGCGCTGCGTCCATATAAGGAGAGTAACCATGAAGCTGCAATCGGGATTGGTGTTCATCTTGATGTTGTCAGTCGTTAACGGCGCAGTGGGTGCGGAACCGGCGACTGTTTCCGGTGCCGAGTTTGAGCGCTGGATGGCGGAGATCTCCAACTGGGGCAGATGGGGCTCTGACGATGAGTTGGGTACCCTCAACCTCATCACGCCGGCGAAAAGAACCGAGGCCGCCGGGCTGGTGAGGCAGGGCATATCAGTCTCCATGTCACTTCCGCTCAACACGGTGGCAGATGACCTCAATGCCAACCCGTTCAAGCAGACCCTGGCTGTTGGGGAATTTGGCGGGCACGAGGTCGCCGGTGATGAGTACAGCGTCAACTATCACGGCTTTGCCCACTCCCACATGGATGGCCTGTCACACTTCGCGTTCAAAGGAAAGATGTACAACGGATTCCCGGTGTCCGGCCTGAAGCCCGGTGGCGCCGAAAAGCTGGGTATTGACAATGTTCACAACGCAGTGTTTACCCGTGGAGTGCTGGTGGACATGCCACGTTTCAAGGGGCTCGATTATCTTGATCCGGGCACGGCTATCTCGGTGGTGGACCTTGAGGCATGGGAGAAAAAGACCGGCATTGTCGTGTCGTCCGGAGACGTCCTGTTGATCCGGACCGGTCGCTGGGAGCGGGTTCGAGACAAGGGTCAGTGGAACTTTCTGGAACGCGCAGCAGGCTCCCATGCGTCTGTCGCAAAATGGTTGAAGGCTCGCGACGTGGCAGTGATTGGCAGTGATGGGGTCAGCGATGTGATGCCTTCAGGCGTGGAGGGGCGGCTCAACCCACTTCATGAACTGGTACTCGTTGGGCTCGGCATGCCCATTTTAGACAACCTGAATCTGGATGATGTTGCGGCAGAGGCGAAACGTCAGGGGCGTTGGACGTTCTTGTTTGTCGGTTCGCCCCTGCGCGTGGTCGGTGGCACTGGCTCGCCAATGAATCCGATTGCGGTATTCTGAACCTAACGACGCGCCTGGCGCCACCAGGCGACGCCATGTTCATCCTCTTCCACGGTGAGCATCCGTCGCTCGAGGGCGCAGTGCAGATGCGCGATGGACTCGCCGGTGGCAGGGAAATAGCTCATATCCGTGATTTTGCTCTTGAACAGCGCCGGGAACACATCTACGGCTCGCTTGGGTTCCTTGCACATATCGTAGAGTTTCTCGAGGGCGACTTCGTGCCAGTCGATCAGTTCTGTCAATCGCTCGTGCACGCCCTCGTACAGGTTTTCGTGGGCGGGCAACACCAGCAGATTAGGCGGCAGTAATTCCCTGAATCGGGCACAGGAATTGATCCAGTCCCGCAGCGGGTTGGCATTGGGCTCCGACGGCTGAACACTGACATTGGGTGTGATTTTCGGCAGGATCTGGTCGCCCGCGATAATGATCTTGAGTTCAGGGCAGTACAGACAGACGTGCTCGGGCGCGTGGCCATGGCCGATGACCGCACGCCATTCGCGGCCACCAATGTCGATGTACTGACCGTCATCGATGCGCTGATACCCGGCGGGCAGTGGTGAGATGCTGGCCCCGAACTGACCGAATCGCTCGCGATATCGTGTCAGACGATCTTCATCGAATCCGGCGCGCCGGTAGAAACGGATGGCATCGTCGGGAACATCCGATGGGCCGTCATGGGCCATGGTCTTGCACATATAGAAGTCACTTCGGCTCATCCACAGATCGCAGTGATGCTCCCGGCAGATCCAGCCGGCATTGCCCGTATGGTCAGTGTGCAGGTGGGTCGCAATCACCCGTCGTACCGGCTTGCCGTCCAGATGCTGTTCGAACACCTTCTTCCACAGTCCCTGAACGTTCTCGGTGAAAATACCCGTGTCCACGATGGTCCAGCCATCGTAGTCCCGGAGTAACCAGACATTGATGTGATTCAGGCGTCCCCACAGGGGCATCCGAATCCAGAATACGTCCTCGGCGACTTCGGTGACGCTCCCGGGTGCAGGGGCCTCGTTTTCGAATCGATAGGTCAGGGGGTCGAAGCCGCGTCGGGATATGTTGTCTACCACTGTGCAGTCCTTTTCTGTTATTCGTTTGGCACTTCACCTATATTAACCTCTTTGATCAATGAGTGGGTGTGCCGGAATGGAGTACGAGAAAATTGAACTGGACCAGGTGGGTAATGTCGCCGTGCTTAAATTCAACGCGCCGGCCGTGCTCAATGCCATCTCCATCGACATGGTGGGGGAGCTCTCGCACGCGGTCCGCAGCATCGCTGCCGGCGATGCCCGGTGTCTGCTGCTGACGGGAGTCGGGCGAGGATTCTGTGCCGGTGCCAATCTCCAGGGACGTGGTGAATCCGGCTCGGGGAGCGCCATGGCGACCGCGGGGTCCGCCCTCGAATCCCACTATCATCCGCTCATCAACCAGCTCCGCAATCTGGACATTCCAATGGTGACGGCAGTCAATGGCCCGGCGGTCGGTGTCGGGATGAGCTTTGCCATCATGGCCGATCTGGTGGTGGCCGCCAGGAGCGCCTACTTCATGCAGGCGTTTGCCCGGATTGGTCTCGTTCCAGATGGTGGGTCCACCTACTATTTGCCGCGCATGATTGGCTGGAACCGGGCGTTGGAACTGTCACTGCTGGCCGAACGTCTGCCAGCGCAACAGGCACTTGAGTGGGGCCTCGTGAATCGAGTGGTCGAGGACGAAGAACTGATGACCGAGGCCATGGCTCTGGCGGAGCGCCTGGCCAACGGGCCGAAGTCCCTGGGCCTGATTCGTCGCCTGTACTGGGAGAGCCCCAACAACAGCTTCGAGGAACAGCTGCAGCTGGAAGCCAACCTGCAGGCTGCTGCGGGGGCTACTGAAGACAATCGCGAGGGCGTGCGGGCGTTTCTTGAAAAACGTGATGCCGAATTCAAGGGCCGCTAGGGAACCTCTGATCAATGTCTTTTTCCGCGATAGCTGCGTTGGAGTCGTCCTCGAAACATCGCGAAATTGAAGCGTTTTCGCGATTTTCTGCGGGCGCCTCCGCCTTGCTCTCGCGAAAAAATCCAATTGATCAGAGCTTCCCTAGATAACCACTGATTGTGCGTCGAGTAGAGGGTGGTATCGGGACTGGTTCAGGACCGGTTCATGACCTCGGTCTGGATCTGCTCGGCGGTCATAGACCCCGGTGAGACACCGGTCCGAATGGCTCGTGCAGCCAGTACGGTCAGTGTCTCGTTCACAGGCGTCGGAATGCCATGCAGTCTGCCCAGATAGCAGATTTCTCCATTCAGGTAGTCCGTCTCAATATCACCAGTGCCTCGTGCCAGGCTTTGCCAGGACGAGCCTCCCCCGCGTTCAACTCCCGCGATGGCGCCGCTGCTGCCACCCTTGAATTGTTCCCGGGTCTCATCCCTTGTGGCGCAGTCCACGCCTGCGGCGTCATATACCGCAAGGGCTTCCTGCCTTGCCCGGCTCATCAGATCACCGTAGTCACGCTCACATAGCGCCTGCAGGGAATTACCAAGGTTCTGGAGCAGCTTGGCATATTTCCAGCGCATGGCGCGTTCGTCGGGCCTGGCAGTGAAACCCGCATCGGTGAGGTCAGCGGCGACGCTGGCAATCACATCGTCGATGCCACCGGGGAACCGTCCGCAGTCGAGAAAGCCTCCGGGGACCGTAGCGTAATGCAGGATCTCACCCGGTTCGAGGTGGGTTGCCGGCAGCATCACCACCATCCCATAGACGTTGGTGAACCATCGCAGTGCCGCTGGTTCGTTGGATACACCGTTCTGACAGCAGACGATGGGCGTGCGCGGGTCAGCGTTGTCCCGGAGGTCCAGCAGCGCGCCATGGGTATGCTGGGATTTCATGGTGAAAAACACCACGTCGTCTTCGGCAAATTCGATCTTCCGGGGATGGTCCACTACCGGAATCTCCAGACGAACGTCGGATTCAGGGTTTCTGTATCTCAAGCCGCGGGTTCGCAATTCGTTGTAGTGATCACCTCTTGCGATCAGCACAACCTGCTTGCCTGCCAGATGAAGCCGTGCACCGATACTGCCACCGATGGCCCCGGCACCGTAGATAATGTGACGCATGTTGCCTCCTTGTTCGGCGCAACTTATCGACTGGAATCACGATGGTCAATGGCGCTCCACTGGCTATTTTGTTGGTGGACACATTTTGCTACTGTTGAGCATCGATCATCCTCCATCCTCGGTTGGCCGAAGTGGCGGGGTCCGACTCCTGCCAAATTGCCCCACATCAATGCGAGGTCAGTGCGTGGCAGGCAATTATGGTCAGACCGTCTCGGAGCGGCCGAATGGATGCGATGTTGATTAGTGTTTAAGCCCGGAATTCGATACAGTGCGCTCTCGACCGTGCCGCTTTGATGGACGCCCGCGCGGGCAATGACCTGATCGCGGATAGACAGATCACTTTGACTAGTTAAGACAGGATAGGAGTAGACGATATGCCTTTGGTACTCAACGAAGAGCAGAGCATGCTCAAGGATGCGGCGAAGGATTTCTGCACCAACAACACACCCATTACCCAGATGCGAAAGCTGCGTGATGAGAAGAACGAACTGGGTTTTGACAAGCAGACCTGGCAACAGATGGTCGAACTGGGTTGGGCCGGCATTACTATCCCCGAGGACTTTGGCGGGTTGGGTTTTGGTTACATGGGTATGGGTGTGGTCATGGAGGAGTGTGGTCGTACGCTGACCTGTTCGCCCCTGCTGGCAACCGCAGTGCTGGGTGCCGGAGCGATCGTCGAAGGTGGCAGTGACGATCTAAAGAGCGATCTCTTGCCGAAGGTTGCCGGTGGCGAATTGCTGTTGGCGCTGGCGTTGGAAGAGACGCCTCATCACAACCCTTACGGCGCGAATACCAGTGCCGAGAAGTCCGGTAGTGGCTATAAGGTGACTGGCAGTAAGAAGTTTGTGCTCGATGGTCACGTGGCGGACAAGATCGTGGTGGTCGCGCGATCTTCCGGCAGTGCTGGTGACCGTGATGGTCTGACGCTGGTGCTGGTCGATCGTGAGGGCAGTGGGGTCAAGGTGACCCGTACGATCATGGCTGACAGCCGAAACGCGGCCAACATCGAGTTTGATGGTGCCGAAGGGGTGCTGCTCGGGGCCGAGGGCAAGGGTGCAGACGTACTGGACAAGGTGCTGGATGCCGGTCGCATCGTGCTGGCTGCCGAGATGCTCGGGGGTCTGCAGGAGTGTTTTGAACGTACCGTTGAATACCTCAAGGTGCGTGAGCAGTTTGGCGTGCCCATTGGATCTTTCCAGGCGCTCAAGCATCGTGCGGCGCAGATGTTCTGCGAGGTCGAATTGTCCAAGTCGGTCGTCCTGGATGCACTCTCGGCGCTGGATGAGGGGCGCGAAGACCTCGCCGAGATGGCCAGCCTCGCTAAGGCCCGGCTGAACGACACCTACAACCTCGTGAGCAGCGAAGGGGTTCAGATGCATGGAGGCATCGGCATGACGGATGAATACGAGATTGGCTTCTTCCTGAAGCGATCACGGGTCTGCGAGCATACCTTTGGCAACAGTGCCTTCCACCGGGATCGCTATGGTGTTTTGCAGGGCTACTAGGCTGGTTCGTTAGCCGAGAGGCCATCAAAAAAGGGGCTGGTCGGCCCCTTTTTTTGTACCGCGGATTTCTTCACCTGGCCACCGTCAGGGAGTCGTCCTGAGAATCAGATAGATCGAAGCTGCCCCGGCTGATTCATGGAGCAGTTGAAAAAGTCGCAGATCAGGGGCCGGAACTGGTCCATGTCCACCAGAAATGCGTCGTGGCCCTGGATGGAGTCGAGGGCGTGGAAGGAAACCTCCCGCTGGTTGCCCCTCAGGCCTTCCGCAAGTTCGCGTTGCTGCCACAGCGGGAACAACAGATCGGTCTTCACTCCGATCACCATGACCCGGCGGGCGCCGACCCGATTCAGCCCGTGTTCAACCGAGCCACCGTGGTCGGCGACGTCAAACAGATCCATGGCACGAGAAAGATACAGATAGCAGTTGGCGTCGAAGCTGCCGATGAATTTCCTGGCATGAGCATCCAGGTAGGATTCAACCTCAAAGTCGATGTCGAAAGGATTGCCCGTCTGCCTTTCCTCGGGGACACGCTCCCGTCCAAAACGTTTGGTAAATTCGGCCGCACTTCGGTAGCTCAGCATGCCGAGCTTGCGAGCGAGCTTCATACCGGTTGACGGGGGCTGGTCGTACTGGCCGTTGTTCCAGCCATCATCGCTGCGGATCATCTCCCGTTGCAGCGAGCGGACCGCGATGGAAAATGGCTGTGCCCGGGCGGCACCGGATATGGAAACCAGCCCGTCGGCAACATCCGGATACAGGATGCTGTGGGCAATGCTGGTCATACCGCCCATGGACGCGCCGATGACCGCATGCAGCTTCTTGATGCCCAGGGCATTGACGACGCTCTGTCCGGCGTGGGCGATGTCCTCGATGGTGAGTACCGGAAAATCGAGGCGATAGCGCTCTCCGGTTGCGGGATTGATACTGGCCGGTCCTGTCGAGCCAAAACAGCTACCGAGGGAATTCACGCAGATCACGAAGTACTTGTCGGTGTCGATTGGTTTGTCTTCGCCGATCATCTGTTCCCACCAGCCGGTAGAGTGGTCCAGGGTCGAAGATGCCGCGTGGGCGGAGGGCGACAGACCCGTGAACAGGAGGATAGCGTTGTCCTGCTGGTAGTTCAGCTGACCCCAGGTCTCATAGGCCACTTCCGGGTCCTGAAGGACGCCGTTGCGCATCTTGAACGACCCGGCGATGTGGTGGATCTTTCGGGCTGGTGGCATGGTGGTTGCTTCCTCTGGATCAGTCAATGTTACTACGTCTTTGCCCCGGTCGAAAATGTGGGTGGCGCCAGTGGTGTCCAATGAACTACCCCAATCCTGGCTTATATTGGCTGATGGTATGGCGGCGACCGGTTGGTTCTGGTCCGGGAAATCGCCGGGTCGCACCAGGTTACGTTGAAGTCATGACTTCCCGGACGGAAAGCCGGTGTTCGAATGGTCCTGCTGGTCCTGCTGCTCCTCTGCGGTCCCCAGGTCATGGCCCGCCGAAAAGTGTTCGCCTTCTCCGGTCAGAATAATGACCTTGACCGCATCGTCATCGGACGCGGTCAGGAAGGCATGGTCCAGTTCCTCCAGGAGCACTCGACTCTGTGCGTTGCGGAAATGGGGCCGGGCGAGGGTCACGATGGCAATGTTACCTTCGACGGCATACCGGACATGGTGGTAGCTCATAGAGAATTCCTGTACTCGTTACCGCTTGCCGCTTTTACCGCGCCGCGGTGGTACCTACCCGAATGAAATATCCACCGAGGGGCGCATTTTACCGACAACACGAAGCACATCGTGGATCGGATGGCGCTTGAAATCTTCTACCAGCGACCAGTTCATGGGCTGATTGCCATCGAGTGCCGTGAACGCCTGCTGTTTCAGGATGTAGTCGAATCGGGGCGCCCATTTGCGTGCACCGAGGCGGGCCGTATTCGAGCAATTGTCTATCATGTAGGAGATCCCCTTGTGGTGCATGTAGGGGTTCAGCGAGTCCACACATTCGATGACGGACTCGTTGACGACTTCGGAATAAGGATGTCCGGCTTCCAGCAGCACGTCGATCTGGGCCATCATGGTGGCGCAGTAGATCCCCGCGGTCGTGGGGTTCAGAGGAATGTCTGCATCGTTGCGGTCCGCCCGGACTGCCTCACCGACGACCCACATCTCGGTGCCGTCAATCTGGCCCATGGGGAATCGGTCGTATCGGTTCGAAGCGTTGACGACGCTGCGAATCTCGTTGCCGCAGGCGACGTCGTCGTAAATTTCCTGGAGTATTTCCTTGGCTGGCGTATAGGCGGCGACGTACGCCGCCTCGAATTTGGCCCTGCCATCGGCATCCAGTTTCTCATACACCGCAAGAATTCCGGCCTTGGAAATGATGCTCGAGATCGGGCCCGTCACGGACTCGGCTGTGTTGACGAACGCATCCTCCTGGGACATGCCTTCGGACTTGTATCGCTGGAACAGGGCCTCTACGATGCCGTGGACGGCACCCAGCAGGATTCCGCGCTCACCGAAAATATCGGATTTGTACTCGGATTCCAGCGTCGTCTGGAAACAATAGGGCGAGCCGAGCGCTACGGCCCACGCGATGGCGTAGTCGGTGGCCTTGCCGTCAATGTCCTGGTGCACCGCAAAACTCGAGTTGATGCCAGCACCGTTTACTTTCTCGCCCTGAACGTACAGACGACGGACCGATGGGCCCATTCCTTTCGGGCATACAGCGATGACGTTGATGTTGTCCGGGAAATTGTCTCCGGCACTGGTCAGATGCCCCAGCAGGAAGCCGTGTGACAGCCCGAGGGTCGCGCCGGGCTTCATGGCCTTGAAGATTTCCGGATACAGTTCGGTCTGGGCGGCATCAGAGATCAGCAACAGTACGATATCGGATTCCGCTACGACCTCCATCATGTCACCCAGGGTGCCATTGTCCTCGGTAAACCCCGCAGCGCGAGCTTCGTCAATCGACCCTGAGCCGGCGCGAAGGCCGATCTTGACTCTGGTGCCTGTGCCCTTTAGCGTGTCCCGCAGATTCTGGGCCTGAGCGGGCCCCTGGGAGCCCCAGCCGATCACGCCGATCTGTTTGACCCCGGCAAAGACCTGGTGTACCAGGGGAAACAGATCACGCCCCCCTTTGACGACTGACTCGGAACCGTCGGCGACTTCGATGATATCTTTGGTGAAGACAGCGCTGTCGAAATCCAGTGACATGACCATGAAAAGCAAACTCCGTTACATAAAACGAGGGGCGACTTTATACCGATTCAGCCATGTGCCGTAAAGCGAATTGTTGAGTGGATTTCATTATGGGTCGTCTCGAGCCTGTGGCGGACGAGTGATTTTACCGGGGTCGGAACACCATTGCAGTGCATATCGACAGTCTGACGAGAAAGCCCGTGGTAGGCTGCGGGTTTCATTTGGTGCGACTTCCCGGGAGATTGGCACTGCGGGTATTGGTCTCCTCCTGCCGTTGCGTTGCCAGTAGATCGGAATAATAATAGCCGCTTTTCTTCACCGAAGATCCTGGGGCGCAGATCCCCCAATGGAGCACGTCCGATGAGCGAAAAGGTCAACCTGTTTTTCTTTCCCGAGATCGAGGAGGGGGAGGATGAGGATGAGGTCAAGAGCAAACTGGCGTCAACGTTGCGGGTGGATGAGTCGAAAGTCGAAAGCTGGTTTGCGTCCGGAAAGCCCACGATCATCCTGAAGGGTGTCGAAGACGCCACTGCGATGAAGTATGTCGATGCAATTCGTGGCTGTGGCGGCAAATGCGACATCCAGGAGGTTGGCGCTGATGAATGGTCCCTGGAGCAGATGACCCAGGCGGACATTCGGGACCTCTTTATCTGCCCTTCCTGTGAATATGAGGAGCAGATGGAACGTGGTGGCAAGATGGAACAGTGCCCGAAGTGTGGGCTCGTCATTGCCAAGTGGGAAGAGAAGATGCGCGAAGAGGCGGAGAAGGAAAAAATCCGCCGACGACTGATGCGTGATGCACGACTCAGGGGGGACCGGGACGAGGAACTTGAGAAGAAACGCAACGAGTTGGAACGACTCCGGAAGCTGGAACTGGAGATCATGGCAGAGCTGGGCATCAAGCCGCCCAGCGTATTGTGGCAATTCTTTGAGAAATACACCATCTCGGTCAGTTTTGCGGTCACTTGCCTGATAGTAATGGCGACCGGCATTGCGTTTCGCTATGCCGACATGTACCTCGAAGAGATGGCCCATAAAGAACTCGTCGCGGAGCCGGCCAGCGAAGAGATTCAGCAGATTGCGCCCATTATGTCTGCGGCCATCGGGTTGCAGCAAAACGGCAACCAGCAGGTTGTGACCGAGATTGCGGATGTCGCGGATGTCATCAGAGGGCACAATGACGCCCGCAAGGCGATTGTAGACGCGGCCCAGCAAATGATGAAAGGGGCGGATGCCTCTGCCTTCATCGCCAAGGCGGGCCAGATGGCGCTGCCCAAGATGACGGCCCAGTTGAGTGAAGGTGAGGTCGCCCCGGCACCGGTCAATGTCGATACCATCGGAGGGGTCAGCGGTCTGACAGGCTTGACCAGCTTCCCGCCGCAAGCACTGAATCAGATTTCACCACCTTTGATGGAACATGGGCACGAGAATGTCCTGTCGGTATTGTCCGAGAAAAAGGTCATACCTGATCCGATTGATCCGGATGCCCCGGATGTTGTCGTTGAAGCCATTGACGAGTTGGACGGATCCAAACTGATCGATCTGATGAACACGCTCGCACAGGATCAGGAGTGGGACCAGTATCTGCTGGATCATGTTGAGTTCTATCTTGAAGCTGGCAAGTTTGATGAGGCATCAGCGCTGGTCGACCGTATCAAGAATCCGGTCATTCGAATCGAGGCTCTGGGGTCAGTTGGCGTGGCCTATATGGCGGACGAACGTCCCAATGAGATCAAGCTGCTCAAGGCTACAGTTCGTCTCGACCTGGACCGGATTTCCGATGTGAATACCCGGGCGATGGTCTTGCTGAATCTGGGCAAACGCCTCGGTGATGCCGGCGTTCAGGGTGAACCGGGCTTCTCGTTGGACCTGGTTGAAGCGATGGCGAGCGATGCCACGAACCCTCTTGATAGATCCAGTCTGTACGCAAGAGTTGCAGTCGCGCTGACCGAAGAAGGCAATCACGCCCTCGCCAAGAGGAATTTTGCGAAGGCGCAAAATACCGCTGGCCAGATGAAGGACCTGTCAAGTCGGATCAGTGCGTTCGCAAGAATTGCCATGCGTTACTACGACGCCCGTAACACGACCCTCGCTAATGAAATTCTGCAGGAAGCGTCGGTACTGGCAGCCACTGAACTGCCTCCCACCGAGCGATCGGTCGCATTCGGAGAAATCGCCATGGCCCAGGGTTATCTGGGCGACTTTGTCGGTGCCAGATTGTCGATCAACAATGCCGGCAAGGCGATCGGCAAACAGCAGTTGATCGCCAAGCTGGCTGAGTCGCTCATCGGCCTTGGTCGCTATTACGAGGCGCTGGCGCTCATGGAAGAGCTGGAGAATGAGCTCGAATACAACCGCCTTGAACTGCGTCTTTCGAGCCGCATGATCCACGAAAACCGTACTCGTGAGGCGTTGAACCGACTTGAGACGGGGAGTCCCAGGGCGACCAGGATCTATGACCTCAGTGAGCGCGGTCTGATCCTGAGTCAATATGCGCGCTTGTACATGCGTCTTGGCAGGGATTCACAGGCCCAGATCCTGTTCGATGAAGCGTTGGCGATCTCGGATCAGTTGCAGGGACGAAAGTCACAGGTTAATCGTGGCATCGTGGCGCTCGACTGGGCGAGATCATTGCGCATCGGCAAGGCCAAGGAAGTATTACGGGATGTTGTGGATGCAACCGTACATGACCCTATCGACAATGAAGTGATGGCGACGAAGCGGATTATCGAAAATCTGTTGCCGTCTGATCTTGTAGGTACTCCGGCGAGCGGCTAGCCCCCCGCATCCGGTCCGCCCCAGAATCCCGGCCGGCTGAAGAACTGCCTGAAATCCACTCGAGAGTGGGGTCGGTACGTCGAGCGTGGATGACCCGTCGAAAGCGCTGGCCAACCCAACCGTGCTATACTCCCGCCTTTTTTCACGGCGGAGCGCGTTACTAATGAGGAAGGTGGTTTATCTTTTGTTGCTGGTTGCAGCCATGCCGGCAGCAGCATCTGAGTGGGTCAGCGAGGTTGAACTCGGGGCGGTGTTCACCAGTGGCAACACGGAACAGGAGACTGTCAAGTTTCGCGCCGATGCCACGAGAGATGGTGAACTGTTCGTCAACCGTATACACGTGGAATCCCTGTCAGCCGCCAGGGACGGTGTCGAGTCCGCTGAGAAATACAGTGGCTTTTACCGGCTCGGACGCAAACTCGACCGGGGACGAAGCCTTTTCGGCCGGGCAGCCTACGAGCAGGACAGGTTTAGCGGCTTCAAACGCCAGATGGATGTGACGGTAGGCTATGGCCAGAGGTTTCTTGAGACCGAAACCATGTCATTCGACGCGGACTTTGGTGTGGGTCAAAAGCGGAGTCGGCTCGATACAGGAGTCACTGAGACAGACGAGATTGTCAGCCTGGCGGCGCAGTACGTCTGGCACATCGGTGACAATGCGATATTCAAGCAGTTTCTGAGCACCGAGATCGGTAGTGAACTGACGACTTCCCGTTCTGAGTCATCGCTGGAATCTGCTATCTCCGGCAATCTCGCGATGAAACTCGCGATCAAATTCAAGCACTCATCTGATGCGCCGGTCGGTAAACAGAAGACAGATTCCGAGTCCACGGTGACGCTGGTGTACAAGTTCTAACCCCGCAAGGCCCGCCCGACCCGGACGCGCTCAAGGCTGCCATCGGGCTTGAAATAACAGGCCCGGAGCTGGTTAACTGATGGTGGTCCCGTCCGGCAAGCCGGGTTCAGGTAACCTGTTCAGGGCGGATTCAGCCACCATGGTGAGGTGATTGAGCGTGTTTTTCCTATTCGGTGAACGGGTGCGGCGCAGGATGACGGCCGCAGGCAATCGGGAGTGTGCGGTCTGCCGGGATGAACGTGAGTTCGTGCATGCCCTTGAGACCAGTTACTTCACGGTGTTTGGTTTTCCCGTGGCACCGCTTGAGTCAGTTGCCGATTATGTCCTCTGTCAGGGTTGTGAAACGGCCTTTCCCGACATGGCATCGGCCGAGCCCAGCCACGTGACTGCCGTTCGCCTGGTGTCGGCGTACATCATGACCGGATACGGAATGCGACACCAGATTCGCATCATTCAGGACATTGCGGCAAGAGTATCCGGATTCCCGTTTCCCTCGAGTGACATCGAACGGACCATCATCGACCTCGAAGGTGATGACATCATGAAGCGGCTCTCCGGTCTTGCCGTCTACATGAATGAATCAGCAAAACTGAAGATCATTGAAGCCGCTTTCCTGGCCACCCACGTCTGCTGTGAAATCCAGTATGAAGATCGTTTGAGGGTAAACCTCATGGGCAATGCTCTGGGCGTGTCTTTGCAGTTTGTTGAATATGCCGTCTCGGAAGTTCGCAGACAACGTTACTATGGTGTCCCGAGGTTGCTTCCAACCCAACCCATGGCGGAGTGATGGACAAGCCCGAACCTGGATCCCCGCTGCCGGTCCAATGGCGGTCAGCGTTTGACTACCATAGCCTGGACAAGCGTGCCGTCCCGGTGAGCCTGGTCAACCAGTCCCTGACCCAGATGTCCCGTCGCGGGTTTACGAGCGACGATGTGCTGAAGCGAACTGCCATCACCAGTCAGGATCTGCTGGACCCTGAACACCGGGTGACCTACCGGCAACGCATCATCCAACTCGAGAACATCCTGTCACTGGTGGATGATCCTGGCTTCTGGCTTGATGCGCGACGAGTCGTCAGCATTTCCGACTATGGCCTTCTGGGTTATGCCATGATGAGCAGTGCTACCCTTGAGCAGGCAGTTCAGATTGCCGTCAGGTACCACAAGATGGCCGGGGCGATGTTCGAACTGACATTCCTGGTGGACCAGGATGAAGCGGTATTGCGGGTCGAGCACATGCTCCCTGCCGACAACGTGGCGCAGATGGTGGTTGAGGAACTGTTTGCCGGGATCACACCGCTGATCAGTCTGCTGATCGGCGATGATTTTCGGCCCTCCGGAATCAGCCTGAACTATCGCCGGACGGCGGCGATGGCGCGTTACATGGCGGCTTTTGAGTGTCCGGTGCGCTTTGAACAGCCCTTCTGCGAGTACCGGTTTGCGCGGTCACTGCTCATGTCCCCACTGTCAGCAGCGGATGCCAATACCGCCCGGATCTGTGAAGAATCCTGCCGGACGTTGCTGGACCAGATGGACATCCGTGAGGACATTGTTTCCCGAATCTGTCATCAACTGCTCAGTTCGCCGGGCGAGTTTCCGAAGCTGGATGTGGTCGCAGAGCACCTTTGTATTGGGGCCCGTACCCTGAGGCGGCGGCTGCAGTCGATCGGTACCAGCTACCAGCGTATCCTGGACGACGTCCGAAAGAGGCTCGCGATCGAATATCTGGTGACCACTGACCTCTCGGTGCAGGAAATCTCCGAGCTGCTGGGCTATACCGAGGTCACCAATTTTCGACGGGCCTTCACCAAATGGGCCCGGGTTTCTCCCTATCAGTACCGGAAAATGAAGACGGTCTAGCCGAATTCCGCTACCACCTTCGAAATGGATTCCTTGGCGTCGCCAAACAGCATCCGGGTGTTTTCACCAAAAAACAGCGGATTGTCCACCCCGGAAAACCCGCTCGCCATGGATCGCTTCAGTACAAAGACGGTTCGGGCCTGATCCACATTGATGATCGGCATGCCATAGATCGGGCTGTCCGGATCGCTGCGGGCGCTGGGGTTGACCACGTCGTTGGCACCAATGACGATGGCGACATCCACATTCTGAATGCGGGGGTTGATGTCGTCCATTTCAACCAGCTGTTCATAGGGAACATCCGCCTCAGCCAGCAGTACATTCATGTGGCCGGGCATGCGTCCTGCCACCGGGTGGATCGCATAGGATACCTCGGCACCGTTCCTTTCCAGGATCTCGCCCAGTTCCTTGACCACATGCTGAGCCTGGGCCACAGCCATCCCGTAGCCCGGTACGAAACAGACGTTGGAGGCCGCTTCAAGGATGTAGTAGGCATCTTCGACCGTGATGGGCTTGACCTCTCCCTCGATCGCCTTACCCTGTTTGACGGCTCCAAAACCACTGAACAGCACGTTAGCCAGTGACCGGTTCATGGCCTTGCACATGATGTTGGTGAGGATGATGCCGGACGCACCAACCAGCGAGCCCGCAACGATAAGAATGTTGTTGTTGATGGCAAAGCCCGCCGCACAGGCCGCGATGCCGGAATAGCTGTTCAGCAGCGAGATGACGACAGGCATGTCCGCGCCGCCAATGGGAATGACGGCCATGATGCCCAGCACCAGGGCCAGTGCGAGTACGCTGTAGAGCCATACCGAGTCGGGCGCCGGGTCATTCACGAACATGACGCAGGAAGCCAGCAGTGCCACCAGAATCAGGCTGTTTACGATTCGTTGTCCAGTGAACACCAGTGCTGCGCTGTTGATGGTTTCGCTCAGTTTGGCGTAGGCAATCAGACTGCCGGTAAAGGTGATGCCGCCGATCAGGATGGCGAGCAGTACCGTCACGGCAGTGAACGTGGCAATGTCGCCGCCATACAGTGTTCCCCAGCCGACCAGAAGGCTGGCCGTGCCACCGGAACCGTTAAACAGAGCCACCATCTCCGGCATGCTGGTCATGGCAACGAGTCTGGCAGCAAGGGCGCCGATAATGGAACCGAGGATCACGCCGCCAATGATGTACTCAAAGCTGACGATGCCTTCGGCAGTCAGGCCCGCCACCACCGCGATGAACATACCAATGGAAGACAGCAGGTTGCCGCGCCGGGCCGTACCGGGATGGCCCAGCATCTTGAGGCCGAAAATAAACAGCACCGCTGCAACGATGTAGGAAAGATTTGCCAGCAATTCGATATTCATCGTCCTGTCGCACTCCTGCTCTTGAACATCGAGAGCATCCGGTCTGTGACCAGGTAGCCACCGACCACATTGATGGTGGCGAATGTCACAGCGGCGGTGCCAAGCAGTGTCGCCATCTGGGAATCCGCTGCTCCGGCCGAGACGAATGCACCGGCGAGGGTGATCCCGGAAATCGCGTTGGCGCCGGACATGAGCGGCGTATGCAGTGTTGCGGGAACCTTGGATATGAGCTCAAATCCAAGGAAGATCGATAGAACGAGTATAAAGATGAGAAAGACGACTTCCACGTGTGCTCCTGATTTCTAGTTGTTCTTGATGGCTTCGTTGACGATCTCACCACCGTGGGTGATGACACATCCCTTCAGGATGTCGTCTTCAAGGTCCAGATTGAACTGACTTGCCTCTGGGTCCCAGTACTCCGAGACCAGATTGAAGAGGTTCGATGAATACATCGCACTGGCGTCCCGTGGGACCTCGGAAGGCAGATTGGAGATACCGACGATAGACACGCCGTTCACATCGACGACCTCATCGGCGACGCTGCCTTCGACGTTGCCACCGGATTCGACCGCCATATCGACGATCACCCCACCGGCAGACATGGCCTCGACCATGTCTTTCGTGACAATGCGCGGCGCTGGCCGTCCGAAGACCTGTGCTGTGGTGATCACGATATCGGAGTGGCTGATCACATCCTTCATACCCTGGCGCTGCATTTCAAGCTGCTGTTCGGTCAGTTCCCTCGCGTAGCCGTCCTTGGTCTGGCCGGTGTCGCCGAGGTCAATCTCGACAAACTTCGCGCCCAGTGAGGCAACCTGCTCGGCCACCACCGGTCTGGTATCGAATGCTTGAACCTTGGCACCCAGGCGTTTGGCGGTCGCAATGGCCTGCAGGCCGGCTACACCGGCGCCAATGACAAAGACCCGGGCAGGGCTCAGCGTCCCGGCCGGGGTCATCATCATCGGCAGGATCCGATTCAGCCTCTGGGCTGCTGCGATCACCATGACATAGCCGGCCAGATTCGCCTGGGAGGACAGTGCATCCATTTTCTGGGCCCTTGTGGTGCGGGGAATCATCTCCATGCTGATGGCCGTGGCCCCCCGGGACGCCAGTGCATCGATGAGTTCTTTCTCATTGTAGGGGTCAAGGTAGCTGATATGAATCGCTCCGGATTTGAGCTGGCCGATTTCCTCCAGAGAAGGTTTGCGGACCCGCAACACGATATCGCCGCCACTCAAGACCGCGTTTCGGTCGGCAGACACCGTGGCACCTGCCGCCTCATAATCGTCGTCGGTAAAGCCTGAATGCTGGCCGAGGCCGCTCTGAACGGTGACAGACAACCCCTGGCCGCACAGTTTCTTGACGGAATCAGGGATCAGTGCGACGCGCCTTTCGTTGGCCCATGTCTCGGCCGGAACTGCAATCTGCATAGGTAACCTCTTTTGCAAGTATTATTTTGCAAGTAATCGGCCGGACCGCCATGGCACAAACAAGGCGCGGCTCTCAAAGACGCGAAAAGTATCACGATCGGTGCGGCATTTCTAATGCAGACTGTAGTCAAATTGATCGATGTGATCCCGCGGTTGTGGGAAACGTCGGCAACTTGATATAAAGGCCTGAACAGACCGGCGCCTGACGCCACTTTCTAAAACGATTCGGGTTCGAAGATTCGAACGAAGATAATTCGAGGTCACCATGAGCTGGCACAAAGAAGCGCACGAGATTGAACTGCGGCGAGACCTCTCGAAACAGCAGGGTGGCCAGGAGTCAGTCGAGATCCACCACGCCAAAGGTCGGTTGACCATCCGGGAGCGCATCGCTGGCCTCGTGGCACCGGATACTTTTGAGGAACATGGCGAGGGTGCCGGCTTTGCCGAGCGGGATGCCGATGGCTCCATTCGGGAGTTTACCCCTGCAAACTATGTCGTGGGGTTTGGTGAAGTCAACGGCCGCAGAATCGTCGTCGGCGGCGAGGACTTCACGTTGAAGGGAGGCTCCCCCAACGGGGCCGGGCTGCGCAAGAGCATCTATGCTGAAGAACTGGCGGTTCAGTTCAAGGTGCCCCTGGTCAGGATGCTCGAAGGCGGCGGCGGCAGCGTCGCCGGCGGTGGCGGCCCCAGGCCGACCACGGTCGGAAGTCCGGTCTACAGCGAGCCGCGTTTCAAGATCATTGCCGAGGCGATGACCCAGGTGCCCGTCGTATCCGGTGCCATGGGCCCGGTGGCAGGGTTCCCGGCGGGGCGCCTGGTTGCGTCTCATTTCTCGGTCATGGTCAAGGAGACTTCCCAGGTTATGGTGGCGGGCCCTGCGCTGGTCGAGCGCGCCCTCGGCGTGTCACTGACCAAGGAGGAACTCGGTGGCTGGAAAGTCCATACCCGGAGCGGAATTGTGGACAACGTTGCGGACTCCGAGGCTGGCGCGTTTGAACAGATCAGAACGTTCCTGTCGTACCTGCCCCAGAACGTCTGGCAGCTGTCGCCCCGGGTCCATTGCGATGATGATCCGAACCGGGCGGACGAACAACTCATTTCCATCGTGCCACGGGACGGCAGAATTCCGTTCGATATGCGTGCCCTGATTGGCCATGTGGTCGATCAGGGGTCTTTTTTTGAGATTGCCCGGGACTTCGGCCATGGGCAGATCATTGGTCTGGCCAGGCTCCATGGCGCTGCAGTCGGAATCATTGCCAATGATTGTACCCATTTCGCCGGCGCGATGACCGCCCAGGGGTCACAGAAGGCCAAACGCATGATGGAACTGTGTGACACGTTCCATCTGCCGGTGGTGAATTTCCTGGATGAACCAGGCTTCATGATTGGCCCAGATGCCGAACGTTCTGCCGCCATTCGATACGGCATGAGTGCGGTGGCGGCCGCCGTCCAGTCAACCGTGCCCTGGGCGACCATTGCCGTGCACAAATCATTCGGGGTGGCATCGGCCGCGCATTTTGCCCCCAATACCTACAAGCTGGCATGGCCGTCCTATGAAATGGGTGCGCTCCCCGTGGAAGGAGGCGTGGCGGTCGCCTTTCACAAGGAAATCTCCGCTGCGGCCGACCCGGAAGCGAAACGCAAGGAACTTGAACAAGAGTTGATGAAAAACCGGTCTCCCTTTCCGATGATGGAGAGTTTTGCCGTTCATGAGTTGATTGACCCAAGAGCCACCCGTAGCCGACTGTGTCGCTGGGTCGATTGGATCGAACCGCTACTGGAAGAACTGAAGGGGCCGGTTCGCTGGGGCATGCGTCCATGACCCGGTCGGTTTCGACTTGAGCCGACAACCGTGACGGGACGATCCACGTTTGTTCAATCGCCCGGGGCCAGGATGAATCGAGTATTGCTGATCACGCTGATGTTGTTGTGCAGCTTTCGTCCCGGTGCCGCTGCAGAGGTCGGGCCCGCCCTGGACGGACCCAGGGTGGTCGCGACACTCCTGGCTGAAGTGTCCCACATCCGCCCGGGAGAGACGTTCTGGGTTGGTGTGCACCAGCAGATCGACCCGGGATGGCACACCTATTGGCGCAATCCCGGCGATTCCGGTGCTCCAACAACGCTGACATGGCAGCTGCCAGCGGGGTTTTCGGCCTCGGACATTCGCTGGCCCTATCCGGAGCGAATCCCCTACGGGCCACTGATGAACTTCGGATATCACGATGAGGTCCTGTTGCTGGTGGCGATCACGGTGCCAGTCGAACTCGCCTCTTCCGAGGTGACGCTGCGGGCAGACGGCACCTGGCTCGTTTGTGAGGAGATCTGCATTCCCGAAAGTGGTGTGCTCGAACTCACGATGCCGGTACACGATGGGCCGGTGACGAAAAATCCCGACAACGAATCGGTTTTTGCCGCGGCCCGTCTGAAGATGCCCCAGGATGTGCCGATTGATTCAGCCTGGTCTGCCGATCAGGATGTTCTGACCCTGTCAGTGGGCATGCCGGCAATGGCTGGACATCGGATCACGAACGTTGATTATTTCCCCTGGGAAGATGGCGTCATCGATTACCCGGCTCCCCAGGCTCAGCGCTTTACGGATTCGGGCTTTGAAATCGGGTTGGCTCCCGGATGGCAGTTCGATCCCACCGCATCGTCCCTGGAGGGCATCGTTGTGCTGACCGAGATAGTCGGTGGTGAAGCACTTCGGACCGCCCTGATCGTCAGGCCCGTGTCCGACGGGCGCGCCGTCAATCACGAGAGGCCGGCTGCCATTGGCCTGCTGGCGGCGGTAGCGTTCGCTTTTCTGGGCGGGATGATCCTGAACCTGATGCCCTGCGTTTTTCCGGTGTTGTCCATCAAGGTCCTGGCGCTGGTGGAGAACCACGATCATGGTGCCGGTGCCATCCGTTTGCACGGCTTCGCCTATCTGGCTGGTGTGGTGCTGAGTTTTGTTGCGGTGGCGGCCGTATTGCTCGCACTGCGCGGTGCCGGGTCACAGATTGGCTGGGGGTTCCAATTGCAGTCACCGGTGGTGGTGGGGTTGCTCGCCTATCTGTTCGTGCTGATTGGCCTGAATCTATCCGGCTACTTCGAGATTGGTTTGTCCTGGATGAATACCGGGGATTCACTGGCGGCGCGTGGCGGGTACGGGGGATCATTTTTTACTGGGGCACTTGCGACAGTGGTGGCAGCACCCTGTACTGCACCGTTCATGGGTGCGGCGATTGGTTTTGCCGTGACCCAGGGGGCGATATCGGCATTGCTGGTGTTCGCCTCACTTGGCGCTGGTATGGCCACCCCGTTCCTGCTGTTGTGTTTCTCACCGACGCTGCTCCGGCGGCTGCCACGGCCGGGTATCTGGATGGTAAAATTCAAGGAGTTGCTGGCGTTCCCGATGTTTGCGTCGGCCATCTGGCTGACCTGGGTACTCGCGCTGCAGACCGGCGCGAGCGGTGTATTGATTGTATTGTGCGGGATGTTGAGTCTTGGTTTCGGGATCTGGCTCGCCCGTCAGTTCCAGGGCGCCGGGACGGGGCGCTGGCTCGGGCGTGCGGCAGCGGTGGTGCTTATTCTCGGTGCGCCCGCACTGCTGATCGAGTTGCCATCTGCGAAGATGGCACAGCCTTCAGAGGGCTCGTCAGTGGGGCAAAGCACGGGGCATGCCAGTGGGCCGGTGGCCGTGAGTTATTCTGAAGCGACGTTGGCGGAAGCACGGCGCGATGGCCCGGTATTCGTCAATTTCACTGCGGCCTGGTGCATTACCTGTAAGGTCAACGAACTGGCTGCACTCAGGTCCGACCGTATTCGACAGGCCTTTGAGCAGCGGCGTGTTCGCTATCTCAAGGGTGACTGGACCAACGAAGATCCAGTCATCACCAATGCCCTCGCCCGATATGGTCGATCGGGCGTGCCGCTCTACCTGCTGTTTCCCGGTGGCGAGGCCGAGCCAACGGTATTGCCCCAGATTCTGACACAGGACCTGGTGCTCGATGCCCTTGAGGCCGTTCCGGATTGACGAAATGAAGTTCCTGGGGCCGAACGTCGGCCCGTGCCTTCGCTCACGCGTCAATCCTGGCTGACGCGGTTCCCTTGACCACTTCAGTGCCATCCTCGTCTGTTGTGGAGACATCCAGATCGACGAAGTTTTCACCACCTTCTTCGCGCAGCCCCGTCACGGTGGCGGTCGCAGTCAGGGTTGCGCCGGGGAAAACCTGGGACGTAAAGCGGACACCAAATGACGTCAGCCGGCCGTGCCCCACATAGTTGGTCAACATCTTGCCAGTCATTCCCATTGACAGCATTCCATGGGCAAAGACAGAGGGGTAGCCTGCAATCTCACTGGTGTACAACTGATCCGTATGGACCGGGTTGTAATCTCCGGATGCTCCGGCGTATTGCACGATCTGGGTTCTGGAGAGGTTTCGACAGACTTCCTCGCTATAGGTGTCGCCGACCTTGATCTCATTGGCCTTTAGTGTCATGTGATGTACCTCCGTTTAGCTTGATGTCGCCGGGCGTTCAGTACGCACGCCCACGCTGGTGGCTGTAACGACGAGTTCTCCGGCCTGATCCCGGTATTCTGTGACGGACTCGCTAAACATCAGTTTGCCACCTCGTCGACCCTGCTTCTCCCAGGACTTGCCAGGCTTCGTCGTTGCGCTCAATACATCACCCACTTTGAGCTGCTTATGGTAGACATAGTGCTGTTCGGCATGTAACCCACCGCCACCGCCACCCCCGCCGCTGCCTCCGCCACTGCCTGAACGTTGGGTGATGCCAGTTGGGCCCTTGGCCGAACCGAACCACTCCTGGCCGATCCTGGGCCGCAGAAAATAGTCAGGGTCGAACTGGGCACCTGCCTGCACAAACGTGGGCGGTGCCGGAATGTTGCCAATCTCGGTGCTCCTGGCGTAGTCCTCGTTGTAATAGATCTCGTCCGCATCGCCGATGGATCTGGCGAACATCATGACGTGTCCTGCTTCAATCGGAAATCTGTCGACCGCCATCGTGGTCTCCCGTTCGTGGATGATTCGTTGTTTGTGGCCTCCCGGCAGTCTGTCTGCCGATCCGCAAGGCAATATAGCGAAGGCGATTTCATTTGGCCAGGGAACCTCCAATTAAAGTCTGATGCCGCATGGCCGGCAAGGAAGCCGGGGGGTGGCGCATGTGAGCAAAGGGAGGATGAACGGGCTTGTCCACCTGTTGCGTGCGGGTTATGATTTCCCGCTTCTCAAAGAAACAAGAACCTCGTCAGGCTGCCAGGGATCCTTATGTCCAGACCCGTTCGCATTGAATTTCCAGGTGCGATCTATCACATCACGAGCAGAGGCACCGAGGGCCAGACAGTCTTTCTGGATCGTGATGATCGTGGCGTTTTTCTTAATATCCTCGACAATATCGTTAGTCGGTTTGGATGGCTCATTCATGCATACGTGCTGATGGATGACCACTATCACCTGGTCGTTGAAATACCCCAGGCGACCTTGTCCAGAGGAATGAGGCAGTTGAACGGTGTCTATACCCAGCACTTCAATCGCCGTCACGAAAGCGTGGGTCCCATTTTTCAGGGGCGCTTCAAGAGCGTGCTGTTTGAAAAAGAGGCGTACTTGCTTCCTGTCTGTCGCCATGTCGTCCTCAACGCTGTAAGACTTGGCGCGCCTTCGCAACTGACCAGATATCGATGGAGCAGCCATCGCGCGACCGCCGGTCAGGTTGACCCGCCGTCATTCCTGCACACCGGCGACGTTCTTGGCGCGTTTGGGAAACGTCAGCGTGATTGTCAGCGGAAGTACCGGCAGTTCGTCGAGGCCGGAATTGACGCCGGGTCGCCCCTTGATGACCGGCAGCATCAGGTACTGCTTGGGTCGCCTGCATTCCTGAAGTCCATGGCGCCGATCCTTCAGGGTGAGCGAATGGCCAAGCGCGGTCCGCGAGCCGCCCAGCGGCGACGCAGTCTGACCTCGCTGTTCAGGAACGTTCAGGGCCAGTCCCGTTCGGTACGTAATGAAAAGATCCGGCAGGCACATCTGGACCATGGCTATACCTTGATGGAAATTGGCGATCATCTCGGCCTGCACTACACGACCGTGAGCAAGGTCGTCAATCTGCGCACGGCATGACTTTGACAGAAGTTCCGGCAATGCTTTGCAGTCCGGGAGATTTTGTCGTTGACCCGTTTGCCGGTGCGGTTCGTTCACATTGAGGTCGCAGCCAACTGCTCCGGAGTGCTTTTCTTTAGCAGGGTCTGTCGGTATGCTAGCGACTCGAAGCTGTCAGGAGTAATCACAAGTGCGCAGGTTGGCCCGAACAAGCGAAGATGAGAGCGGTGAAATCGATCTGACGCCCATGCTGGACGTTGTCTTTATCATGTTGATCTTCTTCATCGTGACGGCCACATTCGTCAAGGAGATTGGCCTTGACGTCAACAGCCCAGACAAGAATCAGAACATCAAGGATGCGGACCAGAAGAGCATCGTGGTGCGCATCACGAATCGTGACCGCATCATGATTCGGGGCCGCGATGTCGACTTTCGGGCGGTGCGTGCCAATATCGAGCGTCTGCATGCCGAGAATCCCGATGCCCCCGTGGTGGTACAGCCACATCCAGAGAGCACCACAGAGGTGATGATCCATGTGATGGACTCTGCTCGCCAGGCGGGCGTTTACAACGTATCCATCGCCGCCACATAGGTCAGACCCATCAGCTCAAACAGGGCACTGGACTGCCCGGCGGGGCAGTGATTCGGACACCAAACGCCTGAAGCTGTGCAATCCCCAATGAGGCCCGGGCGTCCGGTGGCGAGTCGCGGTGTCTCAGACGGATCAAGGAGCAGGGCGTTTGGAATTACTGTTGATACGACATGGGTTGCCGGAACTGGTGGCCAATCAGGATGGCTCACCGGCCGACCCACCGCTATCTGAAATCGGGCAGAAACAGGCACAACTGGTGGCCGCGTGGATGAACCGGCATCCGATCGACCGTCTCTATTCCAGCCCCATGCGACGAGCCCTGCAGACCGCGGAACCGATTGCAGCGGCGCAACAGCTTGAGATCGAGGTGCGCCCGGGCGTGGCCGAGTATGATCGGAACTCAGACACCTACATTCCGGTCGAGCAACTCAAGGAGCATGACATTGAGCGATGGCGTCGGCTGATGAAGGGCGAGGTCGATGAGATGGACTTTCGTGAATTCCACCAGGAAGTCGTCGAGACGCTTGAGGCCATCATCAGTGAGAATAAGGGCAAGACGGTTGCCGTCACCTGTCACGGTGGAGTGATCAACGTCTGGACCGCTCACGTGATCGGGCTCGAACCAAGAATGTTTTTCAACCCCAATTATACGAGCATCAACCGATACATGGCGGCGAGTGGCGGCGTTCGTTCGGTGATCACGCTCAACCAGCACGTGCATCTGGATGATTAACCAGCCCTGGCGTGCCCGTATCAGGCGCGTTGGCAGTCGTGCCGGTAAGTCTCCCGGGCCGCACGCCATAGAACAGTACCTAACGTGACAGCCGGTTGTTGCGGCGCCATTTTTCACCCATTGCCGGTCGGCTGATCCTTCGCCTGCGCACGTCCCCGGGTCTGGACCACGCCCCGGCGCTGCTCCAGGGTTCCGGCACTGAGATCACCAACCTCACGATGGGCCGATGTCGCCCGTCTTTCTGCGGCAAGGCCCTCCGCCAGCGTGTGCTCGTTGCCAAAATCGATCAGCCGATGCACCTCCGCCAGCGTCAACGGCTCTGCCGAGCAGATGTCCCTGGCCAGTTGATGACAATGCTCGAGCAGTTCCTCCGGCGCCAGCACCTTGTTGACAAGTCCCCATTGGAACGCTGTCCCGGCGTCGACATAGTTACCGGTAAAGCTCATTTCCTTGGCGCGTGAACTGCCTATCAGCTTTGAAAGGCGCTGGGACAGCCCCCATCCGGGCACGACGCCCATCCGTACATGAGTGTCTGCAAACCTGGCGTTGACCGATGCGATGAGGATGTCGCACATGAGGGCAATCTCGAAGCCGCCGGTAATGGCGAAGCCATTGATCGCACCGATGATGGGTTTGCCTACCTCTGTGATGGCGGCGTGGAGGTCGGGGGCGGGTCCGCCATGGTTCATGCCGTGCTGGCCCAGTTCCTTGAGGTCCAGCCCCGCACAGAACGCCCGTCCGGCTCCGGTCAGAATGATCACCCGGGTATCTTCGTGGTGACGTAGTTCGATGAAGGTCCGGGCGATAGCCCGTTTGAGGTCAGCGTTCAGCGCGTTGAGGCTCTCTGGTCTGTTGAGTGTGACGGTTGTGACCGATTCGCTGGTATCCGTGAGGATGATGTCATTCATTTTTCCGGGTGCCATGGTGACTGAGTGGACCTAGTATACAAGGCGACTGGTATACTAACGAGATGACCGGTTTTGTGATCCTGTTTGTCGTGGTTGTCGCGGTGGTGATGCTGCTGCGGACGCTTCGGCGTCGGGAGATTGCGGCGTTCCGTGATGCGGACCTGTCTGCTCTTGAGAATTTCCGTATTGAGCGCAGTGAGGCAAATCCAGAGCGGGTGTCGGACCAGGTCGAGGCGATTGCCACGGCGGCCGGTATTGACCTTGCGTCACTGAACGCGCCCGTCGCACAATATTCCCTGCGCAAGACGACCCTTGATGAGGTGCACCAGCGGTTTCTGACGACCCTGTATCAGATCCTGGACGGTTCGCTGGTGGTGCTGGTGAAGTTGCCACTGACGGACTTCATCCGAACCAAGTCACCGATGGGACTGGCTGGCAAGGTGGTGTCATTTCTGATCTGTGACAAATTCGATCTGGCGGTGCGGTGTGGCATTGTCCTCGGCGAACCGAGAGCCCGCAGCGGGGATATCATCGAGCAGGTGTTCGAGCAAATTGGCAAGCCGCTGGTTCGCTTTCCGCCTGCTATCGACATTTCGCCGGCAGAACTCAGTGACGCACTCGGGCCGCTATTGTCAGCTGTACCGGGCTGTCCAAAATGCGGTAGACCGATGACCAGACGAAAGGCCAATCGTGGTCGCAACAGCGGCCAGTCATTCTGGGTCTGCTCCGCGTTCCCGGACTGCAACGGCATCTCCAGAATAACCCGGGCCTAGGGTCATCGGCAGGGCGGCCAGTGGGTTTATCCTTCTGACGGCACCGGCGTCAGCTTGTTCTGGATCAGTTGTTGCACTTCTCGCGACAGGTCAACCACTGTGGTATTGGCAAAATGCTGGGGTGGGATCTCGTCCAGTACCGTCACATGGATGTCGGATCTGCCGTGGAAATTCAGGCTGTTCTTCGGGACGGCATTGCGGGAACCATCAATGACCAGTGGCAGGATGGGGAGTTGCATTCGTTTGGCCAGGACGAACGCGCCCTCCTTGAATTCCCGCATCTGGCCGCTGGCTGAACGCGTGCCTTCCGGAAACAGAAAAATGGAACTCCCTTGCTGCAGATGGTCCTCACAGGCCCGATACATTTTGCGAACACTGGCGCTGCTTCCGCGCTCCAGTCGAACGTACTGGTTGAGGAACATGTTCCAGCCGATCAGGGGGATTGAAAACAGTTCTGCCTTGGAGACCCACTTGAAGTGAGTGAACAGCGTAAACGCTACCAGAATGTCCACCAGCGATTGATGGTTCGACACGATGATGTAGGTCTTTGAGTCGTCGATCTTCTCCCGGCCGTGGATCGTCACTGACCAGGGTGGAAAGACCCAGATGTACAGGCTGGCCCAGAAACAAGTGAAGCGATGGAGCAGGCGGAGCCTTTTGTCGAACGGCCTCGTGGCCAGGGAGATGACTACCGCAATCAAAAAGAACAGCGTGGACGTCAGAAAAATGAAAGCGATGTAGCAGATCGCGATCAAGCGAAACAGAATCTTCTTTAGCATCGCCTTTTCTGGCAGGACCCGGGATCGATTACCGTAGTAGCATAGCCTCATTGGCCAGTCGATGACACCCGAATCATGTCCGAGATAATCGTAGAAACGTTCCCTGTAGGGCCGCTCCGGTGCAACTGCAGCATCATTGGTGATCCCGGGACCGGCCGGGCCCTGATCGTGGACCCGGGTGGTGATGCCGGCAAGATCATGAGCATGGTAGCGGCCCATGACCTGGAAGTGGCTTCGGTGATCCATACCCATGCCCACCTCGACCACGTGCTCGCGTCGGGCGAGATCCGGGCGCTGACTGATGCGCCACTGTTGCTGCATCGAGGGGACAAGTTTCTCTGGGATTCACTTGAGAGCCAGTGCGCACGGGTCGGGATTGCCTGCCAGCCACTGCCGGACCCCAGCGGTTGGCTTCGAGATGGTGCGGATCTGTCGTGTTGTGGTGGCGTTGCGGTGCATACTCCGGGACATACGCCCGGATCAATGAGTTTCTGGTTCGAAGGCAGCGGTCTGTTGGTCGCAGGAGATACCCTGTTCGAGGGTGGGATCGGACGCACCGACCTGCCGGGTGGCAGCTTTGCGGCCATTGAAAAATCCATCGTCACGCGCCTGTTTACGCTCGCAGATGATGCGCGGGTCATTACGGGACATGGCCCGGAGACTCGGCTTGCGACCGAACGCCTGATGAATCCGTTTGTTGGTGGGCAACTGTAATGGCCCTGGCACACGAGCAGTTGCTCCGGATGACGGCCACAGCAGGTCTGAACGAGCCCCAGAATAGCCCTGTCGCTCGGCACGTCAAAGCAGTTACAATTGTCATTTGTCTGGCCATTCCGCGAGAACCGTTGAACAAGATTCTTCAGTCCCTGCTGCTGGCAAGCACGTTGAGCCTTTGCGGGTGCGCCAGCCTGATTTCAGGTGTGACATCCGGCATGGCTGCTGATCTTGCTGACACCATCATCAACAGTGACGATGTCGATACCGTCAGGGAGGGCGTTCCCGCCTATCTTCTGCTGGTGGACAGCTTTTTGCGCAGCAGCCCGGACAACGTCGATCTGCTGCTGGCGGCTTCTACGTTGAACGGCGCGTTTACCGTTTTCGTGGATGAGGAGCGGGCAAAGACTCTCTCGGAAAAATCTCTGGGCTATGCCCGACACGCTGGCTGCCTGTCTACCAGGACACTTTGTCAGCTCGATGTTCTTGCCTTTGACGAATTCGAAGCACAGCTGGCACAGCTCAGGACTGATGATGTTGAGGCGGCCTATGTTCTCGGTGTGGCCTGGACGGGCTGGATCCAGGCCCACAGTGACGACTGGGTCGCGATCGGTCAGCTGGGTCGGGTCAAATCCCTGCTCGGGCGGGTCGTCGAACTGGACGAAAACTGGGAAAGTGGTGCTGCCCACCTGTATCTGGGCGGTCTCGAAACACTGCTGCCAGCCTCTCTTGGGGGGCGCCCGGAGCAAGGACGAGACCACTTTGAGCGTTCGCTGGAACTGTCCGGGGGCAAATACCTGATGACCCGGGTGATCTATGCCGAACAGTATGCGAGGCTGGTCTTTGATAAGGCATTGCATGATCGATTATTGATGGAAGTCATTGAAGCGGACCCGGTCGTGGAGGGGATGACGCTGCCGAACAAGCTCGCTCAGGTCCGTGCCCGGGAACTGCTTGGAGAATCCGATGACTATTTTTGAGATTGGAGAGACATGAAACGAATTTGCATGATTCTGCTGCTGGCCTGGACGGTGCTGACCGCACCGGGTTACGGCAAGACCTACAAGCTCGCTACGATTTCACCTGACGGTCTTGCCTGGATGAAGCAACTGAGGGCGGGCGTCCGGCAGATTGAGGAAGTGACCGACGGCCGGGTCCAGTTCAAGATCTACCCGGGTGGCACCATGGGCGACGACATCACGGTTCTGCGCAAGATGCGGATCGGGCAACTGCACGGTGGTGTGGTCACCGCGGGCGCGCTGACCCGGTTCTTCCCGGACCTTCAGGTCTACAATCTGCCACTGACTTTCCAGTCATATGACGAGGTGGACTACGTCCGTCAGCACATGGATATCACCATCAAGGAGGGTCTTGGCACCAGCGGGTTCGAGACTTTCCATCTTACCGAGACCGGCTTTGCCTATCTGCTTTCAAAGACCCCGGTGACCCGGGTGGAGGATGTGAGGAAGCTCAAGGCCTGGATTCCCGATGGCGACCCGATCGCTGCTGATCTGATCAAGACTTTTGGTGTGAGCCCGATCCCGCTCAGCATCACCGATGTATTGCCGGCCCTGCAGACGGGTATCATCGACGCGGTCGCGGTGCCGCCGCTGGTGGCACTGGCACTGCAGTGGCACAACCACGTCAAATACATGCTGGATATGCCGCTGATGTACATCTACTCACTGCTGGCGATGGACGGTGATGCCTTCGCCAGGATGAGCCCTGAAGACGCGGCTCTGACCACGGCACTGCTGAACCGGGTGTTCGAGCAGGTTGATGAGGCAAGCCGGATGGACAACAACAAGGCCTTTGTTGCACTGGCTGCCCAGGGGATCAAGGTACTCAAGCCGGCCCCTGGTGACCTTCCGGCCTGGCGGGCGCTGGCGGACCAATCCGTGGATGATCTGCTCGAATCCGGCCAGATGACCCCCGCGATCGTGGACACATTCAACCGTCATCTGAGCGAATTCCGGGCTGTTCCTGGCACAGTTGCCGGTGACGAGGAAGACATCGCCGTCGGAGCAGATCCTGCGGGACCCGAAGACACCGCCAGCGCCGCGGACTGACGTGTTCACGCGGTTCGTAAGGGCGCTGCATTTGGTCGAGAATTCCCTGCTGGTGGGGGCGCTTGTGGCCATGCTGGGCATGGCCCTGATGCAGATACTGCTGCGCAACTTGTTCGATTCCGGCTTTCTCTGGGCGGAATCTGCGCTGCGTATTCTGGTGCTCTGGGTGGCCATGCTTGGCGCCCTGGTGGCGACGCGGCAGGGCAACCATATCAGCATCGACCTGTTGGGCCGGTATCTGGGCCTGGCAGGCCGTCGCACGGTCAGGGCCCTCAACGGTGTGATCGCAAGCGTCATCTGTGGCGTGGCGGCCTGGTATGCGTTTGTCTTCGTGGGCTATGAGTACCAGGATGAAACCATTGCCTTTGCCAGCGTGCCCACCTGGGCTTGTCAGGCAATACTTCCCATTGGCTTCGCTGGCATGAGCCTGCGTTTCATGTGGGCGGCCCTGACGAGCCGGCCTGAGTGATGACCACACTGGCAGTCCTTGCCATTTTGCTGCTGGCACTGCTCGGTGCGCCGCTGTTTGTGGTCATCCTGACCGCCGCGATGGTGGGTTTCTACTCGGCCGACATTCCGCTGACCGTCATCACCATCGAACTGTACCGGCTGGTGGATACGCCACTGCTGCTGGCGCTGCCCTTGTTCACATTTTCCGGGTATATACTGGCCGAGAGCAAATTGTCAGCACGCCTCGTCCGGCTCACCGAGGTGCTGCTCGGCTGGATGCCGGGAGGCCTTGCGGTGGTGGCTTTCGTGACCTGCGCTTTTTTCACCGCGTTTACCGGCGCGTCCGGGGTCACGATTGTCGCGGTGGGTGCCCTGTTGTTTCCCGCGCTGGTACAGGGTGGGTATGGGGAACGATTCTCGCTGGGGCTCGTCACGACTTCCGGTAGCCTCGGCTTGCTGCTGGCACCCTCCCTGCCACTGATCCTGTACGGTGTGATTGTTCAGCAGATGGACATTCCCGATCCGTTCACCATTCAGGAACTCTTCATCGCCGGGATTCTGCCCGCACTGCTGATGATCGTTCTGCTGACGGCATACAGCATGTGGCACGTCCGCGGCAAGAAGATAGACAGGCCCCGCTTTACACTCGCCGAGGTCCGGGCTGCCGGAGCCGACATGAAGTGGGAACTGCCGCTGCCGTTCATCGTGCTGGGCGGCATCTACAGCGGCTTCTTTGCGGTGTCCGAGGCCGCAGCCGTCACTGCCGCCTATGTTCTGATCGTCGAATCGCTGATCCGCAAGGAAGTGCCGGTTTTCCGGTTGCCCGCCGTGATCATCGAGGCCATGGTGATGGTCGGGGGCATCCTGCTCATTCTCGGAGTGTCGCTGGCGTTTACCAATTTCCTGATTGATGCCCAGATTCCCCAGCAGATGTTTGAGTTGATCAGCACCTATATCACCAGCAAGTTCACTTTCCTGATGCTGCTCAATATCATTCTGCTGATGCTGGGGGCGATTCTGGACATTTTCTCGGCACTGGTGATCATGATTCCGTTGATCGTGCCGATTGCACTGGGGTTTGGTATCGACCCGATTCACCTCGGGATCATCTTCCTGGCGAACATGCAGATCGGCTATTTTACGCCGCCGATTGGCATGAACCTCTTTATTGCCAGTTACCGGTTCAAGCGATCCGTGACGGAGTTGTATCGCGCAACGCTGCCGTTCATGGCGGTGTTGCTGATCGCGCTGCTGGTCATTACCTATGTGCCGGAGGTCAGCCTCGTGTTCCTGTCGCGCCAGTAACAGTGCGGTCTGGCCTCGTGGCGGCTTTAGAACCCCGCAGCGTGACCCTCCTTTCTGTGATCAGATGCGCCGCAGTAGCCATCGTCGAGCTTGACGATCAGCTGAGCGCCACCGAACAGTCCGGCAGGTAGGTCGCCAAACAGATCGTGACCACGGCTGGAGAGGTCCTTCGCTACAGTGGTATTGAAGCCTGGTTCAAGGGCGAGTCGACCCGCCTCGGTCAGGTGCCATCTGGGGGCATCAGATGCCGCCTGTGGGTTCTGGCCGTGGATGATGATCCGGACCATCATCTGAACGTGACCCTGGGCCTGCATATGCCCACCCATGACTCCGAAGCTCATGACTGGTTTACCCTGCCGGGTGACAAAGCCCGGGATGATGGTATGAAAGGGGCGTTTGCCGCCGGCGACCTGGTTCGGATGACCAGGCTCGAGGGTAAACCCGGAGCCCCGGTTCTGCAGACTGATGCCAGTGCCTGGAACCACCACCCCGGACCCGAAGCCCTGGTAATTTGACTGGATGAGCGACACCATCATCCCGTTGGCATCGGCCGCCGTGAGATAGACAGTGTCCGGCCCGGTGGCAGGCAACGTGATGGTCTCCCCAACGCGATGCAGGTCGACGGTGTCTGCCAGTGACCGGAGATAGCCGGGCGACAGCAGGTCGCGTGGATCGACTGACATGAAATCAGGGTCCGCCAGCTGGCGTTCAACCACGCCATAGGCACGGCGTATGGCCTCGACCTGCAGATGCACGCTGTCTGCCGAATCCAGCGCGTAGTGATCGATATCGAGCAGACTGAGAATCCCGAGGGCAATCTGCGCCATCAATCCCTGGCCGTTGGGCGGGATCTCGTGCAGCGTAAAATCCTGCCAGTTTACAGTGAGCGGAGCGACCCAGTCACAGCGATGGCCATCCAGGTCGGCGAGGGTGAGTGCGCCGCCGTGGCGTGCAGCATCCTGCACCATCGCCTCTGCCAGGTCACCGCGATAGAAAGATTCACCATGGCTGTCTGCGATGGCCTGCAGGGTGGCCCCATGATCCGGTAGAAACATGGTTTCGCCAATCCGGGGCGCCCGGCCGTCCAGGGTGAACGTCGACTGGAATGCGGGGAACTCCGCGAAACGCCGGACAGCGCCAGGCCAGGAAGCACCGGTCACGGGGCCGACCTGATAGCCCTCGCGGGCATGGCGGATGGCATCTGTAAACAGGTCTGCAAATGGCAGGCAACCGAAGCGGTCCGAGAGCGCGACCCACATCGAGACCGCCCCGGGAACCGTCACTGCGTCCCAGCCGAGAACGGGCATCGACTGTCGGCCGGCGAATCTCTCCGGTGTCAGGCCGGCAGGGGACCTGCCCGAGCCGTTCAGGCCGTGCAGACTCCCGTCCGCCCAGATGAGTGCAAAGGCATCGCTGCCGATTCCGTTGTTGTTGGGTTCTACCACTGTCAACGTAATGGCAGCAGCCAGTGCCGCGTCGACTGCATTGCCGCCCGCTCGTAACGCGGCAATGCCAGCCTGGGTGGCCAGGGGTTGCGATGTGGCGACGATATTGCGGGCCAAGACTGGGGCGCGCTGGGAGGGGTAGGGGAGTGTCCAGTCCAATTCATTCAGTACCGAGAGAGGTAGAGGAACCATATTGCACTACCTGATATACCAAATCATCAGGAGGCGACGTTTCCCTTATGGACCGTCAGCTGGCCTGCATTGCACACCCGGTTGCGGCCCGAATTCTTGGCTTCATACAGGGCGATGTCGGCAGCAGAGATCATGTCTTTTCGATCATCGTGATCGTTCGGGGTCGCGGTACAAACGCCGATGCTGACCGTCACGTTGACTTCGTGGCCATCGGCCAGATAGATCGCTGCCTCAACCCGTTCCCGAATCCGATTGGCAAAGGTGAGTGCGTTGTCATTCTCAATGTAGGGGAGTACGGCCACGAATTCCTCTCCACCGTAGCGGGCGAGAATGTCCGCTGGTCGTTTGATGGTCTTGCTGATCGTAGCGGCCACCTCCCGCAGACACTCATCACCGGCAAGGTGACCGTAGGTGTCGTTGACTCGTTTGAAATGGTCAATATCCAGCAGCATGACTGAAAGCGGATAGCCCTCTCGATGTGCCCGGCGCCACTCCTGCTCGAAGATCGTGTCAAAATAATGTCTGTTCTTGATCCCGGTGACCGGGTCCATCGTGTTGATTTCGCGCAATGTCTCGTTGACCTGGGAAAGCTCCTTCAGGGCGCCTTCGAGTTCCTCGGTCCGCTGGCTGACCATGTCCTCGAGGTCATGATGGTCCGGGGTGTGGTCTGGTTCGTTTTCCGGATCGGCCAGTGCACTGGTCAACCTGGGGTTTCTCCGCCGGTACTCTGCCGCGGCGACGAAGCTGAGCGAGATGATCATGACGATGAACCCGGTGGGCAGGATCTGCTCCGTCAGGAAGTTGTTAGGGACGACTTCGAAGCGGTTCAGCACTCGCAGGACGATACCGACGAGCAGCGCAGACCAGGCGAAGCTGGCGTAGCCCGCGAGACGATTGCCATTGATGGCGCTGTGAACGCCAAGTACAAAGACCGTCACAGCCGCGGGAACGCTCAAGGCTGCCAGGGGCCCGATGACGGGACCATAACCGAAGATCGGATAGGCGACGATCGCGAGCAGCGCAGGGTAGGTGGTGGCCTTCAGGATCGCGTGTCCGATCGGGTTCGTTGCCTCGAGTTCCAGGATATTGCTGGCCAGCCAGCCGAGACAAAGCAGGGCGAAGGCAACACTGAACACGATCGTGCCGTCATAGAGCCCCGGATAGTACCCCCACAGGCTGGTCGTGCCGAAACCAAGGGACGTGGCATGATAGACGCCGAAGCTGAAAATCATGCCGAGAAAACTGGCCAGGGCACGGTTCGGCATCACCGAATACAGCACTGCATTGAAGATCAGGACCAGCAGCCACACCCCGAAGTAGGCTCCGTTCAGGATCAGATTGACCTGATCTGCCTCGTAGAATCGGTCCTTCTGCCACAGAACAAGTGGAAAATTAAACACGCCCGTGGTTCGACCCCTGATGTAGATGTCGAGCGATTCGCCATCGTTCAAATGCACTGGGAAAAGGTGATGTCGATGGGTGATCTTGCGGTCCTGAAACGCCTGGTCCTTGCCGCTCTTCTGGTAGTGGATTTCACTGCCGTTATCGATATAGACCTCGATGCTGTCAAATCGGGCATAGGCCATCTGCAGCAGCAGTTCCCGTGTCTCGGGGGTACCATTGTGCAGGGTCATCCTGAACCAATGGCTCGCTTCGGTGAAACCAAAGGTCAGGTTGGAGGACTCCGAATGTAACCAGACGTCGGGCGGCAGCGACCTCACGTCCTCCAGATCCAACTGGCTGGTGGCATCAACGTGGTATTCGAGCAGAGCTGCGAGATTCAGATGGTTGAATCCTCGCTGAATGGTGAGTTCCGGGCTGGCCCGGGCAGGGGCACAAATGAGCGTCAACACGACTACCATCATGGTGACGGCGAGCGAACTCCCAATCAATGGGAACGCCTGCACGTCTTGCTTCTTGTTCTGTGTGGACGGCATTCGAGTGACCGTTCTGATAGGCTTTAAACATCCCGGCAAGCCATTGTTTTATAGCACACAAGTGTGCAGAACTTCACGGTACGCTGCAGGGTTTATGTAAGTTGTTCATTACATACGGACCACCGGCGAGCGCGTGATTCCACCAGGAGCCCTCAGCGTGCCCGGGTCGGGCCGCCGTTGTCGTGCCGGGAAGTTTTCCGGACGGCACAACGTGTGGCCAGAACTTTCATGAAAGCGCCCGTGTTATGATCCGTTCACCGGCCCGAACGGCCTGGCACTGCCCGGGGGAAGCGGACCGGATTCTGACGATGATCAAATACAGCCGAGGTTGATTTGACGTATAAAGTCAGATATCAGGAATGAAGTAGAAAGCGCAAAGCTCAAAGAGCAAAAAAACGAATCAGGGATGATTGGGGAGGCTGCTTGACTCAGAAAATCTCGTTTTCCACCTTTGCCCGTGAACTCAACGTTCAACTCGATACGATCAGCTATAACGAGATGACACCGGCGGTTGAGTACGACCATGAAGGCAATGAGGTCGCGCATCGTCCGGCTGCGCTGGTGGTCAGTGGTGGTGACATCTATCGACTGCTCAAGCCCTATCTGTCGGTTCGGTTTTACGATCAGTTCAAGTCAGTGATGCCGCTAGCGGTATATCTGGTTCTGTTCCAGCTGTTTATTCTAAGACAGTCCATTGCAGATGCCACGATCATCGCCGGTGGCCTTATCGCCGTCATAGTCGGCCTGATGCTGTTCATGGAGGGGCTCAAGGTTGGCCTGATGCCCTTTGGCGAATCTCTGGGTGTGTCGCTGCCGGCCAGGGCCAGTCTGGGCACCGTCCTCGTGGTGGTATTCCTGTTGGGTATTGGCGTTACATTCGCTGAGCCCGCGATTGGTGCCCTGCAAGTGGCGGGGTCACTGGTTGATGTCTCGAGGGCACCCTATCTATATGCGTTACTGACCCAATGGGCAGGTACTCTGGTGCTGTCTGTTGGGGTCGGGGTGGGGCTCGCCGCCGCTCTGGGCACGATCCGGTTCATCTTCGGTTGGTCACTGAAACCACTGATCTATCTTACACTCGTGCCGGTGCTGTTGATCTCCCTGTATATGGCGATGGACCCGGAATTGTCCAAGGTTCTGGGTCTGGCGTTTGATTGCGGGGCCGTGACCACCGGCCCTGTGACCGTACCGCTCGTTTTATCACTGGGGATTGGAATTGCCCATGCCGCGGGACGCGGCGGTGATTCTCTATCCGGATTCGGCATTGTCACCCTGGCGTCGTTGTTCCCGATTGTTGCGGTCATGATACTGGCGCTGTATGTCGCCAGTTCCCAGACGCCAGAGGCCATCATCGCTGCCGCTCAGGTCGCTGTTGGCGAGGCGCGCGCACTACCCTGGTGGGAAGTGACCCCGGGTGTGGAGATCATTGGCGGCATTCGAGCGATTGTACCTCTGGTCGTATTTCTGCTGCTGGTCATGCTGCTACTGCTGGGAGAGAAAATCAGGCAGCCAAAGATCATTTTTTTTGGCATTTTCCTGTGTGTGCTGGGGATGATCGTTTTCAGCCTTGGTCTGAGCTATGGCCTGTCGAAGCTGGGCGGCCAGAGTGGCGGCCTGGTGCCGGCGGCGTTTACGGAGATTGACGCCGTCAGTGACTCGCCCCTGTATGCCCTTGCCTTTGGCGTCTTCATCGCACTGGCGTTCGCCTGGATACTTGGATTCGGTGCCACGCTGGCCGAACCGGCGCTCAATGCCCTTGGAATGACTGTGGAGAACCTGACCAACGGCTCGTTCAGGAAACAGACTCTGATGTACGCTGTTTCACTGGGGGTCGGCTGCGGAATTGCCATTGGCGTCGCCAAGATCATCTTTGCCATCCCGATTGCCTGGTTGCTCGTGCCGGGCTATCTCGTTGCGATTGGCCTGACGCTGATATCCAGTGAGGAGTTCGTCAATATCGCCTGGGATAGTGCAGGTGTGACGACGGGTCCGGTGACGGTGCCGCTGGTGCTCGCCATGGGTCTGGGTTTTGGCAATGCGCTGGGAGCAGTAGAGGGGTTTGGGATTCTCTCAATGGCATCCATCGGCCCCATCATCGCAGTATTGTCGACGGGGGTGTATATCCGCGTGAAGATCTCGCGGCGACGTGCCCGTCAGGAGGACGAGCCAGACGAAGTGACCATTCCGGGAGCAACCATCGTATGAGCAGAGAATTTACCATCCTGACAGACGTCTCGCTGATCACCTGCATCGTACAGCGCGGTAAAGCTGATGTCGTGGTACAGGCAGCCCAGGATGCCGGCGCCCAGGGCGCAACGATCTACTATGGTTATGGCAGTGGCGTACGTGAGCGTCTCGGCGTACTGGGGCTTGCCATTGATGTTGAAAAGGAAATCATCACAACGCTGGTGGCAGATGATCAGGTGGACCGGATTTTTGAGCGAATGTATTTCGCTGCAGAACTGGACGTGCCCGGTGCTGGCATCATCTACGTGACCAGGCTGGACAAGGCCGCAACCCACATCCCGAAAGAGATCGTGGAGCGCTTGTCCAGGAAGAGAAAGGAAGGTTAGACCATGGCAACTCCCGCTACCGAAGCTGGTGCGCCAGCGAAGCTGATTACCTGTATCCTGCCAAGGGGTCGCGCCCATTCCCTGCAGCAGGCGCTGATCGACGAGAAGGGCATCCATGAAGTGAATTTCCATCATGCTCGGGGCCTGGGTCGCTTTTCGCCGCTGTCGGCCCGGGGCATTGGTGAGCAGCAGGAAAAAGAGATCCTCGAAGTGACCGTGTCGGAATCGGACGCGGACCAACTGTTTGAGTTCATGTTCTTTCGAGGCGAGATTGATGAGCCTCATGGCGGCATCATCTACATGACTACCCTGCCGAGGGCGACCCGTCTGGAACTCCCGGACATGCCGTCAGAACAGCAGGCTCGCAAGGCCGACAGCCATGCATGATCGATTCAGGCAAAACGGGCAAGCACCGGTTGCAGCACCAGTACAAACAGGAATCCCCCGTAGAAGTCACGATCGAGGCCAAGCCCGGAGGTATACTCCACTGGAACGTTTGCCGCAAAACTGAGCAGTACGGCAGCGCCAATGATCAGCATCTGTCTGTTGGCCAGCAGCAGGGCCAGGATCAGCGCGATCCCCGCCAGCACCAGGTAGTTAGCAGTCATGCCGAGCCGGGCAAGGAGGTTGTCCTCCTGGTTGATGATCATGGTCATGATCAGCACGGTGAAGATGATCGTGGTTCTGGCGATGGTTCCCATTGCAAACACCCCAAGTCAATTGCCTGGACCCAGCATAGCCATCGACCGTGGAATCGCATCATCGGCCGCTTCAATCTGTGACACAACTCACAGGTGGACCGACGAACGGTCCCCACCGGGGGCTCATTTGTATGAGCACCTGGGCCGCGCATTGCGTTGCAAGGCCCGGCCAAAAAAGGCAAAGTGGGCGCCACATTTTGACGTTGGGACCGAAGATGTTTCAGGGGCTGACTTTTGAGGCGGTTGAACTGCCTGCCAACACCCGGGCATTGCGTGATGAAGTCCGGGCATTCCTGGCAGAAGCGATGGACCCGGATGAACTGCCAAACTCCGATTTCAATACGGGCGATTCCCTGGCGTTCAGCGCCGCATTGGGCGGGCGTGGCTGGATTGGCATGACCTGGCCGGAGGTCTATGGCGGTGGCGGGCGGTCCTTTCTGGAACGATATGTGGTCACCGAGGAGTTGCTGGCCGCTGGCGCGCCGGTGTGGGCCCACTGGATTGCAGACCGTCAGACCGGACCCTTGCTGCTCAAGTTCGGCACCGAGGAGCAGTGTCAGCGGTTTCTCCCTCCGATCACCCGTGGAGAGTGCTTTTTTTCCATCGGGTTGAGTGAACCGAATACAGGGTCGGACCTTGCATCGATCCGCACCAGTGCGAAACCGGTTTCCGGTGGCTGGCTCCTCAATGGCAGTAAGATCTGGACCAGTGGCGCACATATGAATCACTACGTGCTCACACTGGTCAGGACGGAGCCACCGTCGGAAAACAGGCATGCAGGGATGAGTCAGTTCATCGTGGATCTTCACGACAAGAACGTGACGGTGAAAGGCATTCGTAATTTAAGTGGTGATGCTGACTTCAATCAGGTGTTCTTCGATGACGTCTTTGTGCCCGACGACATGGTGGTTGGCGAGCCCGGCAATGGCTGGCAACAGGTGATGAGTGAACTCAGCTATGAACGCAGTGGCCCGGAGCGCTTCCTGTCCTCGTTCCGTGTTCTGGTGGAGTACATGCGGGAAGTCGGTGACTCGCCGGATCCCGGCCAGCAGGCTCTTATCGGGAAGTTGATTGCACAGCTGGTGACGCTGCGACGGATGTCGATCTCCGTTGCCGGGATGCTTTCGGACGGCAAACTGCCTGATACCGAGGCCGCTCTGATCAAGGACCTGGGAAACACGTTCGAACGTGCCCTGCCGGAAATGATCCGCCTGCAGATGCCGGATGGCCCCTCGATGAGAATGCTCGATACACTCAATCAGTGCATGCTTCATGCGCCGTCGTTCACGCTGCGCGGCGGGACCCGGGAGATTCTTCGAGGCATGATCGCTCGCGGGCTGGGTCTTCGTTGATGGATCGAATCTGAGGAAACAGGATGAGTGAACAACATGAGTGAACAACATGAACTGATCAGGGAGACCGCTGAACGGGTTTTCAGCGATCTTTGTACGAAGGAGTTGGTCGACAGCGCTGAGGCCGGCGAGTGGCCGACCGGGTTGTGGACAACGCTGGCGGAAACCGGGTTACCTCTGGTGGGGCTGTCAGAGGAATACGCAGGCTCCGGCGGAGACACTTCGGACATGCTTGCGGTGTTGCGCGAAGCGGGTCGCTTCTGCGTGCCCTTGCCACTGGCCGAGACATACCTCGCCGGCAGGCTGATCGAACAGTGTGGTGGGCAGATCCCAGCGGGGCCCATGACCGTTGCGACCGGTAACTTTACGCTGTCTGGTGGTCGTCTATCGGGCCACGCCCAATCGGTTCCCTTTGCCAGGGATTGCGAAACGATTGTGGTGCCCGTCGGTGATGGCGAAACCTCGGCCATTGCGATCCTTCCCCGGTCAGATGCTGAGATCGAACGCCGTCGGAATCTTGCCGGGGAAGCGAGGGATGGCATCGTCGTCAATGGCGCCCGGGCCCCCATCCTGACCACCAGTTCAGACCCGCGAGAAGATCTGTTGGTGTGGGGCGCCATGACGCGATCGGTGATGATGTCGGGAGCCCTGTCCTCGGTGCTCGAGATGTCAGTTTCCTATGCCCTTGAACGGGCCCAGTTCGGCCGCCCGATCGCCAAATTCCAGGCGATCCAGCAGCAGCTTGCCGTTCTGGCCGGTGAGGTGGCTGCAAGCCTCCGGGCGGCTGACAGCCTGCTGTCGGCCGATCCCGATGTTCTGGACATCGCCATTGCGAAGTCCCGTATCGGCGAGGCGGTGGCGCCGAGCACCGAGATTGCGCATCAGGTACATGGCGCCATCGGCTATACCCTGGATCATGCCCTGAACCTTCGAACCAGGCGCCTCTGGTGCTGGCGTGAGGAGCATGGCAATGAGGCCTGGTGGCAGCGGCGTCTGGCCCGGGGGTTCATTGAACAAGGGCCGGATCGGCTCTGGCCGGGTATCGCAGCGCTCGCCTGACTGGCCGGTCAGGAACGGGTCAGTGGCTGTTCAGGCAGGGCGATAGCTCGCATCCAGTGACGGGACTGGTGCATCGCAGCGTACCCTGCCGAGATCAATGAGCCTCGCCATCGCTGCGAGTACTGAACTTGCGGCTGCGCCGTGCATTCTCGGGTCTGTTTCCCGGTACATCACGGGCACCATCTTCCGAATGTCCGTATGCCCTTCGGCCAGGCACGCCATGATCTGTCGTTCCCGCTCGAGACGATGGTCAATGAACGCCTGAACGAAGGTCTTTACATCCCCGATCGACGTGCCGTGGGTGGGCCAGTAGATGTCGTCGGAACGTTGCAGCAGACGCTCCAGGCTCGCCATGTACTGGGTCATGTCCCCATCGGGTGGGGAAATCACGCTGGTGGACCAGCCCATGACATGATCCCCGGTAAACAGCGCGCGCTCTTCCGCGAGGGCGTAGCACATGTGATTGGAAGTGTGGCCGGGAGTGTAGACACACTCGATGGTCCAGCCATCGCTGGCGATGGTATCGCCATCCCGGATCGTAATGTCTGGCACGAAGTTCATATCGCCTCCAGCCTCCACCTGCACGCCCTCGTTGATTTTGCCGGCCCCATGGGGACCGTACCCATACGTCTTCGCGCCCCAGACGGTCTTCAGCGGCGCAGCGGCGGGCGAGTGATCCATATGCGTGTGAGTAATCAGGATGTGGGTAACGGTCTCGTTCTTGAGTGATTGTTGCAGTGCCTCCATGTGCTCTGGCAACTTCGGGCCCGGGTCGATGACCGCGACCTCGCCCTTGCCGATCACGTAGGTGCCGGTGCCCCGGAACGTGAATCCACTGGGGTTTCTGGCGATGACCCGTCGGATCAGCGGCGTCAATTGCTCAAGCCTGCCGTACTCGAAGTCAAACTCGTGGATAAACGGAATCCCGGCCATGGGTACTTTCCCTGTCGCAAAACGGCAAGCTTAGCGTATCTGCCGGAGCGCCGATAGAAGGTGCCGAAACCCCATTGTCGCACGGACGAATGTGATACGATTTCCCGAAACAGTGGCCGGAGTGCCGCGTAGCAGGAGACCAGCATGTCTGATGAGCAGGCATCGTTCAAACGTCTGATCGATATCGGGATTGCCCTGTCGGCCGAGAAGGACACCGACAAGCTGATGGAGACTATTCTCCTTGAGGCAAAGGACATTGGAAATGCCGATGGGGGAACGCTCTACATCCGTACCAAGGACGACAAGCTGAAATTTGAGATCGTCCGGACGGATTCCCTTGGGTTCGCCCAGGGCGGTACCAGTGGTCAGGCTGCCACCATGAATCCGGTGCCCATGTTCAATGACGATGGCACCCCGAACGAGCAGAACGTCGCGAGTTATTCGGCCCTGACAGGCAAGACCATCAATGTCCGGGATGCCTACGATTCAACCGAGTTCGATTTCTCCAATACCAAAAAATTCGATGAGACGACCGGATTTCGGTCCACCTCGTTCCTGAACGTGCCTCTCAAGAACAATGCGGACGAGGTGATTGGCGTCCTGCAGCTTCTGAACTCGCTCGATCCAGGCAGTGGCGAGATCGTGCCGTTCTCGGAAGACATCGCACCCCTGATCGAGGCGCTCGCCTCCCAGGCGGCGGTCGCGCTGGACAACGCGATTCTGATCGAAGCACAGAAGAACCTGCTGGATTCCTTCATCCACCTGATGGCGAGCGCGGTGGATGCGAAATCACCCTACACCGGTGGGCACTGCCAGCGCGTGCCGGAGCTGACCAAGATGCTCACCCGGGCAGCCTGCGAGTCCGAGGCACCGCCTTTCTCTGGCTTCGAACTGAATGAAGAACAATGGTATGAATTGCACATTGGCGCCTGGTTGCATGACTGCGGCAAGGTGACGACACCCGAATATGTGGTCGACAAGGCCACCAAGCTTGAGACCATCACGGATCGTATTCACGAGGTCCGGATGCGCTTTGAGGTGGTCAAGCGTGAGGCTGTCATTGAATACCACGAACGCCTTGCGGCAGGTGGTGATCCGGCAGCGCTGCAGCGGCAGCTGGATGAACGGCTGGCCCGGCTGGACGATGATTTCTACTTCATCGCCGGGTGCAACCGCGGCGGCGAGTTCCTTGAGGACGAGAAAATCGAGCGTATCCGTGACATCGCACGCATCAAGTGGACGCGTACGCTGGATGATCGGGCCGGTGTATCCGACGATGAGCTCAAGCGCCTCGCGCGAGAACCAGCGAGGGCAGTGCCTTGTGAAGAAGATCTGCTGGCGGATCGACCGGATCATATCTATGAGCACGACGTCATGCCCTATGCGGCAGACCCGGATAATCCCTATGGCTTCCGGATGAAGGCGCCCGAGCACAAGTTCAACAAGGGTGAGGTCTACAATCTGTCGATCAAGCGGGGCACCCTGACGGACGAGGAGCGGTTCAAGATCAACGATCACATCGTCCAGACCATCGTGATGCTGCAGAGCCTGCCTTTTCCAAAGCATCTGGAGTGCGTTCCGGAGATTGCCGGCGGACACCACGAGATGATGAACGGAGGCGGTTATCCTAAAGGGCTGAAGGGGAAAGACATGTCCATTCCTGCCCGCATCATGGCCATAGCCGACGTGTTCGAGGCGCTGACCGCGGCCGACAGGCCCTACAAGTCACCCAAGAAGCTGAGCGAGAGCATCCGGATCATGTCCTTCATGGTCAAGGACCAGCATCTCGATTCAGAACTGTTCAGGCTGTTCCTGGAGTCCGGCGTGTACCGGCAATATGCCGACACCTATCTACTCGACACCCAGATCGACGAAATCGACATCAACGACTATCTCCCCCAATAATCAGGGTCAGAGTCTGGGTCAGAGTCGAATTTACAATTCATCGCTCCTCATGAACGCGCGGCCTGGCTCAACTCAATGTAAGTTTTTTGTAAAATCGACTCTGACCCCAATTTAGTTAGACGTGGCGCTGGACGGAGACTGAGCGATGATCTCGAACCAGATCGAACGCGTCTTCGAGGACTTTGAGGTAGGGGCTAGCGGTGGCGGGCTCGTCGTTGATGGTCTCGAACACCAGCTTGCGGCGGGGTTGAAACGCGCGATAGGTGATGTGTCGCAGGACTTCCAGGGATTCTGACAGCCCGGGATCGTCGGGGGGTACGAGAAAAGTCAGCGACCGGCCCTGCCGTTCGATCACGAGTACCATCTGGTTGTCCCGATAGACCAGATAGTTGGAAGGAATCCGTCTCGGGGTGTCACCGAGACCGGCCAGCCCGAGCCCGCAGGGTGAAATCGGGTCGGTTGCGTTGAGCCAGAAGCTGCCATTGCCTCTTCGCGGCTGTTGTAACTGCTTCAGGGCCGCCGGTGAAATGAACTGGGGGCCGGCAATGTCCCGGAAGAAGTATCCGGAGATCAACTCCCCGGAGAGCTCCATCAGGCGCAGCGCCCGGAAGATACGTCCCCATCCGAGGGCGCCCTGTTCCCGGTTGACCAGTTCCCGAAACAGGATGCCGTAGCGTGCGATCAGCATCCGGACCCGCTCGCGTTCGATCTCGTCCCGGGTCACCGCATCACCGTCACCTTCAGGGTTCGCAACCCCCCGCCAGTTGCCGGCAAAGGGCACGGCATTGCGCCATTGCCGGTATCCGCCTCGGCGAACGCCCCGGCCCCGTCCACCTGTGAGGCCCGCAACCGTTGGGACCTTGAAGTCCTGCTGGATCCCGGTCCGCAGGGCCGCCACGCTGTCGTTGGTGATCCGGGTCTGCCAGGTTTCTTCCCAGAGCCGGCGGCTTAGCTCACTGGCTGGAACCCTGGTGACGTCCGCCAGAGTACCAAAATCATAGCGTCCGAGCGCCCCGGGCAATACCGCCGATTCGTCGTGAGGGGTGTCCAGCAGTAGCTCAATGTCATCTTCAAAGCAGAACGTGACCTGCCGGTCTCCCATCCCCAGCCACATGAGATCGCCTTCAGCGAACAACTCATCGAGATCCCTGGGCTGATAGCCCGGCAGCCTGGCGGGCAGCAGGTCAGTCTCCCAGTGTGCCGCCGGGCAGCGATAGCCGCGCATCTGATTGATCACTTCAAACAGTCGATCCACGGGCTCATCGGCGGTTTGACGGATCTGCCGGGTTTGCCAATGGTACAGAAATGGCACCAGGCCGGCCGTGGCTCGCGGTTCGAACGAGGTCTGATGGCGGGTCCGGAGCAATCGAAGCAGAAACTCATAGCTCGCCGCCTCGCACCAGTACACCGTCTCGTCTCCGGCAATCAGGGCACCGTGAATTACAACGCCCTCGGAATGCAGCGCTTCGAGTAATGGCTGCACGCCAGAAATACCCAGGGATGATTCGATTCGGTCTGTGCTAACGGGCCCATAATGCTGTAACCAGTTTGCCAGTACGGTCTTCAGCGCTTGCTGATCACCGGTGAGTGCCCCCTTGATGCGGGGCTCATCTTCACGGGCGACGATCAGTCTGGCACTGCCTGATTCGATGGTCGCGATCTTGTCACCATCGGCAGCGACCTGACGGGTCAGTGGCTGCCATTCGTCAAACGGGATCAGGGTTCTTTCCTTGACCCACTCCAGTAATTCTTCGGCGGTCTCAGGCGCGTAACCTGGTGCGAGCCGGTGCTGGCGCTGCTCGAATTGGGCCACCAGGTCGGCGGGCAACCGCGGCCTTAGCTCGGGGGAGAATACGACCTCGGCCAGCAGATCCGACGACAGATTGGACACGCCGGATGCCTTGGGCTGGTCGTTCATGTACATATAGGTATTGACCTGGCCCCAGGCCACCGCCTGGGCGAATGGGCTGGGTGAATGCAGGCTGATGTCGGACACCACTATCTCGCCGCGCTCCAGTTCGCCCAGGACCTGCTCAAGGGATTTCAGATCGAACTCGTCCTGCAGACAGGTCCGCCAGGTTTCGAGCAGTATCGGGAAGTCCTCGTACTTCATGACGCCGGCCAGAAGCTTCTGGGATTGCAGGCGGCTCATCCACAGTGGTTTGCGTTCGTTGAACCGGGACCGGGTCAGCAGCAGGGCGCGGCCGGCATTCTCACGGAATCGGGCGCCAAAAAAGCCCGAGCCCTCAAGCCGCGCGCGCAGCCATTTCTCTACCTCTTTGGCAGACACCAGCGTCATCAATTGATCGGTCGTGACGTCGTGGGGCAACTGCAGCACGATAGATTCGTTGCCAACGTACACCTCGGGCAACTCGCCGAAGCGGTCCTGCCAGGCGGCCTCCATTGCCATGGCGAAGGGTCGGTTGACCCGCGCGCCCCACAGCGTATGCAGCACGATCTGGGGCGCCCTGACACCACCCGGCGCTGAGGCGATGCGTTCCACCACCAGGTGATGCCTGTGAGGCAGGTCGATTCCGGTGATCTTGCGCTGCCGACCCAGATAGGCGATCACTTCCCGGGAGACGTCCGCTTCGAGGCGATGTGCCGTCTGCAACTCACTGGCAAATTCCTCGTCGTCGAGGACATCGTTGGCATGCTCCAGGAAGTTCCCGATGCGCTCTGCATAATGAAAGTTTCTGGACAGGGGCTCCGATTTCCAGAATGGCGGTGCAATACCGGTAGGGCGGGCGGGCCCCACGAGCACGTCCGAGTGGGTGATCTTTCTGACCTGCCACTGCTGGGTTCCCAGGGAGAACACCTGGCCGATTCTGGTCTCCCAGACGAACTCCTCATCGAGTTCACCAATTCTTGAGTTGCTGTCTTCGTGCCGAAGCTGGAAATAGCCCCGGTCCGGAATCACCCCGCCCGACAGGTACAGCGACATCAGCGCCCCCTTTCGCGCCTGCACCTGGTTTGCCAATCGGTCAATGCGCACCCGCGGCCGAAGTTCCCGGATATGATGGTCTGCGTAACGCCCTGCGAGCATGTTCAGCACCAGATCAAACTGCCCCCGGGTCAGTGTCTGATACGCGGTCGATCGTCGGATCTCTGCAAACAAATCGTCAATGTCCCACACCGCCGTTCCGGTCATGGAAATCATGATCTGGGCCAGCACGTCCAGCGGGCGCTCGATGGTCCTGACTGGTTCGATATCGCCGTCCAGGACCGCACGCGCGAGTACCGTCGCTTCGATGAAGTCCTGGGCGTAGGTTGGATAGATCGTACAGCGGCTGGAGCCACCCACCTGATGCCCGGCCCGGCCAATCCGCTGCACTGACGAGGCGATCGAGTCTGGTGACTGAATCAGCAGGACTTCGTCCAGGGCCCCGATATCAATACCCATCTCAAGGGTGCTGGTGGCGACGATGGCGGCAAGCGCCCCGGACTTGAGGCGCTGCTCTACGTCTGTACGGATCTCCCGGGAAAGCGAGCCATGGTGGGCCCAGGCCAGGGTATGGCCGGCGTGCTGATTGATCTTGTGGGTCAGCTTCTCGCACAGCATTCGAGAATTCACGAACAGCAGTGTGGACCGGTTATGTCCAATGCGTTCGACGAAGTCCGGCACCAGCGCATCCCAGATCTGGTCATCCGCGCCACGTTCCTGTGCGTCGATGGGGTAGCGAACCTGGATATCATAGACCTTGTCTGAGGGGGCCGTGACCAGGTTGACCCGACGGGCCCGATAGCCGTCACCGTGGCGCCGGAACCCTCCGACGACGCTCGCGACCGTATCCATCGGGTTGACGGTGGCAGACAGGGCGATGCGCTGGAATTCTCCCGACAGGGATACCAGGCGCTCAACTGCCGACATCAGATAGACCCCGCGCTTGTCACCGACCACAGCGTGAATTTCGTCCAGTATGACGGTATCCAGGGCGCCCAGAATGGATTGACCGCCTGCTGAGGACAGCATCAGGTTCAGGCTCTCCGGCGTGGTGATCAGGATTTCCGGTGGGGTTCGCAGCATGCGTCGGCGCTCGTCGCTGTCGGTATCACCACTTCGGGTCCGGACGGCAATTCCGGGGAAGTCGATGCCGGCGTCGTCGAATCGTTCACGGATTTCACCGAGCGGCTCCAGCAGATTGCGCTGGATATCGTTGTTGAGCGCTTTCAGGGGGCTGACATAGAGGATTCGGGTGGCCCCTGGCAGCAGTTCGCCAGTGGCGAACCGATTGATGGCCCACAAAAAGGCAGTCAGGGTCTTGCCGCTGCCGGTTGGCGCGGTGATCAATAGATGCTCTCTGGCCGCAATCTTCGGCCATGCGGCGGCCTGCACGGGGGTGGGGCGAGAGAATCGCGCCTCAAACCAGACCTGGATCAGCGGATGAAAGCCCGGCCTGGGTGCTTCCTCGTTTGATTCAGAGGCCAATTGATCTGATCGGTTCATGGCCCCAGTGTAATCCCCGGGCGCATGGCTGTCAGTCCTGCAGGGATGTGTGCAAAAATGCGGCTTCAACCCCGACGTGATATCCCATGCCAACCCGCCCTTTTGCTTTGATGCCGCGCTGGCGGCTGCTTCTTGTTCTACTCTGGTTGCCCGTGACCGCCTGGCCCGCCGCCGTTGACTTCGATTCCCAGCGAATCACCGTGGCGCTGACCCAGGAACCACCCAGCCTCAATACCATCAGGATGACCGATGCCGTCAGCCTGTTTGTGATCGGCCATACCGAGGAGGGTCTGCTCCGCTACGACCGCCGGGGTCAGCTGGTGGGCGGTGTTGCCGAACGATGGGAGGTGACGCCGCAGCGAATGACTTTCTGGTTGCGCGAGGATGCCAGGTGGTCAGATGGCTCAGCAGTCACTGCCCATGACTTTGTGTTCGCCTGGCAACGGGTCAATGACCCGACGGAGGCGGCCCCGTTTGCCGCGATCATGTATCCCATCAGGAACGCTGAAGCCGTTCAAAAGGGCGACCTGCCTGTGACTTCGCTTGGCGTGCGCGTCAGCGAGGATGGCGCGCTGCTGGTGGAGCTTGAACACCCCTGTGGCTACTGCCTCTCGCTGATGTCTCACGCGACGTTTTTCCCTGTGAAACAGGCATTTTACGAGCAGGTGGGTGATCGATTTGGTGCCGAGGCATCCACACTGCTCGCCAATGGCCCGTTTGTACTGACGGCCTGGACCCACGGCGCGAGACTGGTCATGCAGAAAAACCCGCTGTACTGGAATGCCTCTGAAATCACGCTTACCGAGATTGAGGTGGGGTACATCACGGAAGACAACCGCACCCGCCTCAATCTGTTCGTGGATGACAACATCGCGCTGGTGCGGCTGGGAGCAGAAACCGTCAAGGATGCATCGGCTCGTGGGCTGCGGCTGCGTACGTTTGCCTCCGGCGGTCTTTCGTTTCTGCGCTTTAACGTCCGCGACGGCCATCCGCTGCAGCATCGTCAGTTGCGGGCCGCCATTGCCTCGGTGTTCGATTCGGAGGTCTACGTCAACAAGGTGGTGGCCATTCCGGGTTATCGACCGGCCAATACCTTCTTTCCCGGATGGCTGCGAGGCGTGGAGGGCCGGTTCGTCAATGAATATCCTGTGGAACCTCGTCCCGTCGACCCGGAGCGTGGTCGTCAGTTGATCAGCCATCTCAAGACAGAACTGAAGACCGACACCATTGCCCCCCTCACTCTTTTGACGGTGACATCACCAACGGGCACCAAGGTCGCCGAGTACTTCCAGGGCCTGCTTAAGCAGACCCTTGGCCTGGAAGTCAGGGTGGATCAGCAGACCTTCAAGCAATACCTCGACAAATCCAGGAAGGGGCAGTTCGATATCATGTTTGCGAGCTGGTACCCGGACTTCGATGACATCATGACCTATGCAGACCTTCAGGCCTCCTGGAACGGCAACAACCGTGGCGGTTACGTGAATCCGGAGTATGACCGCTGGGTGCGGGTGCTTCAGTCATCCAGCAATCAGCGTACACGGATGGATGCAGCGGCCGAGCTGCAGTCGATCCTGATCGAGGACCTGCCGGTGCTCCCCACGGCGGAGACCGGGTCTGCCTACATCCTGCATCCCCGGTTGAAGGGAGTGGTCCGCCGGGTCATTGGAGCGGACCCGGATTACACCTATGCGCGGGTATTGCCCGGGCCGTAGCACCCGGCGGGCGACGGTTTATTCTGCCCGCATCTCCTCGATGAACGCGTTGGACTCGTTGATGGCCTGCTGCATGGCGTTGATGAGATAAGCCACATCGGTGTTGACGTTGTTGAGTTCGCTCTTCAATGACGCAATGGCGCGGGCATTGAGGTTGTGCTTGAGATACAGCACATTGTCCTTGAGGGTTGCGAGCACCGGGTCGATGGCTTCTTCGGCGCGGCGCATGGCGTTGATCAGACGCTGATAGCGTTGCTCGGTCTGTTTGAGCTGGCGTTCACTGGCACGTCGAAGGTTTGGATTGGTGTACTCGCCGAGTTCACCGCGCCACTCCTCAAACAGGGCGTCGGCAACGGACTCGACGCTGTTGATACGGTCCCGGATCCTGTCTGCGGCCGTGACGCTGTCCTCGTATTCACTACTGAGCTTGGCGTGGATGTCATCGAGTTCGCCGCCGTCGAAGGCCACCACGGCTCTGAACTGAATCAGCGCGTCCTGAAACTGCTCCTGTCCGTCCTGCTGGGCCTCCTGGGCCGCTTCAATTCGATCAATCAGGATGTCCCGCTTGTGGAAACCGAACTTCTCCATAGTGTCGTAATAGGTACTCTGACATCCGGCAGCCAGCATGATCAGCAGGCCGACCGTCAAATGTTTCATAGGGTGGTTCATGGGTACATTGTCTCCTTTCTTTCATGGAAGGCTTTCAGATCATCTCGAAGTAGCGCCGATATTCCCACTGGCTGACACCCCGCCGATCAGGCTCATCACTCTGGGAGTGAAAATTGAGCCACTCTTCACGACGGGTTTTGATCCAGTACTGGACGACGTCCTTGCCCAGAATGCGCCCGAGAGCGTCATCTTCGCGAAGTCGTTTCGCCGCTGTGGTGATGCTGGTGGGAAGGCGCTCGAATCTTCCAGGCAGGCCCCAGGCAAGATCAGTGAACTCTGCGGGTGCGGCGAGTTCATCCTCAAGGCCGCATATCCCACCTGCCAGGATCACTGCAAGTGCGAGGTAAGGGTTCAGGTCGGCGGACCCGATGCGATGTTCGATGCGACTCGCGGCGGGCGTTCGGGTCACCAGGCGCAGGGCGACCGATTTGTTTTCTTCACCCCAGGTCGGTGTCGTCGGCGGCCCCGCGAAATCTGTCAGGCGACGATAGCCGTTGATACCGGGGCAAAGGTAGGACACGGCGCCGGGCAGGGTGGCCATCAGTCCGCCGAGCCACTGCCCCAGGAGGTCATTGGGTGCCCGGGAGTCTGGGTCACGCCCGAACACGCTTTGGCCGTCGCGAGTCAGTGAATGGTGGATGTGCATGCCGCTACCCAGCAGTGTGCCTGGCACAGGCATGAAGGTGGCCGACTTCTGCTGGTCGACCGCAACCTCATAGATCACCTGTTTGGCCAGCATGACGTGATCCGCCATGGTCACGGGGCTGGTCGGTGAAAGGTTCAATTCCACCTGGCCCACACCGGCTTCGTCGTTCCACCCTTCCCAGGCAATCCCCAGGAAATCAAGCCGACGGGTGACTTCTGCCATAAAGTCTTTGACGTGATAGGCATTACGCAGGCTGTAGACCATATTGTTACGCGTCGCACCTGTCGGCGTGAGGTCCTGATAGCGTTTTTCCCTCGCCTGGGCAAAGGATTCCTCGAACAGATAGAACTCCAGTTCAAAGGTCATTCTGGCGGCGAACCCTAGCCCGGCCAGCCGCTCGACCATCCGTTTGAGTGTGGTGCGCGGGCACATCGGGATCTCCCTTCCATCGGGCAGGACGAAGTCGCCGATACAGTGGCCGACGTTGGGATCATTACCGTCCGGGACCAGTGTGGTGAGGTCCGGCATGAGGCAGATATCACCGAATACGCCCTGCCGGAACTCGTGCCAGAAGGTCATATGGGGCGCGCCCGCCGGATTCATGGCGAGTGCAATGTCAGCGATGCCATGGCCGAGGGGTAGCGTCCTGACGAACTTGCTGCGGTGGATATATTTGCCGACGGCCAGACCGTCGAGATTGGTGCCCTGGGTGCGTATGATGTCAACATGATGCCGGTCGAGCCAGGCATCGAGACTGACCTCACCCCTGAATGCCTCGTCACTCATTGGATGCCTTGTCAGAAGCTTCATCAAAGTCATCCAACAGGAACCCGATGGTGGCATCACTGAGCAATGCCAGGTGGGCCATTGATCCACGAGCGCTGATCATTTTCCTCACGAGCGCGTGCATCAGGATGCTTCGGCCGCACATTACATGGGACAGGGGCCTCGCGCTCCCTTCAAGGATAACCTCAGCAGCTTCACCCAGATCGAGGCTCTCTCCATTGTCTGTACAGGTAATGTGCAGCCCTGCCGGGTGACCCGGCATCCCGTGCACCCGCTGCCAGAAGCGGTGCGCAGCTTCCTGCCAATCAGGGTCTCCCAGCATCAGCAACTGTCGAATTCGGCGCGCCAGCCCCGGCCGTCGCCAGGCGCTCCGGACCTGGGGGTTGGCACCGGGGTCTGCAAGGTCGGTGCTCACACTGACGTCAGGTCGGTCCAGCCCACGGCTGATCACGATGCGGTTAGCGTTGATATTGAGGGTGATTGTCTGCTGGGTGCTCGGTGACGTCAGCGCCACCTGGCCATGCTGGCCTTTCAACAGGGCAGCACCGGCCGGGGTGCCAAGGGCATGTTCCAATACCTGCGCTGCGATGCGCACGCTGGGAGGGGCATCGGGCTCAAATTCAACCCGTTGAACCGTGCGTTGAACCATGCGTTGAACCATGTGTTCAACCATGGGTTACTCGTGCTCGACGAATTCAACCACCTCAAGCTGGAAGCCCGAAATGGCATTGAAACGCGTCGGCGACGACAGCAGTCGCATCTTGCCAACACCCACATCACGCAGTATCTGGCTGCCTGTGCCAATCACACGGTAGACGCCAACCTCGTTGTTGTGGCGCTGCACCGGTGGGACTTCCGGGAAATACTCCACCTGGGTCAAAGACTCATCCAGCGAGGGTTCCTGGCCGACCACCACCAATACGCCCTTGTCCTCTGCGGCGATTGCCGACATGGAATCGTGCAGTGACCAGGTCGGCCTGAAGCCGGGTCGCTGTGTCAGCAGGATATCTCGCAGGGTATTTAACACCTGAACCCGCACCAGGCATGGCTCGGCCTCATTGATGTCGCCGCGGATCAGGGCGTAGTGGACGCATGAGGACACCTTGTCCGTGTAGGTGCGGAGCGTGAAATCACCCATGGCGGTGGTGATGGCACGCTCGTCGTGCAGTTCGATGGTCTTGTCGTACAGGGTCCGGTACTGGATCAGGTCGGCAATCGTGCCGATCCGGATGCCGTGCTGTTCGGCAAATGCTTCCAGTTGTGGGCGCTTGGCCATGGAACCGTCTTCATTCATGACCTCGACGATGACCGCAGCGGGTTCGTAGCCCGTCAATCTGGCGAGGTCGCAACCCGCCTCGGTGTGGCCCGCACGGGTCAGCACGCCACCGGGTTTGGCAATCAGCGGAAAAATATGCCCGGGCATAACGATGTCAGCAGGCGTGGCATTGCGTGCCACGGCATCCCGGACAGTCCTCGCCCGGTCGGCTGCCGAGATTCCGGTGGTGATGCCGTTGGCTGCTTCGATGGATACGGTAAAGTTGGTCTCGTGGAGGCTGTTGTTATGTTCGACCATGAGCGGCAGGGCGAGCTGCCTGGCGCGTTCCTCGGTCAGTGTCAGGCAGATCAGGCCGCAGGCTTCCCGGGCGAAAAAGGTGATGTGCTGTGGGGTGACCACATCGGCCGCGATGATCAGGTCACCTTCGTTTTCACGGTCTTCATCATCCATGATGAGGACCATCTTTCCCTGTCGGAAATCATCCAGGATTTCTTCTATGGAATTGAGTGCCAAATGATCGATCTCCCCATTTTGGGGAGGAGTATAGGGCATTTGGATCAGCCGTTCGATGACGACGCTGCCCTCATTGACGTATACTCTCCGGCTGATGGTGCAAGAGAGATTCAAATGACCCCGGACAAGGCCGCTTTTGTCAAAGCGCTGCACAGCCTTTGTGGTGACAACATGATCACCGACTCCGCCCGACTGGCGGTCTATGAGACCGACGGGCTGACCGCGAAGCGGCGCCTGCCCTGGATTGTGGTCAAGCCCGGCACGATCGCGGAAGTCCAGGCCATCGTCAAGCTATGCCATACCCACTCGGTCCCGATCGTTGCGCGAGGGGCTGGCACCGGGCTCTCTGGCGGGGCCATGCCCCATGATGAGGGCGTCCTGCTGAGCCTTGCCCGGTTCAATCGGGTGTTGTCTGTTGATGAGGCCGGCATGACGGCGCGGGTCGAACCCGGGGTCACCAACCTTGGCATCACAGCGGCAGTCCAGCATCTGGGGCTTTACTACGCACCGGACCCGTCTTCCCAGATCGCGTGCACCATCGGCGGCAATGTCGCGGAGAACAGCGGCGGCGTGCACTGCCTCAAGTACGGGTTGACGGTGCACAATGTCGCGGCGCTGAAGGTGGTGTCACCCGAGGGTGATATTTACGATCTGGGCAGTGAGGCCCTCGACGCAGCCGGGCTCGACCTGCTGGCACTGATGCATGGTTCAGAAGGCATGTTGGGCATTGTGGTCGAAGTCACGGTACGGTTGCTGGCGCGGCCACCGTCGGTCTGCGTTGCACTCGCTGCGTTCGCGGATGTGGCGTCTGCCGCGAAAGCCGTTGGCGACATCATTGCAAGCGGCATCCTGCCTGCGGGGCTCGAAATGATGGATCAACTCGCTATTCGTGCGGCAGAGGCCTTTGTACATGCCGGCTATCCCGAGGAGGCCGGCGCGCTGCTGCTGTGTGAACTCGATGGAACGCCAACGGACCTGAAACGGCTGGCCGTACGGATGGAGGCACTGCTGCGGGACTCTGGCTCGACCGGGGTCACCATTGCCTGGGACGAGGCGGAACGAGCCCGGCTGTGGCAGGGCAGAAAGGCGGCGTTTCCGGCGGTGGGCCGGATCTCGCCCGACTACTACTGCATGGATGGCACGATCCCAAGGCGCGCGTTGCCGGATGTTCTGAACGAGATTGGCGCTTTGTCGACGGCCTTCGGGCTGCGGGTGGCCAACGTATTCCATGCGGGCGACGGCAACCTGCATCCGCTGATTCTGTATGACGCCAACAAGACTGATGAGCTCCAGCGGGCAGAGGCGTTTGGCGGGCGGATTCTTGAGCTGTGCATCGAGCGGGGTGGCACGATCACCGGCGAACACGGCGTTGGTGCCGAGAAGATCGACCAGATGTGCATTCAGTTTACTGATGATGAACGTACGGTCTTTTTTGGCGTCAAGGCCTGTTTTGATCCAACCGGCATCCTGAATCCCGGCAAGGCTATTCCTACACTGTCCCGTTGTGCGGAGTTTGGTGCCATGCACGTACACCGCGGCCAGGAACCACACCCGGAGTTGGAACGCTTCTGATGTCAGACAGTACGAGTATCCTGAGAGATCAGGTGGCACAGGCGGCCGGCCGGTCATCTCCGCTGCGGATTGTGGGCGGCAACAGCAAGCACTTTTATGGCAATCCTCAACCTTGCGAATATGAAACGCTTAAGACCGGTATCCACAGTGGTGTCATGGACTACGCGCCTGAAGAACTGATGCTGCGGGTTCGCGCCGGAACGCCGCTCGCGGAAGTGAAGTCGCTGCTGGGGCAGGAGGGTCAGATGTTGGGTTTTGAACCACCGGATTTTGGTGGTAACGCGACCATGGGCGGGGTGGTCGCGGCCGGACTGTCCGGACCCAGGCGCCCTTCGGCCGGCTCGGTTCGGGATTTCGTACTGGGCATCACATTGCTGACCGGCGATGCCACGGTGTTGTCCTTCGGGGGGCAGGTCATGAAGAATGTGGCTGGATATGATGTGTCCCGATTGATGACCGGTGCCATGGGCACGCTGGGCGTTATTCTCGATATCAGTCTGAAGGTCCTGCCCAGGCCGGGTGAAGAACTTACCTGGTGCCGCAGGGCGGACGCAGCGGCCGATGAGAGCCTGCTTGGACAACTGCGCCGCAACGGTCTTGGGCTGAGCGCGACGGCCACGGTCGGGGATAGATTTTATGTCCGTGCCAGCGCCGAGGCCGATGTTGAGGGTGACGTCGTGGACGGCGCCCTTTGGGACCGGCTCGCCAATCAGCAGCTGTCGGCGTTCGAGGGCGGCAACCTCTGGCGCATTTCCGTCCCGAGGACCGCGCCGACGTTCATGGAGCAGGCCGCCGTGGTGGAATGGGAGGGCGCACTGCGCTGGCTTCTCGACCCGGCCGAGGATCCACGGCAGACGTTTGCCGGGGCCGGTGTTTCAGGACATGCCACCTTGTTCCGGTCCGATGAGGGGGATCGGGATGACCGCTTTCACCCCCTTGACCCGCTGGTCGGACAAATCCATCGCCGACTTAAACAACAATTTGATCCTGTGGGCATCTTCAACCCCGGACGTGTGAACTGGTACTCGAATGCAAACTGACATTCATCCTCAACTGGCTGGCCGGCGTGATGTGGGGGAGGCAGAAGACATCCTGCGCAGCTGTGTTCATTGCGGTTTCTGCACGGCAACCTGCCCGACGTATCAGTTGCTCGGCGATGAACTCGATGGCCCGAGGGGGCGCATCTATCTGATCAAGAATCTGCTGGAAGTCGCGCCAGAGGACCGTGACGTCGCCCGGGCGTCGCTGCCTCATCTGGACCGCTGTCTGACTTGTCGGTCCTGCGAGACCACATGCCCGTCAGGTGTCCGGTACGGCCGCCTGCTGGACATCGCCCGCGGGCTGATCAGCGAACGGGCAAAACCGGTACTGGCACGAAGGATGGCTTCTTTGCTGATTCGCCTGGTTGTCCCAAGGCCCATGATATTTGGCGCAATGCTGAAGCTGGGCCAGCTGCTGCGGCCAATTCTTCCTGGCGCACTCGCGAGGAAGGTGCCAATGGTGCCAAGGGTGGATGGTCCGGGCTTTTCCAAAACCGGCTCCAGCCCTGTTTCAGGTTCGATCAGTGCGCCGAAGCACGATCGACGGGTGATCCTTCTGAATGGCTGCGTACAGCGGGCGGCAACGCCGGACGTGAATCGGGCCATAGAGGTACTGCTGGATCGAATGGGAATCGCCGTTGAATATCTCTCGGAGGAAGGCTGTTGCGGCGCACTGGACTATCACCTGGCCGCTCAAGATACCGGCAGGGCACGTATGCGGCGATTGATCGACCTGTTGCATCCCCGCCTTGCTGATGTCGAAGCGATCGTGTCGTCAGCCAGTGGCTGCGGTGTGACCATCAAGGAGTATCCCGACATTCTGACCGGTGAGCCCTGTGAGGCCCGGGCCCGTGAAGTCGCGGGCAAGGTCGTCGATGTGAGTGAGCTATTGGAAACCGCCGAATGGAATTGCCGGTCCGCCAGGGTGGCGGTGCACAGTCCCTGCAGCCTGACCCACGGCCAGGGCCGCGCGGGCAGCATCGAGCAGATTCTTGTGCGGGCGGGGATGGAGGTCGTCCCGGTTCGCGACGGGCATCTCTGCTGCGGTTCGGCTGGAACCTACTCGATTCTGCAGCCGCAGCTCGCCGGGCAACTGCTCAGCAACAAGGTTGCCGCACTCGGTGCCAATGACCCGGAGATCATCGTTACCGGTAACGTCGGTTGTCACCTGCACCTTCAGGGTGGCACCGACATTCCGGTCATGCACTGGGCGGAGTTGCTTGCCTCCCGCCTCACAGACCCGCCTCAGGCAGACCGGGCTTCGGCATAGAGCCAGGCCAGCAGACCCTTCTGGGCGTGAAGCCGGTTGGCGGCCTGGTCGAAGATGATGGAACGTGGATCACGAACCATTTCAGGTGTGATCTCGTAGCCGTCGTGAATGGGCATGTCATGCATGATTCTGCAATCGAGCCCGGCCAGCAGGTTCCCATTGAGCTGATAGGGCAGCATCCTTTCAAGTGTGGCCTGCTTCTCGCGTTCATGCTCCGGATTGTTGAAATACTGCATGTCGATCCAGGTGTCGGTATAGACGAAGTCGGCGTCAGCGACTGCCCCGCGGGCATCGGTGGTGTGCTGCACGTGAGCCGAACGCCTGATCACATCCTGTACCTCTGCATCCTGACTTTCACCGTTATCGTCCGGCAGTGGCGTGGCGAGGGTGAGCCGGATTCCGAGTTTGTCGCACAGGATTGCCAGGGAGTTGGACACGTTGTTCTGAACTCCGAGGTAGGCGAGATGTGCATTGGTCACGTCGTCGTCGAAGTGTTCGATCATGGTGAGGACGTCCGTCAGGGCCTGGCAGGGGTGGAACTTCTCGCAACAACCATTGATCACCGGCACCTGGCTGGCCGCGATGATCTTTTCAAGATCACTGTGGTGCAGCAACCTTGCCATGATGCAGCTTACGTTGCGTGACAGATACTCCGTTTCATATTCAATCCCGGAGAGGACGAAGTTCGATGTCAGCCAGTCAATGAAGATCGCGTGGCCGCCCAGTTCGGTCATGGCTACCTCGAACGATACCCGGGTCCGGGTCGAAGTCTTTTGAAAGATCATGGCCAGTGATTCGGCGTCGAGCAGGCGTCGAAAGTCCTTGGGGTTGGCCTTGATTTGTGCCGCCCGGGCGAGGATGTCCGTTAGTTCGTCGGGGCTCAGGTCTTTGAGGTTGGGTATGTGTCGCATTGGAAATCTCCAAAAAAAAAAGGCCAGCGAGGCTGGCTTTTCCCTGGATCTTGCGATGGCACCCCTTGCGTCAGGTGGCGCCCAAAAGCGTGAGGAAACGGAAATTAACCGATTTTCCGGCGGATGTATAGGGCCAGGTTGAGGTTTGTGTCATGGCAGCAAACGCCGTAATCTGGGCCGAAAACGGATGAGGGGTTGAGCGTGACGATGGAATTCAGGAATCTCGGGACATCGGGGCTGAAGGTCTCGGTGGTCGGCGTGGGCTGCAACAACTTCGGTCGGCGCTGTGACGCTGCCACCACGGCTGACATCGTTGCCGCGTCTATGGACTGCGGCATCAATTTCTTTGATACAGCGGACATGTACGGTCCGCGTGGGCTGTCGGAGGAGTACCTGGGCAAGGCGATCAGTGGACATCGCCATGATCTGGTGATTGCCACCAAGTTCGCCAACGCCATGGGGGAAGGTCAGCTCGAGCGAGGTGCCTCGAGGCGCTATATCATGTCGGCGGTAGAGGACAGCCTCCGGCGGCTGAATACCGACTACATCGATCTCTACCAGCAGCATGTGCCTGACGCCAGCACGCCCATCGAAGAAACGCTTCGGGCGCTGGATGATCTGGTTCGGGATGGCAAGGTTCGATATCTCGGTAACTCCAACTTCAGCGGCTGGCAGATTGCCGACGCCCACTGGACTTCACGCCACCTCGGTCTCAATCGATTCGTGACGGCGCAAAACCTCTATAGTCTGATGGACCGACGGGCCGAACAGGAGGTGTTGCCAGCCTGTCAGCAGTTTGGCCTGGGTCTGCTGCCCTATTTTCCCCTTGCCAGCGGTCTGCTGACCGGAAAATACAGCCGGGGGGAGCCGCCGCCCCAGGGGACTCGCCTTGAGGCCTGGGGGGCGCGCGCGCAGGCAGCACTGTCAGATGCGAATTTCGACATTGTCGAAGGGCTCACCCGATTTGCAGAGGCGCGTGGTCACACCGTCCTGGACCTTGCCATGAGCTGGCTGGCCACCATGCCGTACATTTCCAGCGTGATCGCCGGGGCGACGTCCCCGGCCCAGATTCGACAGAACGCCCAGGCAGCGAGTTGGCGCCTGACACCGGACGAGATGGCTGAGGTTGCCGACATCAGCCGCCGGGCTTGAGGATTCGGGGATGTGCGGGCGTCTGAACATCGTCGAAGATCCGCTGGGTAAGTTGATCATCGAGATCACCGGTCGGGGTTTTGAGATTGACACCCGGTACAACGTGGCGCCGACCGACCCGGTATTCGTACTGCGGCAGGACGCCGATGCCCGGTGGGAGATGCGCGACATGCGCTGGTGGCTGATCCCCTACTGGTCAAAGGCACCCACCACGCGGTATGCGATGTTTAACGCCAGGGCGGAGACGCTCGCGACCAACAGTGCTTTTCGTGAACCCTTTCGCCATCGACGGGGCATAGTGCCTGCTTCTGGCTACTATGAATGGAGAAAGCAGGGCGGCATCAAGATGCCCTACTATATCGAACCGCAGTACAGCGATGGATTCGCGTTCGCCGCACTATGGGATCGTTGGCGCGGCGAGGCAGGGCAGGTCATCGAAAGCTGTACGATTATTACGGCTGCGGCGACGGTGTCGATGGCAGACATCCATTCGCGAATGCCGGTACAACTCAGTCGTGGTCAGATTGAACAGTGGGTGGATGCAAAGAGCTCGCCAGAGGCCCTGGCAGCGATGCTCACGCCCCGGCTTCCCGGCCCGCTGCGAGTCACTCCCATGTCCACCTACGTGAACAATTCGAAGAACAAGGGCGAGCAGTGTCTCGAACCACTCGGGACACCATTCGAGATTCACTGAACCCTCAGTTTCTGACCACGTGGAAAATCCCGTCGGTGTTGACGTTCTCCAGGGTGAATTCGAGCTCGCTCTTGATGTCCTCGCGGGTGCGTCCATTGGCCATATACTGGGTGATGACTTCCCAGATCAGCGCCTGGCCAAAGGTATTGCTGTCGATGTTGTTGTCTGCCGCCTCCTGGGTGGCGCGGGCGAGGTGCTCGCGGGCGAGGGAATATGCGTCGGCCATGAGTCTTTCTCCTGGTTCAGGGTGTAATGAGGGCGAACTTAGTCCAGTGGGACTCAAGGCGCCTTGATACCCGTCAATAAAGGGCTGACTGTTCTGTTATTCTCTGCCGAGGGCAGGGTTGCGAGGCGACAGAAATGAGCGAACGAATGGATCTGGCAACGGCGGTACGAAGCGGCATGTTGCTCGCCTATCATGCGGAGCAGGCGCCGGAGCGCCCGGCTGTGAACTCCCGGTTTGGTGACCGCAGTTTTGCTGAGCTCAATGCCAGAGCCAATCAGCTGGCGCGGGTGTTCCGCCGGGCCGGCCTGGTTCCGGATGATGCCGTGGCCATGTTGCTCGTGAATCGCCCGGAATTTCTTGAGATCTACTACGCCTGTCAGCGGAGCGGACTTCGCGTGACGCCCATCAACTGGCATCTGACTGGCGACAATGCCTCGTACATCGTGGGCAACTGTGAGGCCAAAGCGTTCATTGCAGATGTTCGATGCAGTGTCCCGGCGATCGAGGCCCTGCAGGATAATCGGAGTGCGCTCACGGTCGCGCTGGCGGCAGGTGGCGCCATCGAGGGCTTTGACAACTACGATGATGCTGTAGAGGCAGAGGATGCGGCTAACCTCGAAGACGCTTCAGCCGGTAGCCAGATGCTGTATACCTCTGGAACCACCGGACGGCCCAAGGGCGTGTTCCGGCCCCGTGTCCCCACCGCGACACAGCCCTCGATGCCAGCTTCAACGCCATCCTCGGCCCCGAGCGGGCCGGCACCGGCCGCAGCCGCCAATGCAGCATCTGATACTGCCAACCGGAGTGTCGGAGCTGCCGCATGGAACGCGGCCACGGACCGGGTGCTTTGTACGGGACCGGCCTATCACGCCGCACCGCTCGCCTTTAATATTGTACTGCCGCTCTCTGCCGGGGTCGGTACAGTGCTGATGGACAAGTGGGACCCACAGGAGACCCTGCGCCTGATTGAGAAGCATCGCATCACCCACACCCATATGGTCGCCACCATGTTCCACCGGCTGCTGGCTCTGCCGAAGGAGACCCGCGATGAGTATGACCTGTCATCGCTGCGCTATGTACTGCACGGCGCCGCACCCTGTCCGGTGCACGTCAAACAGGCGATGATGGATTGGCTGGGCCCTGTGATCTACGAATACTATGCCGCGACAGAGGGGGGTGGTGGCTACTTCGTCGGCCCGAAGGAATGGCTGGAGCGGCCTGGAACTGTCGGCAAGGCGCCGCCCACCGCAGACAACAGGATTTTTGATGATGACGGCAATGAGTTGCCCCAGGGAGAGGTGGGCACGATTTATTTCAGGGCCCCTGCTGCCAGGTTTGAATACTTCAAGGACCGCGAGAAGACGGCCGGCAGTTACCGGGGCGACTATTTTACGCTTGGAGACATGGGCTATTTCGAC
>JAQBUI010000165.1 GCA_027624035.1 Pseudomonadota bacterium | reverse complement strand
CTATGCCCTGGGCACAGTCGTTGCCGCCTGGTCGAAGTCTTACCCGGGGCGGGCATGGGGAGCATTGGCCGCGGCCGCGATGGTGGTCGCTACGGTCTGGTTCCTCCTCGATGTGCGCCCCCCGCTACAGTCCGAGACGTTAGCGGTCCACACCGAGATTGGGCAGAGCAGACAGGTCACGCTTACCGACGGTTCGACCGTGCAGCTCAATACTGACAGCAGCATCGTCACCGCCTATTCGAAGTCGGAACGTGCGATGGAACTGGTCAGGGGCGAAGCCCACTTTGTGGTCGCCAGGGACCGATCACGCCCCTTCAGGGTGTATACGGGTCATCACATGATCGAAGCCGTGGGAACTGCCTTCCGCGTCTTCATCGGAGAAGCCACTGAGGTGACGGTCACCGAGGGTCAGGTCAGACTGGTGGTTCTGGAATCGCCACCAGGCGAGGACACAACACCGGTGCCGAAAACTGACGCTATCGTCAGGGCGGGCCGCAATGCGGTATTCGACTCCGACAGGATTCTGGTGGAACCCATCGACAAGGCCGAGATCGACAGGCGGCTTTCCTGGCAGACCGGTGGCCTCTCCTTCGACGGTGAACCACTGGAGTCTGTTGTCAAGGAGTTTTCTCGCTACAGCGCACAGCGCATCGTGATCGATGATGACATAGGCCAGCTCAAGGTCCTGGGTTGGTTTCCGGTCGGCGATACGCCCCAGTTCATTGAAGCGCTGGAGGCCCATGTAGATGTCGCGGCCCGGACTGGCGCGGATGGAAGCATCCACCTCTATCGTAAGGAGCCGTCCGGCTGACGAACTGCGGATTCTTCGGGGGGTGTGGATTTGTTGTCGGCAAGAGTAGTGGAAATGTTGCGCTCGATTGCCCTTGTCTTTAGCGGGCGGTTCACAGGCCGTGTGAAGTCTACAGTCTGTGCCTGCCCGTGGGTTTGGAGATGAGGGGGCGTTGCGCCAGTCCCTGCCCGTGGGTAGTACCATGGGTAGTGATGCTGAGTATTGCCGCTGCGGATGCGGCGTCATCGGAACGCACTGACGGCAGGCCGACGGTTGTCTTCGACATACCGACGATGACGGCAAAGGACGCCCTGATGCAGTTCGCGCAGCAGACGTCAACGCCGCTCCTGGTCTCCTTTGAGCTGGTTGAGTCCATTGAGGCGAACGCACTGATTGGTGAGTTCACAGTTGCCGAAGGACTTCACAGGCTCCTGGCCGGGACCGGGCTTGTTGGCAGTATCGAACGCGGTGTTATTGGTGTTCGTCTCGACCCCGGACCGGAACAACAGAACGTTATACAAAACGGGGGAAATCCGAACATGCTGGACTCGAAGACCACAAGAACGTCGTTGCTCAAACGCCTGGGCACCGCGCTTACCACTGCCATATTTGCTACCTCAGGTAGCGTCGCGCTCGCCGAAAGCCCAGATAAAGGCGAACGCTACATCGAAGAAATCATTGTCACCGCGGAGAAACGAGAGGAGAGCATCCTCGATGTTCCCGTCAGCATGACGGCTCTGTCTGGCGACAAGCTGGAAGAACTTGGCCTGACCAACATATTTGACCTGGAGCAGCAGGTGCCGGGTCTGCAGTTCGGCGACGACAACGAGCAGAAAGGACACGGCACGGTCATCCGCGGCATCGGCACCTTCAGCCTCCGGATCATCCACCACCTCCTGGTCCACGCGAGCGCGGATATCGTTCATCTTCTGATGGTCTGCGATTTCCATGCGCAGCATCATTTCTCCGGGGTCCATGTTGGTCCCCGGGTTGCTGGCCAGACCGGCGCGTAGCCGGCGAAAGATATCCGTCCACCCATCATTCACCAGGTCTTTCTCGGTGGGACGTCCTACCACCATGTCAGCAAAGTTCTCCCGTCGCGCCCGCTGCCAGCCGGGCTCCAGCGTTTTCGCCCATTCGGGGTCCGTCGGCTTGTTACCGCGCAGGTCCACCGATGAAGGCGTGCGCTGAAAGACGTAGGTCTCCTTCGCCTGGGCGCCTACAAAGGGCACACATTGAATTGCCGTCGCGCCGGTGCCGATCACCGCTACGCGCTTGTCGGCCAGGCCGGTCAGGTTTCCGTTGTGGTCCCCGCCCGTATAGTCGTAGTCCCAGCGACTGGTGTGAAAGGAGTGACCCTCGTAATCCCTGATCCCGGGAATGCCTGGCAGTTTGGGACGGCTGGCGGTACCGATCGCCTGAATCAGGAATCGCGGGCGTATGCGGTCGTTTCGGTTGGTCGAGACGAGCCAGCGGCGCTCCTCTTCGAGCCACCGCATGTCGGTAACCCGGGTCTGGAAATAGGCGATATCGTAGAGGCCGTAGGCCTGGCCGACCCGCTGGGAATGCTCATAGATTTCCGGCGCGTAGGAATATTTCTCTTTGGGCAGGTACTGCAGTTCTTCAAGCAGTGGCAGGTAACAGTACGACTCGATGTCGCACTGCGCACCGGGGTAGCGGTTCCAGTACCAGGTGCCGCCGAAGTCGCCGCCAGCCTCGATGATCCTGACGTCCGTCACGCCCTGCTCCTTCAGTCGTGCGGCCGCCAGCAATCCGCTGAAGCCACCGCCGATGATGGCGACTTCCACTTCCTCATCGATGGCCTCCCGCTCGAAGTCCGGGTCCGCGTAAGGGTCGTCGTTGGCATAGTGGGCATACTCGCCGGCCATCTCGATATACTGCGCATCGCCGTCCTCTCGGAGGCGTTTGTCCCGTTCCTGACGGTAGCGATCCCGAAGTGCTTCAAGATCAAAATCGAGCTGATCAGTAGTCGACTGAACCATGGACTTCTCCATTTGCTGGGGTCGGAGTAAAGTGCCGGAGTAGGAGTAAATCGTTGAGTAAATCGTTGGGCTCTTCCCCTGATCGAGTGGGCAGATTATCGTAGTCCCCTATGAGAGACAAAGACCTATACGCCC
>JAQBUI010000089.1 GCA_027624035.1 Pseudomonadota bacterium | reverse complement strand
GTCGCAAACACCCTGGCATTGCAGTACTTGACCCGCACCAGGAAAAGACCCATTGTTTTGCCTATCCGCATCCGCTCCGCCTCATGATAGATGTCGATCAACAGGCTGCCGACAGGGTCATAAGCAACATTTCGAACCCGCGGTAGTTCACCGCTCCGTTTAGGTTTGCCATCCACCGGCGAGAACAGGCACTCACCGTCATAGACAAAGACAATGGGTACCTGATGCAGACGCCCATCCTCACCCCTGGTGGCCAGACGGGCGACCGGCGCAGCAGTAATCCGCGCCAGCAAACCCTCGTCAATCACCATCCTGTATTGCCTCTGACTTCGATCACTGCAGCCCCTGCTTTCATGCAAGTTCTCCGAGACGATGTGCCAGCGTGGGCACTTTTCTGCGCGACTACCACGTGCCTGGTACCGGCACGCTAAAGGCTTTCATGGAAGTTCACCGATACATGTGCCAGCGTCGGCACTTTCCTGCACGACCACGGCGTGCCTGATCCCGGCACGATCAAGGCTGCCAGCAGGTGTGCCTAATAATCATCCGGCCGGTCAAAGGATCTTCGGTGCGGGGGCCTGGACAGAATCAGACCGGTCAACGCCATGAAGATCAGCAGCATCGCCACCAGATCAGCCAGCCACGGTCCCGGCCCACCCACCACTCGTCCGCTGTGAACATCCAGAATGAACTTCTCCCAGGTCACGGTATCGGCCAGCAGCGCCTCGGTGAGGCTGGCAGGGATGGGCACCGGGTTCTGCCAGATGACATCAACGCTGGGCGGTTCCTGCAGCGTGAGACTGTCCAGCGAAAAATGCCGGGTAGTCTGCTCGAATTCCAGCACCAGATCTCCATCGCTGGCGCCGAGCCTTTGTATCCCCGTGGGGACGCCGTGAACAGGACCGAGCCGCTCAATGAACTGGCCGCCGGCCGTGAGCAGCAGAATCTCGTTGCCACACAGCGCGGCGACCTGGTCTTTTAAGGCAACCGCACCAGAGAGCCCGTCGACGCAGCTGGTCACTGCACTCGATTCAAGGTGAACTTCGCTGCCAATCTGATACAGATGCACATCGTCGACCAGAAACCCGGACACGCCACTGGTGTCATCGTAATACCAGGCAGCAACCCACCCCGGAACCTGACGTTTGTCCAGTGACAAGCCAACAGAATGGTTCAGCAGGATTCCTGTCACCGAAACAATGAGGACAAAGACCAACGCCACCAGCCCGACGCTCCGGTGCAGGCTCCTGAATCTGATGTGGGCTTCGGGGTTAATCATCCTCAATGGCGCCCATCGCAACCCCTTCCCCAACGGTCACGCTCTCATGCAGGTACAGTGCGAATCGGGTGACATTGGTGACCGCCTTGACCGACAGCGTTGCGCCGGTGATGCCATCTATCGACCCCGTCAGTTGTAGATCAGAATCGAGCATCAGGCGCTCGAACTGCCGGGTAAAAAAAGGATGTCTCACCTCCCAGCCACGTGACTCCCGAAACGCCAGGATGGCCACCCGGGCCACGACGCCTGCCTGCACCACAACGCCCACGGTGATGGGCTCTTCCTTTCCCACCTCGTCCAGAATCCAGAGGCTCCGTTCGCCCCGGGACCAATATCGCAGGCGCAGGCCCCTGTACGGATGGCCCAGAATGGCAAGGGCCTTGTCCTGATGCGCTTGCGTCAGCCAAAGTGTCGCAGCCTGCGGTGAACCTTCAAAACTCTGGTCAATGAAGTCTTCGGCAGCAAGATACGTGGTGGCAATGGCTGGTGCAGACACCAGCCAGAGAACGATCCCTAAGAGCCGCATGTACCTGACGGCGAGCCTAGAAACTGTAACCCATGCCGACATTGAAGCCATCCACTTCGCCGGCCCGTTCATTGTCCTGTCGTTGATAGTCCACCTTCATGACCACGTTGTCGTGGAGCCAGTAATTTATACCAAAATCCCACTGGGTTCGCTCATCGCTGGTGGCTGCGGTGCCAGCCGTGAGGTCATATTCGCTGTAACGGGCGAACAAACCCAGGTCCGGGGTGACCCTGAACGAAGGCTCAACATACCAGCCCACCTGTTCATCGGAACCCGGATTCAACAGATTGATGCGGTCGTCGATATCCCAACGGGCATACAGTGCCCGGAGGCCGAAGTTACCGCGGGACAGCGCGACGTCGGTCTCAAACAGCGTGGCACCAACCCCGCTGACGCCTACACCATCATCATCGGACTGGCTGAGGTCCGTCTGGCGTTGCAGCGCAACACTCCATTGCAGACCCGGAATGCCCGAAAACCGAACTCGCGCGGTATACGCGAGGCTGTCGGCATTGGCTTCACCGACCTTCTGGCGCCCGGACCGGATGCTGGACCGGGTCGAAGCGCTGCCGCTGCCGGCATTCAGGTTCAGACCGGAATGCATCGCGACATCGTAGCTCCAGCCTGGCGCCAGTTCACCGGAAAGCCCGGCACCGCCTTCCCACCAGGTGGCCGGAATGATGTTCTTTTCGACGGCGTTTCGTTCAACCCCATAGAACGTATTCGGCTCATGGGTCTCGTTCAGAATCCCCACCGGTACCAGAAACAGCCCGAACTTTGCATTATGGTCGGGCGCGTAATCCCACTGAACGAAAGCCTGCTCAAGTTCGACTTCACCCACTTTCCCTTCGCCGGCGATGGAGTGTTCCAGTTCAAACTCGGAGAAGAAGCGCAGGTCCTCGCGAAACTAGTGCCCAAAGAACAGCACAAAACGATGGAAATCAATCTCTTCACCGTTGTCCAGATCGTTATAGTGCAACTCCCCATAACCTCCGATGTCGACAGCAGCCCCGCCCGGAGCCCCCTCGGACATGATCCGGTCCACCGCATCTGCAGTGGCCACAATCTGGCGCTCCGTCTGTTCGACCCGCTGTTCCAGCGTCTCCTGCTCAGCCTGATCTGCCACTGGTGTCGGGCTGGATTGGGCCAGCGCTTTTTCAAGACGGGCAATCTGGTCCTGCTGGGCCTGTATGATGCGCCACATCTCCTCGACCGTGGGCGTTGCCCCTTTTGCTACGCCAGTGGGCATCAACATCATCATTGTCAGAACAGACATTGCGGTCAGTCCGATTCTCATTTATCTCTCCCTCAATTTTTTTTGTGAAATCAACAGACGGGGGATCGTAGTGGATCGCATTTTTAAATGCAAATGATTCTCATTCAGGAAAATTGACCTACATCAACTATCTGGTCAGGCATCTGTTTGACAACGGCTCTGGACAGGCCCATTGCCCGGTACGCAGCGCAGAACAGGTCGATGAAGGGAGGGCGGCAGTGCCGGGAAACCCGTGCACCTCACCCGCGCGACATGAACTTGCCGTTGCTGGTATTCACCTTGACAGATTCCCCCTGCCCCACATACTCCGGAACCTGTATCACCAGCCCTGTTGCCAGGGTCGCCGGTTTCGTCCTCGAACTGGCGGTCGCCCCCTTGATAGACGGTGCTGTTTCGATGATTTCCAATACCACTGATTGTGGCAAATCAATGGCGGCAATATCGCCTTCGACCAGCAGCGCGGTCAGCCCCTCAAGGCCCTCGTAAAGGTATTCCAGCTGACCATCCAGACTCGAGGTCGACAAGCCATATTGCGAATAGTCCTCAGTATTCATGAACATGTAGTGATCGCCATCAATATAGGAGAACTGCACAGGTACCCGCTGACAGTCGGCGGCCTGAAATATATCGTCACCCTTGAGTGATTCGTCACGCTTCTGACCGGTCAGGAGGTTGGTAAAACGAACCTTGTAGAGCGTCGAGGCGCCTCGGGATGAGGGGCTTCTTACCTCGACCAGTTTGACGACATGAGGCGAATCATCGATCTCGACGACATCACCTTTTTTCAATTCGCTTGATTTGGGCACAGTGACTCCGCTGGTTTTCTCTATGATATAACGGATCATCTCAGTGAGTAGACGCTGAAATGTCTGCTCCAGAGAAACACTCGGTTTTTCATAAGACTGAAATTATTTGTATGCTGTCCCCTATCGCACGCTCCGTGTTCGACAAGGTCTCGAACACCTGCCACCGGGAACCAGGGCCCAGAAAATGTCGCAAGGTATTGGACAACCAGGAATTGAACAACCGGGTGTCGACAAACGAGGCGCCGAAAAGCGGGGTGGCCCGACGAGGCAGTGGCCTGTCCAGACCAGCATCAGCAGGCAGATATCAAAGGCCAGCCTCGAAAGCGTCCGTCGCAGCGTCGGGCTCGAGGGCCTGCTCCCCTCGGAACGACCAACCGTCTATGCCATGGCCGGTATTCCCGCGTCAGGCAAGAGCCACTTCGTCCAGCTGGCGCGGCGTGACGGCCGATTTCCGGACTCTGCATTTATTCTTAATCCTGACCTGGTGATGACCGCCCTGGACGAGTATCAGCTCGACCTGACGACCCAGGGACCGGAGGTCGCTTTCACAACCTGGGAACTTCCCGCCAGGGAGATCACCTATGAACTCATGCAAGGGGCCGTAGACATGCGCTGCGATGTCATTAAAGACATGTCATGTGCCCGGGAAGAGAACTACCGGATGCTTGAGCAATTCAAGCAGCAGGGCTACACGATCAGAATGTTCCATATCAACGTGGAGCCGGAGGTGGCATTGCAACGCCTGGCGTCAAGGCAGGCTGCCACTGGCAGGCATACGCCACCGGCACTTCTTCACGAACGCCATCAGGCCCTGCGTGGCCTGCTGCCGCGGTATCGGCGCCTGGTCGATGAATTCCTCGCCTATGACAACAACGACCTGGGCCAGCCGTTTCGGCCACTCAACTGACGGGGTCATTCTGTCGCAGAAACAACACCCTCGGTGAAGTAGCGCTTTGCGCCACGTACCCGCAGATAGAACAGAGAGAGAATCCCAAGGTTGATGATCCCGGCGGCAGCCGCAAAGGAAAATGACCAGACATAGTCGCCACTCAGGTCATAGAACAGCCCACCGAGGAAGCCGCCGAGACCCATGCCAGTCCATCCGAAGAACGAGGTGATGCTCATCGCCCGGCCAGCGAACCGCGCGGACACCATCATCCGTGTGCAGACCAGGATGCAGGTCATCACACCGGAATAGGTAAACCCGAATAACACCGCCAGCAGATACAGCGCTGCGCCCTGGTCCACCTGGGGAAACCAGAACACAAAGAACGTCTGACCCAGGGACATGACCATATAGGCGGGCAATGCACCGATCCTGTCGGCAAGACGCCCACCCAGAATTCGCCCGGCAACACCGGACATCATCAGAACCAGTAACACACCTGTCGCGTACTCGATCTCATGACCTGCGTCAGTCAGAAGGGGGACCAGATGAACGATCGGAACGGACATACAATTGCAGCAGAAGATCACCGCGACGCTGATCCAGGCCACAACCTCCAACTCAGACAAGGGAAAATCCCGTACCTCTGCCACCTGCGCAGTGCGGGCGCGTTCGCGCCGGGGAGACTCCCGGATGAGAAACCCGATAGGCAAAGCAATGCACAAATACACCCCGGCCATGATCAGGTAGGCGGTCTGCCAGCCGTATTCACTGATCGCCTGGCCGACAAAGAACGGAACTACACCCTGGCCGAAGGCTCCGCCCGATGCGGTGAGCCCCAGCGCCAACCCGGGATTCCGGCGAAACCAGAAGCCGACGTTGGCAAACAGCGGGGATGCCACCATGGCATTGCCAAAGGCACCAAACAGAAAATAGAACCCATAGAACTCAACCAGCGTGGACTGCCGACTCAACATGAACAAAGCAAAGGCCATCACCAGCGCCGCCACCACGCCAAACCAGCGGGTCCCAAAGCGGTCCGCGACATAGCCCCAGAAGACCCCAAACAGGGCCGACGCAAACGCGATGGTGGTATAGCCGAAAGCCGTTTCACCGCGACCCCAGCCGAACTCCGCTGCAAGGGGCTTGAGAAATACCGACACGGCCCCCAGAGCACCAAAGGACAGCGCACTCAGGGTAAATACCACCGCTACCATGAGCCAGCCGTAGGGTGGATCTCTGTCGTCCTCAATCCGGGCCGTCATCCGTTAATGCCTTTACTCTCCTGTCGGATGCAATCATGGCATGTCTGCCGCGGACGACCTACAGCCAGTCTGAGCACCCCTGTTTAATTAAGTACCCGAAATTGGTGCTCAATAGCAGCCTCGAGCGCGCCCGTCTCAGGTACGCGTCATCGTGCAAGAAAGTGCCCACGCTGGTACCTTGTATCAGTGAACTTATGTGACAGCCTTGAGCGCGCCCGTCTCAGGTACGCGTCATCGTGCAAGAAAGTGCTCACGCTGGTACCTTGTATCAGTGAACTTAAATGACAGTCTATCGAGGGACAGTCTGATGCGACTCACCAACAAGGTAGCGATCATCACCGGCGCGGGACAGACGCCGGGAGACACCATCGGCAACGGCCGCGCCACCGCGCTTGTGTTTGCGCGGGAAGGCGCACGAGTCGCTCTGGCGGACATTAACCTTGAATCGGCCGAGGAAACCGCGCGGATGATCAGGAGCGAAGGTGGGCAAGCCGTCGCGATACAGGCCGATGTGAGTCTCGCTGCCGATGCCGAACGGGTAGCCCGGAGCAGCCTTGACGCGTGGGGAAAGATCGACATCCTCCACAACAATGTCGGCATCGGCACTCGCGACGGCGGCCCCGTGGGCCTCGCGGAAGAAGACTGGGACCACATCATGAATGTCAATCTCAAGAGCATGTATCTCATGGCAAAGTTTGTGCTGCCGCCGATGCGGGAACGCGGCATGGGGGCGATCATCAACATTTCTTCCGTAGCGGCCATCGCCTCGACCGGGATGCTGGCTTACAAGACTTCCAAAGCCGGGGTCATTGCGCTGACCCAGAATCTCGCCTCCGGTAACGCCCGGTACGGCATTCGCGCTAACTGTATCTTACCCGGACTCATGAATACGCCGATGGCGATTGAGGGATATGCTGCGATGCCCGGGCGAAGCAGAGATGAGGTCATCGCCGCCCGCAACGCCCGGGTTCCTTTGAAACAGAAGATGGGAAGTGGTTGGGACGTGGCCTGGGCCGCACTATTTCTGGCGAGCGATGAGGCTGGATTCATTACCGGCGTCAACCTGCCCGTGGACGGCGGCCAGTCCATCCGCATCGGTTAGCCGTACAAATCAGACAGCCCCGCGGCGACGTTCCTCCAGACTTGCCTGAATCTCTGCCAGCCTGAGCCGGGTCATCGTCATTCGGCTCATGAGGTAGATCGGAATAAAGAACAGCATTGGGATCGCAACACCATCACACACCGCAAGATAGACCAGGGTCGACTCATCCACGCTCCCCAGTTCTGCCTGTTTCGGAAACCGGATCACAAAGTCCAGAAGAAACCCGCCAATGATGAGGCCGATGCTACTGGTGGCCTTCGCAGAAAAGCTGATGGCTGCCGAAAACACGCCTTCCTGGCGTCGACGGGTGACGAGTTCCTGCTCGTCCATCAGGTCTGCGATCAACGAGCCCACCATGATGCCGCAGGTCGTCAGCAGGTAGGTCATGACAATCGCATGGACGATGAGCAGATAAAGCAGCCAGGGATCACCATTGTCCGGCCAGATGTCCCAGAAACGGAAACACACCTTGAGTATTGCGCCGACCATGTACAGCGAAAGAAAGAGCTGCAGCAGAGTATGCTTGTCGATCGACCGTTGCAGTATTGGTACGGTGATGAACGCGCAGATCGCGCCGATCGCGGCAAAGGCAAACCAGCGCAGGTCATCTGGTGTGAATCCCCAGAAATAGGTATTCATGTAGATATCGAAAACGCCACCAACCCCTGCCAGGCCTGAAAACGCGAGAAAGACCAGAAACAGCAGCCGGAAGTTGGCGCTCTGCAGTGCCAGCATGACTTCATCAAACGTACGTCTGGCAGAGAATTTCGGCGTTTCGTTTACGGGCTGTAGCAGATAGGGGATTTCCCGGCGTGTTCCCAGTGACGAGATCAGGGCCCAGAGTATGACCAGACATCCCACCACCAGACCAAAGGTGGGATAGTGAGTGGGATCGAGTTGCCCTGCCGGGTAGGCCTGGGAGTTGGGGAAGAGGTAGCTCCACGCGAACACAGTAAAGGCAACACCGCCGGCCCAGCCCACCATATAGCGGTATGTGATGATCGATGTGCGCTCGACATAATCATTCGAGAACTCTGCCGCGATCGCGCTCCACGGCACGATAAAGAAGGTAAAGGCGAGCCGGGCAGCAACGGTAAAGAACAACAGCCATGCCAGCAGAAATGCATCACCTAATCCCGTAGGCGGAATAAACAGAAGATACAACGTCAGGCCGAAGGGTACGGCGGAGGCAATCATGAACGGATGGCGGCGACCCAGCCTGGACTTGTAGTTGTCTGAAATTGAGCCCACAACGGGGTCGGAAATCGCATCGATGACCAGAGAGATCGCGATCACAATGGACACCAGAGAAGCCGGCAAGCCCAGAATCTGGCTGTAGTACAACAGCAGAAACGTGTTGAATGCGAAGTCCTTGTGGCTGTTGACGATGCCGCCGAAGCCCTGGAAGATTTTAGTCGAAACAGGGACCTTGCCCTGTCTCTCGATCTGGCGGGTATAGAGCGTCGGCTCGGTCACACATTCCCCCTGGATGGTCCTGCATGCAGCCTAAAGCAAACCATCGGCCGCCGCACCTGTTCTGTTTCCGGCCCCCTACAGCCCTGAGTTTGCCGTTGCCACCGGCCATCGCTCACAGGGCGACTTTACCCCGCCGGTTCATTATGATCCGTCTATGAGAATTATGGCCACAATGATATTGTGTCTCGCTTGTGTCACGGCCAGTGGCGTTCAGGCGTCACCCCAGGTGGTCGAGGGCCTGATCGATCTGACAGACCGGGACTTCCAGAGAGACGGCAAGGTCTACCTGGACGGCGAGTGGGAGTTTTTCTGGGGCCGACATCTGACGGCCAGCGACTTTCTGACGCTTCGAGTCGACGAAGCCGGGCATATTAACGTACCAGGCAGCTGGAACGGATACCCATTCGAAGGCGAGCCCGTCAGCGGTGAGGGTATCGCCACCTACCGCCTGACCATCCTGACCTCCGCAGCAGAACCGCTCGCCCTTCAGATCCCGGATATCGGCACCTCCTATCGACTCATCGTCAACGCCAAAGAAGCCATCGTCGTCGGTCGTCCCGGCGTCAGCCGGGATTCCAGTACACCCAGGTACAAGCCGACAATCGTGCCGCTGCCCACGGCTCGCCGGATTGAGTTGATATTCCAGGTCTCCAACTTCCACCATCGCCTGGGTGGCATCTGGCTGCCGATACTGATCGGAGAGTCACATCAGATCGCGATGCTCCGCGAATTCAGAGTAGGTCGTGACCTGCTTCTGTTCGGGGCCATCATGATGCTGGGGCTGTATAACCTGGTGCTGTTTGCCATGCGCCGTGGGGACCCCTCAACATTCTTTCTCGGGGTCTTCTGCTCGCTGCTTGCCACCCGAACACTGATGGTCGGTGAGCGATTCATGACGGAGATGGCCAACCTTCCCTTCGCATGGTTTATCAGGATTGAATACGTCACCTGGTTTCTTGCTGTGGTGACTTTTGGTGGATTCCTTCGCACCATGTTTCCAAGGGAGTTCAACCGCTATGCCGCCTATTCCGTGTACAGTGTGTTTGGTCTTGCGTGCCTGGTTGTACTGCTTTTGCCGCCGTATATTTCAACCAAGATCGTCATGCCCATGCAGGTCTGTACCGTCGCCGCGCTCCTTTATGGAACATGGGCGCTGGGCGTTGCCTGTGTGCGCAAGCGGGAAGGCGCACTGATCCTCATCTTTGCCTATCTCGTACTGTTCTTCACCGCCATCAGCGACATTCTGGTCAATGCAGGAGTCATTGCGAACGTCCTGCTGCTCGACATCGGTCTTGTGATCTTCACTTTTTCACAGTCGGCCCTGATCTCCTGGCGATTCACGCGATCTTTCAAGACCATTGAACGACAGAGCTCACAGCTCAGAGCCGCGAACGTTCGGCTGCAGACCCAGGAGAAGCTGCGAAGAGAGGCCGAACTGGAATCACAGACGCTCCAGAATCGCATCATCCAGTCGGAGAAAATGGAGGCGATCGGCCTGCTGGCAGGAGGCATCGCCCACGATCTGAATAACATGCTGGCCAACACGGTCACCTATCCAGAGATTGCGATGCTTGACCTCAAAGAAGATGACCCGCTCTATACGCCACTTAAAATGACCAAGGAAGCCGGACTCAAGGCGGCCGCGGTGATTCAGGACCTGCTGACGCTCACCCGTCGCGGTCTGGTTCAAAGGGAGGTGCTCAACCTCAATGAACTGGTCCGGGACTATCTCGACAGTGCTGAACACAAGGCGATGCTGAACCCTGGCAATCCGGTCGATATCTCGGTAGATCTCGAGGAGGATCTGCACAATATAGAAGGGTCGGCGCCTCACCTTCAGAAGATCCTGATGAATCTGATTGCGAACAGTATCGAGGCCCAGCAGAACGGTGGCGTGATTCAGATTACCACCATGAACGAATCTACCATGTCGCGATCGGTGTTCCATGGTGATCTGAAGGAAGGGGACTATGTCGTGCTGTCAGTCGAGGACAATGGCCCGGGCATACCTCACGAGGATCTGGACAAGGTCTTTCTTCCTTTCCATACCACCAAACAGATGGGTCAGAGCGGCACCGGTCTGGGTATGCCTATAGTGCTGGGCGTGGTGCAGGACCACGGTGGCGCCGTGGATGTGGTCGCGATGGAGGGAATGGGAACACGTTTTGACATTTATCTGCCGCGCACCCGCAAGCCCGTCACCAGGAAACCGGAGGCAATTCCACTGGCGCGCCTCAAAGGTGATGGCGAGCACATACTCATTGTAGATGATCAGGCCGACCAGCGCGCCCTCGCCTGTTCGGCGCTGGAACACCTGAACTATGTTGTTACCACCTGCGCCCGGGGCGAGGAAGCGGTGAAGCTGGCACGGGAGAATCACTATAGCCTTATCATGCTGGACATGGTCATGGACGACGGGTGGGATGGCCTGCAGACCTTCATGTCACTTCAGAAGTCCGACCCGAATCAGAAGGTTGTGGTCGTGACCGGCTACGCGGACGTGGAGCGCGCAAGGGAAGCCGCCGAGCTCGGTGTTCATGGTTTCGTCAAGAAGCCCTTTACCCTGGAGGAGATTGGCCGCGCCATTCGTAGCGCCCTTACCCGCTGAGTTTACAACCCAGGGTCGTCTGAGTTACGTTTCAGTTTCGAGGAAGAAGTCAGTTCGAGTACACCTATGATCACTTTGACAGATGAACAGAAGCGCCAGCTGTTTCATGACGGCTACATCGTACTAAAGGGCGTTGTTTCCGATGACCTCGTTGAGGCGGGCCAGGCCCGCATCAAAAAGGCACAGAAGGGCGAGAATCTTTCGGGGGCAACTGAATTGACCGACCTCGTGAATGCCTCCGGTGTGACACCCATACTGAACGAGGTGATGGGCCAGTTTGACCCACCGAGCCGGGTGCAGGTTGGTGTCATCAAACAGAGCGGACCAAAGGATTTTTACTCACCACTCGGTTACCGGGAGCGAGACCTTCCCTACTTCGGCCACGGCATGCATGCCGAGGGGCTCTTTACCGTCGGCCCACCTCAGCAACCTGCAGAGGGTACACCCGATGAGATCTACAAGCGTCTGATTGCGTCCGGACCACGGGGCGACCTTGGCCGGTCTGCCGACGTCATCGGTTCCAATACGGACCCGCTGTTCCAGGACCCGGACATGACCCTGTCGGTGGGCAGTTTTACGGCCTTTGTGATCGTTCCGCTAAACGACCAGCGTACCGAAGGGTGCGGTCAGACTGCTGTGATACCCGGGGGACATCACATTCTCGAATCATTCTATCGCTGGCAGTATGAACAGAGCGGCTGCATTGGTCCTGAAGGCCCGGGCTGGCCACGCTTCGATTACGAGACGCCAAACCGTGCCGGCCACATCTACCTGCCCCGCGCGGTACAGGAAAAGCTGATCGAACTCATTGGCGAAACGCCGGAGACGACCCCGGATGGGCGGCCCTGGCCACGGCCAACCCAGATCCTGATGGAGCCAGGCGACGCTGCCATTACCATTTTTCAAATGCCGCATACGGGAACCCGAAATGAGTTCGGCACCGAATCCCGCAAGAATATGATCTTTCGCATCCGCAACAAAAGCCGGCAGCCAGACAAGGTGGTCAGCGGGGTCTCAGACCATCCCGACCGGGGCCAGATGGGGGAGTGGCTTGAATACGAACCCGGAAATGATCCGTTTGCGCGCTCCAAGCAGGCACTGACCCACATGTGGCAAGAGTGGGAAGGCATGCAGGACATCGTGGCACAGGAGTCCGCAAATCTGACACCGGTCGACTACTCTCACGTCGACGTTTAGGCATCAGCAGGACATCACGAGCCCGATCCACGCCACCGGACAAACAGCCGTCATAAGATGCTGACCGAAAGCCAGACCCAACAGTACGAACGCGACGGCTACTTCATCGTCACGGGGCTATTTGACGGGGGCGAAGTCCGTCAATTGCGCGAGGCAATGATCGGGTTGCTGCAGTCGTTCAGCCTTTCCGACCGATGCCCGGACGTAGGCTTTGACCCCTGGCGCCGGACGGACGGCGATGACGCCAACCCAAATCGGATCGTTTATCTGAATGACCTTCATCTGCGCCACGCCCGGCTCAATCAACATATGCGGTCAGAGAAGCTGGCAGAGATCTTTACCGGCCTTTGGCAGGCGGACGTCAATGCGTTTCAGGCCGCCTCTGTGATCAAGCCAAACGACTACAACGCAGACTATCTCGGCTGGCATCAGGACACACCCGACTACGTCCCACTGTCAAACGACCGTAACGGTTGTGTCATTACCTACCTTGATCATATGGGTCCCGACACCGGCGGGACGTCTCTGGTGCCTGGCACCCACCGCAGCGGCCTTCCAAAACGCATTTATCTGCCAGTCGACGGATGGCCCGAGTACCTCAAGAAGCGCACCATGGAAGGATTCGATGAAGACAAGGCGACCATCGTGGCACCGCATTTCAACCCGGGCGACGCGCTGGTGTTCCATTCCAGCATCTATCACAAGGCAAACGCCAACTATTCGGCGACAACAAAGATTGGCCTGATCAACGTCTATCAGGCAGTGGACTGCGTCGATCTGACCCGGCGCAACCAGTTCAAGGCCGCAGACCTGCCCATCACGCGGAGGGGCCAGATCGTCGCCGGATGACTCATCACCAGCACGACTGATCTCTGACCGGGCCGATCATCCCATTGTCCGCCACGCAAACGCCCACGCCAGTGTTCAGACACCGGTCGGCCCAGATGTCTTCAATGCCAGCACCGTTCTATGGCGTGCGGCCCGGGAGACTTGCCGGCGCGACTACGCCGTGCCAGATACAGGCACGCTCAAGGCTATAATGTCCCTGACTATCACTGACCGGAGACCACCGTGACCGCCACCGACGACATCAGGGAACTGGAACTGCAGATCTATGAACTGACCAGGAAGCTCAACTTGTTGAAAAGGGACAGTCCATCAGCGGCTGTACCCGATTACGTCCTGAAGACCGCAACGGGTGAGGCCCGCCTGTCGGACTGTTTCGGAGAGCACGATCACCTCCTCGTCATCCACAACATGGGGCAGGCGTGCCGCTACTGCACCCTGTGGGGCGATGGCATCAATGGGGTGCTGCCCCATCTTGAATCGGCCATGTCGGTGCTGTTGGTCTCGAAGGATTCGCCCGATATCCAGCGAAACTTTGCCAATTCCCGGGGCTGGCGATTTCAGCTCGCGTCACATGGCGGCGGTGCCTACATTCAGGAGCAGAACGTCTCACCAGATGGTGGCAACTACCCGGGTGCTGTGGTTTACGAGAAGGTCGATGGCCAGATTTTGCGAAGAAACGCCTGCATATTCGGCCCTGGAGACCTGTACTGCGTCGTCTGGAATCTGCTTGCACTCGCGGGCATCAGCGAGAACAGCTGGACTCCCCAGTATCGCTACTGGCAACGTCCGACCGCGATGGAGGACGGCGGCGAGAACGTCATTGATTAGGGAACCTCCGATTAGAGTCTTTTTCCGCGATAGCTGCGTTGGAGTCGTCCTCGAAACATCGCGAAATTCAAGCGTTTTCGCGATGTTCTGCGAGCGCCACCGCCCTGCTCTCACGAAAAAATACAGTTGATCAGAACGTCCCTACTGATAGCAGCCATTGTTCCTGACCGATGTTTTTTTGTGACCTGCATCCATACGGCCCCGCAATGCATCTTTCAAGATAGGACAATCATTCGGAGAACGTTATGGAAGAAATCAATATTGGCGCCGGCCTCATGTCTATTGCTTTCTGGGGCTTTCTTGCGGCGGTCGTCGTTGGCGGCATGTGGTACAGCATCCGTGAGAAGGAAGTGCAGCAGGAGACGCTGCGACGACTGATCGAAAGCGGGCAGCCTATTGATGAGACCCTGGCAGACCGCTTCATGGCGATCAACCGGGGCAACGATCACCTCGACCGAGATCTCCGTGTAGGTGGCATGATCTGCCTGCCCATTTCCATCGGGCTGGCAGTCTTCGGAGTGATCCTTGGGACCCAGTACGAAGAGGCACTGATGCCACTTGTGGGCGTTGGCGTCCTGTTGGCCTTTGTGTCAATCGGCCTGCTGGTGGCTGCCCGGGTCGCCTCCCCGCCCCGGCAACAGCGTGATTGATCACGACCTCGGAGCCAGGGCCAGGCATGGGACAGAGCGCACGCAAGATCCAGGAATACTATCCCGAGTGTCCTGAGGCGCTGATTGTCAATCTGGCGAGATCGGGAGACCGGGATGCATTCGGAGAACTCGTCAGGCGTCACCAGTCCTCCATCCGGCAATTGTTGCGGCGTTGCTGTGGTGATGCTGTGCTGGCCGACGATCTTTCCCAGCAGACCTTCTTCCGTGCCTGGCTGAAGATCCGGCTGCTGAGGTCAGCACCGGCCTTCAATACCTGGCTTCGGAGGCTGGCAGTCTCCATCTGGCTGCAATCGTCGCGGAAAGTGGATGCACTCCGGCAAGCGGACCCACTTGAAGACCAGCAAGGGAGTGGCGAAGGGGCTGGTCTGGAAAAGGATCTGGATCATGCGCTTCGAGCCCTCACAGACGACATGCGGCTGTGTGTGGTGCTGTCCTACCATGAGGGCCTCAGCCACAGCGAAATTGCAGAACTGACGGAGCTGCCGATGGGCACAATTAAATCGAATATCAGACGAGGCGCTCTGAAACTCAGAGAAACATTGCGAGCCTATGACGACACGAGGGGAGACTCGCCATGAGCGATGAACCAGCACTGGACCCGATGCTGAATGACCTGTTCAGGTCTGCCAGGCAGGATCTTCCACCGGAACCCTTCACAGGAAACGTGCTGAATCGGACGAGGTCCTTTCAGGCCTGGCTGCTGGCAGGAACTGGAGTAGCCATGCTCCTGTTGCTACCGATTGGCTGGGTGTTCTCCACGCCGTTGCAGGAACTCGCTCTGGCCCTGGTCAACGCTCTCGCCACACCCATTTTAAGCCTCGGTGAAGGTTGGATCGGACTCCTGCTCATGCCCGTCAACAACGTGGGCAGCGCCGCACTTGTCGTGGTCAAACTGCTGCGAGTGTCTTGGCGAAGAGTCTCTGGACGGTAGTTCGGTCCGGCGTCATGTTCATCCTCTGTGGCGCTCCCTGATCATCGAATACAGCCAGAGAACATAGTAGGCACCCAGTCCAAGAAGCATCGCCAGGATATTGCCGATGGCATTGTCGGTCAGAGGATCAAAATATCGGTCATGCCAGGCAAGCCACCTGTCACCGGCACGGTCCCGTTCGCGAACATCCTTTGCAAAAAAGAGCTGCCATGCGTTGCCGCGCACAAAGCGACCGATACCGTACCAGCGACCGATGAATCGCCTGATGCCATCCCTTGCAAGGCAGTGATGACCCATCCGCAGAAATGCCTCCATAGGGAGCGGTCCCTCGACGCGATCCTGATCACGGTAGATTGTGGCCGATTCATGGAAGAAGTCCCGCAGTTCGATCTCCCTGAAGCACATGATGACTGCGCTTTGCAGCATCCTCGGCGTATAGCCCTCGATGGCAAATCGCCTGCCAGAGGTGACGATGGTCGACGGCAGCGTCATCCAGCATCCCAGGGCCCGGATTCGCTCTGCCATATCCTGGTCTTCCAGAAAGTGCAGAGACTCGTCAAAACCGCCCAGGCTCACAAAATCCTCCGCCAGCAACAGCATTCCCTGATCACCGTTGGTCGTATTCTTCCGGTTCAGGTGGGTCTTGGCCTCGTGATATCGAAGCTTCTGTGCAGTCGAGCCCACAACTTCGTTAAACCGAAGGGAAAAGTGTCCCGCTGCGGGCCTTGTCCTCGCTGCGGCCAGGGCTTCAATGCTGAGGGCAAACTGATCCGCCCCGCTGAGACGGGTATCCGCATGCAGGAACAGCAGGTAGCGACCCCTCGCTGCCGCCGCGCCGGCATTCATCTGCCTGCCTCGGCCAGACTGGGCTACAACCACCCGAACGCCATGCTGGTAGCACACAGAAACCGTCCTGTCTGTAGAGCCTCCATCGGCCACGATGACCTCCATTTCAACACCAGCCTGGCGCTCCAGGTCCTCCAGAAGGTTCGGCAGGGCCTGCTGCTCATTCAGGGTCGGAACGATGACGCTAAGCGTCGTCAAATCTTATCCACCATGGAATCCCATTGACCGTGGGCATCATATCCTGCAGCGCAAAGTGGCGGTACCGACGTCGGCCCAGGGAAGGTCTTGCCGGTGGTATAGTTCGCCGATCATCAACAAGGGAGCCTGGTTGTGGCCAACATGAACTACTGTCCAAAATGTGCGACGCCACTCGAGTCACGGCTCGAAGGTGGGCGGGACCGGATGGCGTGTCCTGCTGACCATTGCAACTTTGTCCACTTCGGCGACTTTTCGATCGGCTGTGCCGGTGTGGTGACCCGGGTCAACAACGGTGTAATCGAAGCATTGCTGGTTCAGCGGGGTCACAACCCATTTGCAGGAACCTGGCAGATTCCAGGCGGCTATGCCGAAAACGATGAATTGCTGACGATTGCTGTCGAACGGGAAGTAGAGGAAGAATCCGGCATTATTGCAACGGTCAACGATGTGGTCGCCTTCCGTCACTCACTGGCCGGGACAACGGGCGGACCCAGCACCAATGTCTACATCATCTTCAGGCTCGACTATCAGTCTGGCGAGCCAACGGTTGATCAGGATGAGATCGCCGATGCCGGGTTCTTCACACTGGCCCAGATGGAATCGATGGAGGGCGTCCAGGGATTGTCCAAGTGGGGCATCCAGCAAGCACTCCGGACAAAGTCTGGCAGCGGGTTATCTGTTGGCGAACAGGCGGGTCGACAGGGTTGGCAGATCTTCGGTCTCACCAACGTCACTCGGTAGCGCTTGTCCGGGACATCAACACCGTGGTGCTGGTTTCGATAACCTGTTGATATAGATTTCAACACCTTTGGAATGTCGCATCAGGGCACGTTGATATGATGACTTCTTTCGGTAACTAGGTCATTGAAGAGTCTGGTGGTTTGTCCGGTACTTCACCACCGGCACGAATCCAGCGCCACGCGACCCAGCCCAATGCAGGAACCAACAACGGCAGAATCACTCCGACGAGCGGTAGTTCGTAGTCAAACAGTGCGGCACCATTTGCCGTAAGGACCCCGGTGAAGATTACATTACCGAGCGCACAGACCAATATCGTCGGTAGAAACGGGACCCGGGTGGCGCCTGCCGCTATGGACACTGCCTCCGCTAAAATGGGCACCGGTCGAGTCAGGAACAGCACAAATAACGTGGGCGTCTCGGGAAATTCAGGCGCGAGTTTTCTCGGCCACAGTCTGCCAATCCAGTACCCGATAGCGTGTCCCAGAGTCAAACCCAGCCAGGCGCTCAGCCAGCCCTCCACAAAGCCGAGGCGCGACCCGAGCAGGGTGATGATGATGCTCGACGGAATTGGTAACAGCACGTCCACCGTCAGGAGCCCGCCGCCAAGCAAGGCAAAGGCCATGGCATTCTCATCAGTTGCCGAAAGCCATCGTTCGCCCGGGAGTTCACCGATAATGACGAAAGGAACAATCGGCATTGCCAGCGCCACAAGAATGAGCAGCACTGTCTTTAGTGTCTTATGCATGTTGGAAAGACTCACCATTCCGCGACCGTCAGATTGTGATCATGCCTTAAGGCGCCGGGTTCAGCAAAAGACCGTGAGCGTGGTGCCCCATTCAGAACTCGCAGCAGGTCATGGTTCCGGGGACTGCGGTTGCACCTGAATATAGATCGGGTTGAAGACGCCGTTCTCATCCTTGCGGGATATCCGGATGGACTGGCTCGATGACGCTGTGCGCAGGGCCTGGACAAATTCCTGAGAACTGCCCACCTTGTGACCGTTGACATCCGTGATCACGTCACCACTCTTGAGCCCGAAATCGGTGAAGATCGAACTTGCAGCCACCCTGGTGATGCGGACGCCGCTGGATTGTCCACCCAGCAGCCTGGGGTCGGGAGACCTGTCACCAGTAGGCCTGGGCAGTGGCGAGTCTGACATCTGATCACCATCGTCAATGTCCAGTTCATCGGCAAGATAATCATTCTCCAGTGCCGAATTAAGCGATGCCTGATCGTAGTTCTGGATACTTGGACCATCGCTGGCCACTGGTGGGGCACCTTCCGGCAACGAATCGCTCGATTCAGGCACTGACTCGGGCATTGACTCAGGATCGTAGACCACAGTTTCGATGGTGGCGAAGTCGCTCTCTTTCATGTCGGCAAGCTTTCTGAAAATGTCGACACCCTTTACCCTGATGTCCGTCTCTGTCTGCTGGAATGCAAGGGTATAGCTCTCGCGTGAGAGCAAACGCTGCAGCGCGCGCTGGACGCTAACACCATTCAATCGCAGGGTAATCGGCTGCGTCAGCGGGACCTCACTCTCAAGGCGTATCCCTGCCTTCTCGGCGAGTGCCTCCAGAACACTGATCAATGAGACGTACTCGGCATCCAGATAGACCAGGTCTTCTCTGATCTCCAGCTTGACCTCGGCAGAGAGACCTGCAGCAGGAATCAGCAACATGGCTGCCGTGAGCCATTGAGTCAGCCATGCAACAATACGATGCCTGTTCATCCGGGGTGCGGTTCCTCCAAATGGAAAAAGGACCCATCGCATCGCGAAGGGTCCTTCAGTTTTCCAGAGCCTGTAAGCTGGGGCGGGTCAAGCAATGCCGTCAGGAGGTGAGACTAACTCCCTGTGCGCCTTTTGTCATTGCTTTCTCTGCTCCACCTGGCTAGCCCTTCCCCTTTCCCTTTGAGGCAGACTTGCCGTTGTCAGACTTGCCGGGGTTACCCGGCGCGTCATCAGCGCCTTCGTCATTGGAGCCATTGCTGTCGCTGTTTCCGGGGTCACAGCCTTCGGCGCCATTGCCGACACCCTGGTTGCATCCGTCACCATTGCCGCCGTTAGGCGACACGATCAGCGTGGTGTAGGTCTGGGTGCTCACGTTTCCGTTTGCATCCGTCGCCGTGACCGTCCAGGAAATAGTGGTA
>JAQBUI010000012.1 GCA_027624035.1 Pseudomonadota bacterium | reverse complement strand
CACTGGTACGAGGTGCCAGCGTGAGCACTTCCCCGTACGATTACGGCGTGACTAATACGGGCACGCTGAGGGCTCCTAGCGGATTCTGGGCAGAACCTGGTCGTTAAACAGCGTAAAACTCTGGTGCGACAGCGGCGAACACAGCAGGTAGCCAAGTTGCCTGTCCGCCTCATACGCCAGCAGCTTGTCCGCCACCTGTTCCGGGGTGCCCCAGATGATCACGTCATCCACATAGCGGGCCACAGGGTCGGCTGCCCCGTTGGTCAGCGGTCCTCTGGCGTAGCTCCCGGTGGTCCACTGCGCACCGGCCTCTGCCACCCGTCGCGCCTGATCTTCATCGTTGGCAATCGCAAGCAGCCGCGCGACCGGTATGTCCCTGTCGGCCGGGTCGTGGCCGCTCCGGATGAGCGTTGCATCGTACAACTGCCGTTTGGCGTGGATATCATCCATCGACGAATGTGGGTCCATAAGAATGGAGAAACCCCGGCCGCCTGCCCACTCGATTGCACCCTCGGAGGTGGCCGCCATCCACACTGGCATTGGATTCTGAAGCGGTTTGGGTAGGACTTCGACCTGCTCAAAGTGGTTGTACTCACCGGCAAAGGTAAGTGGCTCATCCTGCCAGGCGGAAAGGACGATCTCCACATTCTCGCGAAATCTGCCATGCCGCTGCTCCCGGTCGATACCGAAGGCACTGAATTCCTTTGGATCAAAGCCGCTGCCAGCGCCCCAGTTCACCCGGCCTCCCGACAGCACGTCCAGCAGCGCGACTTCCTCGGCCAGTCGTAGCGGGTTGTAGAAGGCAGCGAGAGACACGCCGGTGCCGATGCGCAGGTGTTTGGTGTGATTGGCGAAGTGAACGCCCATCATGTGAATCGAGGGGCAGACGCTGTAGGTGCTGAAGTGATGCTCCGCAATCCAGACCGCGTCGTAGCCGTTGTCATCCATGATGCGGACCCGTTCAATGGCCCGGTCATATACTGTCTTCAACTCGCCGCGACGGCCGGGCCAGCTGAAGAACTGCAGTACGCCTACTTTCATATCCGCCTCACCATTACAGGTCGATTGCAGGTAGAACACCCCATAGATCAGAACTATATCTGAACTATTTCTGTGAGCTAGATCTGTGACTGATTCATACAGCCAATACGGGGGCATGCTTAAGGCTGTTAGGCCGGCATCGGCAATTCGAAAATGAAGCGGGTTCCCTGGTCGGGTCGGCTGTCTACCCGAATGGTTGACTGGTGCAGGTCCAGAATCTTCTTGACGATGGCGAGGCCCAGTCCGGCTCCAAGTTCTTCCGATGGCCGCTGTTGCTGAGACTGATAGAAGCGTTCGAAGATGTGCGGGATTTCATGGCTGGCAATCCCGTTGCCGGTGTCCGAGACTTCGATTCTGGCTCGGTGTTCGTTGTCGCTGACGCTGATGGTGACCGTGCGCCCCGGCGGCGTATGGCGCAGAGCATTGGACAACAGGTTCTGAAGGACCCGTTGGATCAGCGCGATGTCGGCCACCACATAACAATTGTCGTTACCGGTTTCGATCGTGAGATCGATATGTTTGTCCCGTGCAGTCAGCTCAAAATCCTGGACCGAGTCGTGAATCAGTTCCATCAATGAAAAGGTCTCTGTGTTGAGTTCAATTGGGCCTGCATCCAGTTTGGCCAGCTCAAATAACTCTTCAATCAGATCGTTCATTCGCTGAGTGTGCTTGTGAGCCACTTCGAGATAGTGACGGCGGGTGTCAGTCGTGAGTTCTTCATCCTTGATCATCAGTGTCTCGATATAACCCTGCATGGAGGCGAGCGGTGTTCTGAGATCGTGTGAAACATTGGCGATCAGTTCCCGGCGGGTAGAATCCACCGATTGCAGGGCCCGGAATTGTTGCTGGATCTGTTTTGCCATGGCGGCGAAAGCGAGGCGAAGGGCATCTACTTCATCGCCTGCAACGCTGTTGGCCACCGGGGCTATGATGGTCTCATCCGGCGAATCCATCTGGAATCGTTCTACCTCTTGACGGAGCAGCGTAAGGCGGCGAGTTAGCATGAAGAACACGGCGAACCCGGCGAGCATGGCAAGCACCAGTGCGCCCAGGATGGTCGCCAATCCAACTCTGAGAATGTAGCTATTCTGCACGGATTCGCGCAGTGTTTGATACCGGGCGCCTCCCAGTACCGCATACAGATAGCCCACAGTTTCACCTTGTTCGACGATGGGTGAGGCTGAAAAGACCTTCCTGGCACCGGGGTTTCGTGGATCATCTCCCATGAGTGGGAAAGTGGCGGAACCCGAGAGGAAGTCACTCACCGGTCCCAGTGAAACCCTGCGCTGCCGTACGCTCTCTTTCGCCAGAAGGTGTCCCAGAATGTTTCCCTGCGCGTCCAGCAGATAGACCTCGACGGAGGGATTGATGGTCATGACCCGCTGGGCCAGCAGTTCGACGGCCTGCTGGTTGACCTTGCCACCTTCGATCAGTTGCTGCTCGTTGGTGACGTACATCGCGATGCTCTGGTTCAGGCGCTGGGTGACTTCCTGCGAGTACATGTCGCTCACATAGTGCCCGGTCCACAGCAGTGCGGTTCCAAGAACAATGACCAGCATCAATAGTGACGCGGCGAGCCTGGCATAGAGTGTTCGCAGTATTCTCATTTTATTGTGTCAGCTTGTAGCCGACCCCCCACACGGTCACCAGCCGCGTCGGCCGGGTCGGATCGGTCTCGATCTTGGCGCGCAACCGGTTGATGTGAGAGTTGACGGTATGCTCGTAGCCCTCGTGACCATACCCCCACACCTGGTCCAATAGTTGGGCCCGGCTAAACACCTCGCCCGGTCGTTTCAGGAAATGGCACAGCAAATCGAACTCCCTTGCCGTCAGGTCAACGGATTGCCCGTCAATGGTGACCTCATGCCTGTCGAGTGACACATGAACGCCCTCGTGTGACAGTTCGTGCAGCGCGGCAGTGGCTGTCTGACTGACCACCGACATGCGCCTTAGAATTGCTTTAACCCGGGACATCAGCTCAACAACGCTGAATGGTTTGGTCACGTAATCATCAGCCCCGATTTCCAGACCGAGCACATGGTCGAGCTCTGTGGATTTGCTGGTCAGCATCAGGATCGGGACGTAATTTTCTGAAGCCCTGATCTGCCGACAGACTTCGAGGCCGTCCAAGCCTGGCAGTCGTAGATCAAGAATCAGCAGATCCCAGGGCTGTGTTGACGCGAGGGACAGCGCCTCGGCACCATCATGGCTCATCTGGACATCGTCGTAGACATCTCGCAGATGGAGCGCCACGAGATTTGCGATGTCTCGATCATCCTCGACAATCAGGATGCGTCTGGCGGTCAGGGGCAGGGTGTGGGCTGCAATGGTTGTCGTCATTTGTACTGTCCGCGTGCCCGGTCGTGCGATACCTTGAGGTCCGCACGACCGGGGTCGGTTAGTCGATGCGAGTGATTATCACACGTGCCACAGGGTTGTCCCAGCGGTGGGCCTGGGTCAGCACAGAATCACTGTGGCCGTCGTCCGAGGTCACCACGCCGGAGTGGCCTCGAACTTCGTCGGCGATGTCATCTCTCGCTGCATTAAACCCTTCGCCGCCATCCGCAGGGCCCGGGATCGTACCAGCGAGTTCAGAGTTTGCCTCAGTGCCGGCATCGTAACTCAGCGTCGTTATCTCGATACGCTCGCCTACATCCAGTGAAGCGATGCTGATATTTCGCGCCGCGGTGATGGCATCGTTGGTATTGACCAGCATGGTCATCATGCTGAACAGATCAACGCTGTCTTCTTCAGCCGATATGGTCAGTAACTCGGTCGCGCCCGGAGGCAGGGGACCGCCGGCACTGGTCGTTGCAACAACCCCGGCATCTCCATCTGCCTCATCCAGCAGCATGCTGTTGTCACCACCTTCCGCCAGCGTTTCTACTGCCACCGAAGCGGGTGCGCCCAACTGAAACATCTCCCAGGAACTGTCGTGCAGGATCAGAGCAATGGGTGACAGGGGCTGCCCCGCCGTGAGGTTGAGTACGCTCACCTGGAACTCCCGCGTGGCTGGGGGATCAGGTTCGGGGTCATTCATTGGGGCGGGCCCAATGGGTGGATTGTTGACGCCATCGCAGCCAGCCAGGGCCAGCAGGACGGCGGGAATGGCAAACCAGCATCTGTTTGTCATGGTGCTCTCCTAGTTGACCGTGATCGTGACGCGGGCCACAGGGTTCAGCCAGCGGTGCACCGTGCTGACGATATCACTGGCACCGCCCGCGGCATCCGTGTCGCCCAGCACGTTTCTGTGAACGTGGACAAAGCCTTCGACTTCAGCATTTATACCTGTGCCATTGGTCCCGGAGGCAGTGTCCACGGGTCCGGGAGCAGGAAATCCGGCTTCACCTGGTGCGCCGCTGCCGCGAATCTCGTTGTTGGCTTCGGTCCCTGCATCATATCCAAGGACGTTATAGTGATAAGTGCCCTGGTCCATCGGTAACGCAACAGCGGGCATGCCCACGAATCCGTCGTTGGTGGGGAGCATCATCGCGACAATGGACAGGTTCGTGTTATCAGGCGCATCGTCGTTGTTGATCATGACCTCGGTAGACTGGGCAGGACCGAGCAAGCCGCCGGCCGGGTTTTCGACGATAATGGCACCGCCATCCGAAAGGGCGGAGCTGAGCCCCGAGATATCGCCGCCCTCGGCCATAGCCTGCAGAGCCGGGCTGGCTTCGGCGCCGGGGTTAAACAGCGACATGTCAGCCGGATGGGCAGAAACTAACAAAGGTGTGAAATAGATGCCCCGGGTGAGGTTGGTCACGGTCACGGAGTAATCGGCTGCAAGCACCGGGGCGCTGAGTACGCCCGCAAGGACCGCAGTGGGCAGTTGAATCAATTTCATCGGAAGCTTCCTTCTCTTTTGTTGGTTGAGGTCAGGCAAGCTTGCGCCGAGGGAGCGGGACAATTCCTCACAGAAGTATCACGAAAGACTTGAGAATTTGTTCCGATTGGCCCGGGTTGCCAATGACCCCGGTGGAGACACATTTAGCATGATCTTCTGGCTCGCTTTCACCATCAGCCGCACTTAGACACTCTGGATCCTAAATCTGGGTATCGTCGCATTCCCGGTCGGCGTCAAGCCGTGGGCCGCCGAGTACCGGGGGCGTCCTGAACCAGGAAAATCGCAAATCTTGGGATAAACCTTTGGACAACATGGGAAAGTTGGCGATAACCTCACAGAGAGAATGATGGCTGCAAGGGATCAAGATTGTGGCTGGCGGCTTTAATCCTCGTTTTCAACGGTGGCAGTATGAACAAGGTTAAGTTCCTCAGTGCTACGCCGGTAGTAAATGTAGGCGATTTCGAGGCTGCTCTCGATTTCTATAAGGGCGCACTTGGATTCACAGTGATTTTTCAGTTGGGTCGGTATGCGGGCCTGAAGCTCGGAGATGCGATATTGCATCTAAACGCTGAGGGAGATAGTTGGGCTTCGATGCCAACAAGTGTGCGGATCAATATCGAAGGCATAGATCAGTATTATGAATCAGTCGATCTCGACTACGTTCTGAAAGAGGAACGACTGAATGATATGCCTTTCGGGGCCAGGCAGTTCTCAGTCACTGATCCGTCCGGCAACCGGGTTACATTCACGCAGTACTACACCTGTGAATTATACCCGTACTGAGAAAGGGGGAATCCATTGTGCCCATAGTGTCGATTGATCATGCTGCCATTCCCATTGCCCGTGTCGATGAGATGCTGGCGCTGTATCGCGCCCTCGGTTTCGTGGTGGATGAGTCCAGAGCACCTGTCTTCTATTCGGTCCATCTCGCAGATCAGAAGATCAACTTCCATGGCCCGTCGCTCTGGCAGTTGGGGAAGTTCTCGCTCCGAGGGCCAACGGCCGAGCCCGGCTGCGGAGATTTCTGTTTCGTTTGGGAAGGCTCAGTTGAACAGGTGTTGGCCTTGCTGGAGGACGCTGGCGCCACGGTGATCGAGGGCCCGGTAGACCGCGATGGTGGCCGGGAGGAGGGCAGGTGCGTTGGCAGCAGTGTCTATATCCGCGATCCGGACGAGAATCTGCTGGAGTTTATCTGTTATAGTTAGCAGCCTTGAGCGTGCTCGTGTTGGCACGCCGTAGTGCTCCGGGTAAGTCTCCCGGGCCGCACGCCATAGAACAGTATTGACATGAAAAGCCCTGAAAATTCGGGTCGTTAGCTCAATTGGTAGAGCAGTGGACTCTTAATCCATTGGTTGAAGGTTCGATTCCTTCACGACCCACCAAAAAAACAATCACGGTTCCGCAACTGCAGGAGTAAACATATGGTCGAGGTTCAGGTTGTTGAGGTAAAAGATGGCAGTGTTCTGTCCGGTGTCATCTGGATGCTGGTCATTTCCTTGCTCCTGTTCTGGTTACCGGTAATTGGGCCGCTGCTGGCCGGGATCGTCGGAGGCAAGAAAGCCGGTGGCGTCGGCAAGGCGCTGCTGGCGGTGTTTCTGCCGGGTATTATTCTCGCTGTGGCATTGTTCATGCTGGCCTCAATGATGACCGGGCTGCCGGTCATTGGTGCCCTGGCAGGCCTTGGCGGCATCGTGTTCGCACTGCTTGGTATTGGTCCAATGCTGATCGGCGCCATCATCGGCGGTGCCCTGGCCTGAGTCAGGCCGCGGGCTGCCCCGCTAACTGTCTTCGGACCAGAACGTCGTGCTGGTTTCGTAGAAATCTTCCCAGGACCGAAAGTCCTCGATGTTGAAGATTGAGATCCCGATGTTGTTCGAGTCAGAGCCCTCCGAGAGCCATCTGACCTCTCCCGTGAGGTGATACAGGGTAATCGATGAACCGGTTTGTGCCACGGTCATGCTTAGTATCGTTCCGGGAGGGATAGGCAGCTTGGTCTCAAGTCGCATGCCATTTCGAGCCATGTCCATCATCATGCCGCGCACAATCCGGCCCTCCAGTGCCGGGTCTTTGTTACAGTCGTAAATCAGGACGAAGACCTGGGTGTTAATGGCGATGCGAGCCTCTTCACGGACATCGCGAGGTCTTGCATCACCCTTGTTCTTGAGATATCGAGCTGTTGGAATCACGTCGGGGTTGGACTTGATGAAAGACTTTACGCCGCCGAGGCCACCGGTGATGTCCTGCAGTTCGGCTTCGTCGAGTTCAGAGGCGAGCCACATATAGAATTCGTTGGCCTCTGCATCTTCGTTGGTATCGATGTGATGGGGCCAGTCCATATACAGCCTCAGCAACAGGCTGAGTTGATCTACCGATAGTGCTACTTCTCCCGCCATGGGTCGCAATTAAACCGTGGATTTCCGCGGCAGTATAAAACAATGCGGATTAGACCACACGTCAATCCGGGGGTGTAATGCCGCTGCGGGAAAGTGGTAGAGTCGAGTGATGACAGAATCCAGGAGGGCGCGATGGCAAAGACCAGGAAGCTTGAAAACGAAGGTGAGCTGCTGAAAGAGGCGATTCGGCTGGGCACTACCTACGGAGAAAAGCGTGGCGTGGTGGAATTCGAAGCCACGGATTCGGCCCACGACAAGATCGAATACATCTACCGGCTGCTGGTGCATGATCAACTGATTCAGCCGCTGGCCAAGATCGAGGTTTCACAAAAGGCGATGGCCCACAAGCTGGCGCTGTGGGCCGACAAGATGCTGCCTGCCGATCATCCATCCAGAAAGCACTGATACCGACTGCCTGGTTACCCTGTTGGGGGCCTACACCGTCGCGCTGCCCTCATTCTGGGTCCGCCAGGTTTCATACATGTCCGCATAGTAGCTACCCTGTTTGACAAGCTCGTCATGGCTGCCGATTTCCATGATACCCCGGTTGTTGATCACAGCGATGATATCGGCACGCATGGCGGTCGCCAGCCGGTGGGCGATGATGATGGCAGTTCGACCCTCAAGCAATGTGTCCAGTGCGTGCTCGATCTTTGACTCACTCTGCTGATCCACATTGGAGGTGGCTTCATCCAGGATCAGGACCCTGGGGCGGCTGAGGAAAGCTCGAGCGAGGGCCAGCAGCTGACGCTCCCCGGAGGACAGGGATGAACCTCGTTCATGGCATGGGGTATCCAGCCCCTCGGGCAATCGGTCTATCATGTCGTCGATACCGACGGTGCGACAGGCTTCCATGATCTCCTCATCGCTGGCTTCGGGCCGGGAGAACCGGAGGTTGTCCTTGATCGAGCCGTGGAACAGGAATGGTTCCTGGGGCACTACACCGAGCTGATTGTGCAGGGAATGCAGGGTCACGTCCCGCAGGTTGTGGCCGTCGATCAGTACCTCGCCCAGGCTCGGGTCGTAAAAGCGTGCGATCAGCTTTGCCAGCGTCGATTTTCCAGCACCGGTGGGGCCTACGAAGGAGATACTCTGGCCAGCCGGGATGTGCAGGGACACATTATCCAGTACCGGTTCTCCGACGTCATAGGCAAAACTCAGGTTGCGGATTTCAATATCGCCCTGCATGTCCTCGATGTCGTGAGCGTCGCTCTTCTCCATCACGGAGGGCGCAGTTTCCAGCAGGCCCCGGAGTTTGATGACGGCCGCGTTGCCGGACTGGAATTCATTGTACAGCCCGGTCAGTGCCGTGATGGGTTTGAAAAACCGCGCCGACAGGGTGGTGAACGCAATGAGTGCCCCCACGGTGAATGAACCATCAGGGTCCAGGGTGGGGTTGACGTCGATCAGGATGAAGTAGCCGACAATGAGAATGATCAGGGTTGTCGCCACGTCAACAAACTGCGTCGACTGGTTATAGAAAGCCGAGATCCATGCCGTGTAGTTGTTGGCCTCGCGGTAGTCCCCAACGATGTTGCGGTGATTGATGACGTTGTGCTTCATTCTGTTGAACGAAATCACAAGGCGCATACCGGACAGGCTCTCCTGCAGATCGGACAGCACCTCCGCAATACGGTTCCGGACGGTCTCATAGCCCTTCTCCGACACGGATCGGAACCAGTGGGTCAGGACCAGCATGACCGGCGCCGCAATGACCAGCAGGATCATGGTGAGTTGAACATTGAACGACAACAGAATCCCGATGATGAAAATGAGCGACAGGATTTGCGCCACGAGGTTAATGAGACCCGTTTGCAGCAGGTTGGACAACGCCTCAATATCACTGGTCATCCGGGTCATGAGGCGGCCGGCTTTTTCACCTGTAAAAAAGTCCAGCGAGAGCCTTTGCAGGTGGGCGAACACCCGCAGCCGGAGCTCATACATCAGCATCTGTCCCAGCCGCCCCACATAACGAATACGAAAGCCGCTGACCACAACGGCCACCAGCAGCGAGCCGACCCAGATCACCCCTACCATTGCCAGCACATCGAAATCGCCAGGGATGATGGCGTCGTCGATGGCGACCTTGATGAGGTAGGGTCCGATCAGCAGCAGGACCTCAGTCAGGGCCACCAGAGCCAGTGAGCCAAGCATCCTGAACTTGTACGGCGCGAGGAACGTCCACAGTGAGAAGGGCTCACCGTCGACTACGCGATGGGAGAATTCGATCTGGATATCACCGAAGTCCGGTTCATCGGCCATCAGGGCATTGGTGCGATCCAGCATCTCCGGCGGGATCCCGGCAAAAGGCAGGTCGCCGGCACCGGCGCGTCCTTTCATGCCACCGCCGTGCCAGTGGCCACCACCATGGCCCATCATCGGGCGCCCCCTCCCGGAAAATCGTCCGGCTTTGGTGTGGACCGAACGATGGCGGCGATACGACGACGGTATTCGCCATCTGATTCGTCGTCCATCTGTTCGGCGTCGTCGGGCTCTGGCTCCCCGATCTGACGGTTCTGTTGGGCCAGCACCTCCCGGTATCGCGGTACAGATGCCATCAGCTCCCGGTGAGTTCCCGTAGCCACCGCCATGCCTTCATCCAGCAGGATCACGCGATCAGCCAGGCTGATGGTGGACAATCGGTGCGCGATCAGAATGGTTGTACGGTTTTCCATCAACCGGAGCAGCGCCTCATGAATCGCTTTTTCCACGGTGACATCAATGGCGCTGGTGGCGTCATCCAGTACCAGAATCGGTGGATTCAGAAGCAGCGCACGGGCGATTCCGAGGCGCTGACGCTGCCCCCCGGATAGCGTATAGCCCCGTTCGCCGACGACCGTGTCATAGCCATCCTCGGTCTGCATGATGAAGTCATGGGCCTGGGCCGCCGTGGCTGCGACGATGATCTCTTCCATGGTCGCGTCCGGTTTGCCGTAGGCGATGTTGTCTCGAATGCTGACGGAGAACAGGAATGGTTCGTCCAGCACCTGCCCGACGTGATAGTGAAGGCTCTTGGTGGCAAGGTCGCGAATGTCGACATCGTCGATGCTGATGGCGCCGTCGCCGATCTCGTAGAAACGTGACAGCAGCCGGACGATGGTGGATTTCCCGGAGCCGGTTCTGCCCACGATGGCGACGGTTTCACCTGCGTTCACCTCAAAGGTGAGCCCCCGCAGAATCTGTTCGTCCTTGTAGCCAAATCGTACATTGTCAAATTTGAGATGTCCCTTCGGATGGGTGAGGGTGATGGTGTCATCCCGGTCACGAACTTCCGGTTCCTCATCGAGTATCTCAAAGATCCTGCCCGCCGAGGCCCGGGCGCGTTGCTCCATCTGCAGCAGCATACCCAGGAAGCGGAACGGCATCTGCAGCATCATGATGTACATGTTGAATGCTACCAGAGCACCAAGCTGGATCTGCCCGTCGATGACCAGCCAGCCGCCATAAATCCAGACCAGAACCTGCCCCAGCACCGTGATGTTCTCGATCAATGGATTGTACAGGGCGGAGATATCGACGCTTCGGACCTGCACCCACTGCAACTGTTTGGCTGCTCTGGCCAGCAGATTCAGTTGGTTTCCTTCCTGGGCAAAAGATTTGACGATGCGCTGGCCATTGATGTTTTCGTCGACGATCACCGCAACGTCTGCCTGCCGGGCCTGGGTCAGCCAGGACAGCGGGAACATGAGCTTGCGCAGCTTCATGCTGAGCAGATAGACAATGGGGGTTGAGATCATGGCGGCCAGCGTCAGCGTGACACTCACCGACGCCATGTAGGCGGCTGCGAAGGTGAAGCTCAGAACGCTGGTCAACATCATGGGCGACATCATCAGGAACATCTGGATGGCCCGAATATCACTGTTGGCGCGGCTGATCACCTGACCCGTCTGAATGCGGTCGTAAAAGGAAAATGACAGGGTCACAAGATGGTTATAGATAACCGAACGCAGGTCACCTTCGAGTTGGTTGGAGACGCGGCTCATCTGGTACATGGCAAAAAATCCGATCACCAGTCGCAGTGTCGCGAGTGTCACGAGGATGCCAAGGAAGGTAAACAGGGTGCTGCTCTCGCCGTCGGTGACTGCTGCGGGCAGGGCATCTATCGCCTTGCCAATCAGAGCCGGGACCGCGACGCCGAACAGCATGGACAACACCATGCCACCGATGGCGATACTGAACGGCCACTTGTTGACCCAGAGAATCGGGAACAGGCGCTTGAACCAGTGTTTGGACCGGTCCCGGTCTATGGTGGCCCGTGGGTCTTCATAGCGTCGCTCAACGCTGACCGGTTCGTACTCGCCGGGGTCAGCCGCATGTTCCAGGATTTCCGGCGCCACCTCGGAAATTGTCGTGCTCAAGAGGGTTCGCTTGCCTTAGGGGACCGCTCATCGTACTACTATTCGGATCAATGGTGAAAGGGCCGTTCAGCCATCTGTCGGTCACGAGCGAGGGCTGTTTTCATGCGAGTCACGCAGATCGCTGATATCATGGCGCTTCCGGCGTGCAAGCGATCAGATGGGGGATGGGACCATAGTACCGACAGAAGAAGCCTCGACGCGCGGGCCGGCCCGGGTTTCGAACCGTGGTCTGGTTGATGATGACATCGCCACATTTCTGGATCAGGGATATCTGGTACTGAACCTTGATGATGTCGACGAAAGCGTGCACAGACAGTTGTTCGAGGATGCGCAAACCAGCTGGGCCGCCAATGATGCGCTGGGTGGGTCCATCCAGGGCCTGGAGCTAGTGGCGGACAACCTTCCCGCACGATTGCCGACACTCAAACAGATTCTGGGATCGAAGGCACTCGATGCTGCCCTGACCGACCTGCTCGGCGAACGATACTATCGCTACGCCCACAATTTCATCCATCGCAGCACACAATTCGATCAGGGTTTCCACAAGGACTCCACGCTGCCGTGGAGTCTTCGTGGCGCGCTTCGGTCCCATCGCCCGAACTGGCTGATTGCTTTTTACTATCCGCAAAAGACGACCCTCGATATGGGGCCGACCCACATTCTGCCAGGGTCCCAGTACTGGAATGTGGACCATGAGGCCGTCGAAAACGTCAAGGGCGAAGACCGGCTGGATTACGCCTTCGAGGCAGACCAGGTTGGCCGCAATGACGACACTGCGCTGCGGGACCGGATGCTGCGCGATGCCGTCCGGACCTTCGAGCCGGCGCTTGCGTCGTTGCCTGTGGAGGTTCCTGCCGGCAGTGTGGTGCTGGTACACTTCGACCTGGTGCATCGTGCGAGCGGAACCGTCAGCCCGGATGACCGGTTCATGTTCAAGTTCTGGTTCTGCCGGACGATGGAGCCAAGGCCCAGGGGCCCGGTCCGGGTAACCTCGGAGGACGCGCGGCGTGAACCCGTCGCGCAGGCCATTTCGGACTGGCTGACCCAGACCCCGTCAGAATCACAATTCATCCCCATTGAGACGCCACGGAGCGAAGCGGATCGGGTTCAACGAGCCTATGCACTGGGGCTGCGTGCTGACGTCAGTCTGCCTGAGGGTCTGTTTGCCGGCGCCGAATGTGACCGGCGTGCGACCATGTATGGCCTGACTGCGGCGCAGGATCTTGGTCTTGAGGCTGCCGTACTGGCGCTGCAGTCACGGGAGGCGGGTATACGCAATGCCGGAGCACTGGTGCTTGGCGAACTGGGAATCGATAGCGAAGGGGCCATCGAGGCGCTGGCCAGAGTGGTCATGCTGGATCAGATCCCGGAGGTTCGGGCGACTGCGGTCATGGCGTTGGGGCGGATCGGTCGCCGCAGCCTTGCACAAGGGCGCAAGCGGCTGCTGGAGAAGATTGTGGATGCCATCTATCCGGCAACCAGTGCGGTACGGGAGAAAGATGTCAGGGCAGGGGTACTGCCGATGAATGCGGTCCGGCAGTCGGCCGCCGTGGCACTTCTGATGATCGTGACCGAGGCCATCAGCGCTGGCGTGTCTCGCCGTGAGGTGGCCAGTCTGACCGACATGGTGCTGGAAATGGCCGAGACCGACTCGGATCGTTACGCCAGGAGTACCGCGATCGAGGCAGCCCAGAGGCTGGCGCTGGGTGGTGTTGACGAGGTCCTGCCCGGGCTGTTCCGGCAGTTGGCTGATTCGCGATGGCAACCCGGGGATGAACTGGACATCACGGTGTTGAAAGCAAACCAGAGTCATCCCGGGAAATCCGGGTCGAGGTGATGATGATTAAGGAGATGTCATGAAAATTACAGCGATTGAAACACTGCATGCTGACGCCGGCTGGCGCAACTTTTCCTACATCAAGATGACCACTGATGAAGGGATCGTCGGCTACAGCGAGTACAACGAATCCTACGGCAGTCGCGGTGTGACGGGGGTCATTGAGCGTCTCGCGCCGCTCGTGGTCGGTCAGGATCCCATGGGCGTCGAACCGGCGTTTGCGAGGCTGTACGCCATCACTCGCCAGGCACCCAACGGGATCAACTCCCAGGCCATCGCCGCCATCGAGAATGCCATGCTGGATGTGAAGGGCAAGGCCCTGGGGGTGCCGGTTTCGACCCTGCTGGGGGGCGCGGTGCGCGATCGGCTCCGTCTCTACTGGTCTCACTGTGGCACCTACCGCATGAACGAGACGACCGCTGGCTATCTCGGCAAGCCGACCCTGAAGTCACTGGACGATGTGGCCGCGCTGGGCGCCGAGGTCAGGGACCGCGGCTTTACCGCGCTCAAATGCAATATCTTCCTGTTCGACGGCCAGCCCAGGGGCCATGGGCCCGGCTTCAGCGGCAATCTTGGCGCCTATCAGGTACCGGAACTGAACGCCGAACGCGCCGTGGTCAGGGGTGCGGCGATGGAAATGGCCGCCTTCAGGGAGGGGGCGGGACCGGACATGGACCTGTTGCTTGATCTTAATTTCAACTTCAAGACCGAGGGCTATATCAAGATGACCCGGGCCCTTGAGCCCTATGACATGTTCTGGTGCGAACTGGATATGTTCAATCCGGAAGCCATGGCCACGATTCGCAGCAAAGCGCCGATGCCCATCGCGTCCTGCGAGTCCCTGTATGGGCTGCGGGAGTTCCGCCCCTACTTCCTGAATCAGTCCATGGATGTCGCGATCATCGATGTGCCCTGGAACGGCGCCTGGCAATCCTACAAGATCGCGGCGATGGCGGATGCCCATGAGGTCAATGTGGCACCCCATAACTTCTACGGACACCTCTGTACCATGATGAGTGCGCAGTTTTGCGCTTCGCTGGCCAATTTCCGCATCATGGAAATCGACATCGATGACGTCCCCTGGAAGGATGACCTGGTCACCCACCCGCCGGAAATCGTCGATGGCCATCTGATCCTGCCGGATCGTCCCGGCTGGGGGACCGACGTGAACGAGGAGGCCGTCAAGGCACATCCACCGAAGCGGTGACGGCGTCATCCTGTCCCAGGGGCCTGTGCCGGACCCGGGCAATGAAACAGTGTGAACTCGTTGGCGACCATGACCGGCTGACAACGGTCGCCAACTCTTTGCCGTTCCGCTTGCAGCCATCGATCGCGGATCGCGATATAGAACGTGTGTCCGGGTATTCCGTGGCGAGTCTCACGATTCTCAAACAGCACCTTGCCCCGGGTATAAAAGCGCGGCACAAACAATCGTTCTCCGGTATAGATGAGTGGGCCCGGGTCCGTGTAGTTCAATTCGAGGTAGCGCGCGACGATGGGGTACTGGTTCTCCGGCAGATGCCGGTAGTAGAAATGGTACAGGCTGAGTGAACCCGCCAGGAACAGCCCGGCGGTGGCGGTACCAACCAGCAGCATCCAGCGCCAGCGCACCGTCAGGCCAATCCCGAGCAGAACCGCAATGGCGGGTAAAGCGGGCATGACATAAGTGACAAGAACGTTTCGCGCGGGCGTGAAGAAGATGGCGGGCATGAATGCCCACAGCAGCAGGTATATGGCCAGGTCCCGCTCACTGGCAAGCAGGCTGCGCCATCTGCTGCGCTGGCGGGCCGAGGCGAGCATTCCCAGCGCGAGCAACCCCCAGGGTGCCGTGGCAGCGATCAGGAACAGCCAGATGGTGCCGAACGGGCGATCCTTGACGATGCCGTACAGGTCGCCCTGCCATCCCGTCTCGGTGTAGCGGGCGAAGTGTTCGCCGATGATGAAGTAGTCAAAAAAACCCGGTGTTCTGAGCTCTGCCTGGGCGTACCAGGGCACCGCCACGAGGAGCATCACCAGGGCCCCCGGAACGGGCCGGGTATTGAAGATCGCCTCGCGCCAGCGGCCGGTGAGCAGGACCCAGCAACCACAGGCGAGCCCCGCCAGTACCGGCGCAACAGGTCCTTTGGCAAGCAGACCCAGTCCAAGGCAGCACCACATGAGCCAGGGGGCCGCAGGGTGCTGGCGATGGACGGCGTCCCAGAAGAAGATCATCACCCCGGTGGTGGTCAGCATCATCACCGGGTCCGTGATCACGGCCCCGGCGCTGTGCATCACCAGCAGCGATGTGACCAGAACCAGAATCCCGGTTCGCGCCGGGTCAGGGCCGAAATGGGTGCGGGTCCAGCGAAACAGCAGCGACGCCGTGAGTGCTGTTGCGACCAGGGAAGGCAGTCGTGCCCCAAATTCGTTGACACCGGTGATGCCATAGCTGATCGCAATGCCCCAGAACGTCAACGGCGGTTTGCCCCAGAAGGGCATGCCCTCGTCGAACCAGGGGGTCACCCAGTCGCCGCTTGCGAACATCAGTCTTCCGATTTCGGCGTAGCGCGCCTCGGACAGTTCCATGACCGGAAGCCATCCGGACAGTACCGCACGGGCAGCGATCAGAGTGATGATCAGCCACAAGAACTGCCGATCGGTTGAAGCGGAATTCATGACAGATGGCACAGAATATCAGTGCGCGTCAGCGAGCAATGGGTGTGCTGGGATCTGTGGCAGACAGTAGCTGGATCATACTGTCGGCAAACTGGACCGTTCCGGCCTGGCCACCCTGATCCGGCGTGAGCGATCGGTTCTCCCGGTAGATCCGGGTGATGGCCACGTCGATCTGCCGACTGGCCTCGGTCAGGCCGAGATATTCCAGCATCATGCCCGCGGACATCAGCGTGGCGGTCGGGTTGATGATGCCCTTGCCGGCAATGTCGGGTGCCGTCCCGTGGGCTGACTCGAAATAGGCGTAATCGTTGCCGTAGCAGCCGCTGGGGGCAAGCCCCAGGCCGCCAACCAGACCGGCGGCTGCATCCGAGAGAATGTCACCGTAGAGGTTGGGCATCACGACGACGTCGAGCGCGTGTGGGTCGGCGACCATGCGGTGCGCCAGGTCATCAATGATAAAGGCACGATAGGGTACATCGTCGTATTCGGCTGCAATGGCCTCGCCGATATCCCGAAACAGGCCGTCCGACTTAGGCAGCATATTCCACTTGGAACCCAGCGTGACATGCCCCGGCAGGCCGCGGGCGCGTCGCTGCCGGGCGAGTTCGAAGGCATATCTGATGACCCGGGCCGAGCCTTCTTCCGTGATGGCCTTGAGCGCATAGAATCCCGTCCCGAGCGCCTGCGGTGGTTTGCCGGCTGTGCCACTGGTGAGGCCAAGTGGCGCCAGGTCCGCCAGTTCCCCTTCCAAAGAGAGATAGAGGTCTTCGAGGTTCTCCCGGACGATGACGAAGTCCACGCCCTGGGGTTTTGCCAGCGGACTACGAAAGCCTGGACGCCAGCGCGCCGGCCTCACGTTGGCGTAGGTTTGTTTGCCCCACCGCAGGTAGTGCAGGGCACGCCCGGATGGCCCGGAGGTTGAGCCAAAGAGCGTCGTCGTGCATTGATCAATGAGTTGTATGGCGGCATCCGGGAAGGTCGTGCCCCACTTTTCCTTCGCTGCTGCTCCGACTTCCGGATAGTGCCAGGCAATCTCCAGGTCCAGGCTGTCAATGATCCGGATGACCTGATCCATGGCCTCTGGCGCGGCATCTTCTCCGGGTATGACGGCAACGTCGATGGTCATGGCGTGGTGCTCCCTATCGGATTGACACAGGCTGGTGAATCCGCCGATAGTACCATCTGAATTCGACATGAGGTGAACATGGCAGAGTCCGAGATCAGACCCGATGGCAGGTTCCAGGGCAGGGCCGTGATTGTCACGGGGGCCGCTTCCGGGTTTGGCCGCGCGATCGCCACCCGCTTTGCCTCGGAAGGTGCGAAGGTGGTTGGCGCAGATCTGAACCCGTCCGGCAAGGATGTGATCGGGTCTCTACCGGGCCAGGGGCATGGCTTTGTCCAGACCGACGTGTCGAAGTCTGACGATGTGCAGGCAATGGTGGCGCACTGTATCGAACAGCATGGGGTGATTGATGTGCTGGTGAACAACGCTGGTTACTCCCACATGTCGATGTTGATGTGGAAGCTGTCGGAAGAGGACTTCGACGGCGTGTTTGCCGTGAATGTAAAGGGCGTGTTTCTTGGTTGCAAGTATGCGATCCCTCATATGATCGAGGCCAGGCGCGGTGTAATCATCAACACGGCGTCGATTGGCGCGATCGCCCCCAGGCCGGGGGTGACGGCGTACAACGCCACCAAAGGCGCGGTGGTCACCATGACCAAAGGGCTGGCCCTTGAACTTGCCCGTAATAACATTCGCTGCAACGCGGTCAATCCGGTGGCGGCGGAGACCGGCTTCATGAAGGGTGCCATGGGGGTCGATCAACTGTCCGAGGATCAGAAAAGCAACCTCGTCAGCACCATCCCCAGAGGGCGGTTGTCGACGCCTGAAGATGTTGCGAGCGCGGTCTGTTTTCTGGCCTCCGATGAGGCGGATATGATTACCGGAACCTGCCTTAACGTGGATGGTGGCAGGAGCATTTAACGGAGATCAGCGATCGTATAACGATCACCTAACGACTACGGCATTGACAGGCATCAATGGCCACTCGCCTGCATATAGCCCACAATAGCCTTTGCCAGCATCATCCAGACACTCATCGAGCCAGACCACTTGAGGTGACCATGAAATCAGTAACCCTGACCGTTTTTCTATTCGGCTTGATTGCCCTCGCGGGCTGTGCCAGTAACAGTGTTGTCAGCCACATGGATACCTGTTGTCCGGGGTCCGATACAAGAACCTTCTCGGTCAGTGCCGATGGCATTCCCGCCTTTCTCGGCCCGATCATGGTCAGCAACTTCAGTGTGGCATTGGCATCCCGTGGCTTTCAGCCAGTGGATGATGGCGGAGACCTGCTGGTCACGTTACGCTACGAACAGGAGGATCTGACGGACGACCGCACCCGCTCGAACTTCGATGAGCGAATCAGCCCCGGCGGTGATGTCCGCTTTGTGGCTCGAATGGTGATCGAGATGGTGGATACCAGCACCGGCAAGCTCGTCTTTCGGGGCAATATTCATCGGGTCCACGACGTGAGTCCTGGCGAGTTCATGCATGTTGGCCGTGCGTCCATGGCCCTGCTTGAGGCCTTTGACAAAGCGCTCGCGCCAATTCCGGCGCTGGCGCCACCCGAGATTTGACGGCCTCTGGCGTCGAGGTCAGGCTGACGCATCAAGCCGTTCAGGACCTTGGCGGCGGATCAGGAAAAATCCCTGTCCTGCCACCATGGGAAGAACTCCGGCATATCCTGGCTGACCTTCCCCGGGAACTCTGCCGGACGCTTCTCCAGAAAGGAGGCGATACCCTCAGCCGCATCGCCACTCTTGCCCATATGATAGATGCCGCGTGAATCAATCTTGTGGGCTTCCATTGGATGATCGGCCCCCAGCATCTTCCACATCATGTGGCGGATCAGGGTCACGCTGACACTGGATGTCTGTGCCGCGAATTCATGGGCCAGCGCGCGTGCTGCAGGCAGCAGGTCTTCGGCCGGATGAACGCTGCGTACGAAACGCCGTTCCAGGGCTTCTTCTGCCTCGATGATGCGCCCCGAATAGGACCATTCAAGGGCGGTGGAGATACCCACAACCCGTGGCAGAAACCAGCTCGAGCACGCCTCCGGAACGATTCCGCGTCTGGAGAACACAAACCCGTACCGGGCCGATTCAGAGGCCAGACGAACATCCATCGCGCACTGCATGGTGGAGCCGATCCCCACTGCCGGCCCGTTGCAGGCCGCAATGACCGGCTTGCGACAGTCGAACAGACGCAGCGTGACCAGCCCGCCACCATCGCGATGAAATCCGCTGCCGTCCTCGTCGTGGTTGAAGGTACCGGCACCGGCAGAGAGGTCCTTGCCAGCGCAGAAGCCGCGCCCGGCGCCCGTGAAAATAATGGCTCTGACCTCGTCGTCCGCGTCGGCATGATCCAGGGCATCGAGTATTTCGTCCCGCATCTGATCGGTGAAGGCATTGAGCTTCTCCGGTCTGTTGAGGGTGATGGTCAGTACGTGGTCTTCGACATCGTAAAGGATCTGTTCGTAGTTCATATCAGGTCTTATGGTGCCTCGCGTGTAAGAAATCGGGATTGCCCGCAGTTTCGGGAGTCGTGCTGCGGATGATCAATTTCGGCCCGGGTGGATGCTCTGCCCGGCAGGGCGTTTCTGTGCAGCTGTGAGGTTATGCCTGGCTGGCGCTGCCATGGGCTGCCATCTCTTCATCGGTCAGTTGTAGGTATCGTTTCAGGTAGTGCACTCCGGCATAGAACGGCAAGGTGTCTGCCAGTGCGACGCAGAACTTGAACAGGTAGTTGTGCGCCATCAACACCAGCAGCGCACCGCCGGACATGGCACCCGCCAGGAACTGGGCTCCGAACGTGACCGTGATGACCATAAAGGAGTCAACGCCCTGGCTGACCAGTGTGCTGCCATTGTTGCGCAGCCACAGGTGTTTGCCATCGGTCAGTCGCTTCCAGAAGTGAAACATGAAGACATCACAGTACTGGGCGGCGATATAGGCCATCATGGAGGCGACCACGGCACCGGAGGTGGTGGCGTACAGCAGGGTGAACAGTTCTACGGACCCGGATACGCTCTGGCCGTTTGGCAGGGCGATTTCCTCGGCCAGTTGCAGGACCTGCCACGGTGGCTGTGATTCCGGCCCGACTGACGGGATCATGTTGCCGACCCAGAGGGTCCCCAGAATCAGGCCGTTGAGCAGCAGGCCGACGGTGACCAGGAAGTTGGCCCTGGAGCGACCGTAGAGTTCGCTGATCAGATCGGTACAGAGAAAGGTCAGGGGATAGGGCAGCACGCCTAGAGCGAGCGTCATGGGGCCCAATTGTATGAATCGGGTAATTCCCAGGATGTTCAGCATGGTCATCGCACACAGAAAAATGCCTGCCATGACGAGGAACACGCGTTCTCGTCTTTCTCTGATTTCGTCCGTAAGGTCGGGTCGGGGCGTCAAGGTGATGTCTCCTGGGTGATTTCGGCAGCCGTCAGGTCTCGACCTGACCAAGATTGGCATGGATGACTGCACCATTCATCACCGGATTCTCAGCGACAAATTGAATGGTGGCAGCAATCTCTCCGGGTTCAATCAGCCGGCCGAATGTAGAAAGCCCGGCGATGACCTTCAGCACCTGCTCGCTGTCGCCGACATGGGTCCGAAGCATTTCGGTATCGGTGAATCCGGGGCAGACGCAGGCCGTGTGGATGCCGGACCCGGCAAGGTCCTGGCACGTGGCTCGCATCATGCCCACGAGGGCATGTTTGCTGGTGACATAGCTGAAGCTATTGGCGACAGCTTTTTCGGCGAGTGTTGAGCCGACATAGATGATCGATGAGCCTGGGCTCATCTTGCCAATCAGGTTTCGATTGATAATGTGGGGTGCGATGACATTGAGCCGAAGCACGGCCTCGAAGTCGGCGACGTCGGCGTCTCTGGCGGTATCGTTGACCATTCGAGCGGCGTTGTGGACCAGTGTGATTGGCCCCGGCGCAACCAGTCTGTCCATCAGTTCCGTCAGTGCAGCTTCGGCGTCCGGCGAAGTCAGGTCCATGGCGTGACTCTCGATACGAGTGTCCGGTGGGCTGCTTCTGGACAGATTAATGGTGCGGTAGCCTGCATCGCAGAAGGCAACGGCGGTCGCCAGTCCGATCCCCTTGCTGGCACCGGTGATCACCAGCGTCCTGCGACCGGGCGCTTCGTTTAATGGCTGGTTCATGGGGTTTCCCAGGAAGCGCACCCTGTCTGGCCGGGGCTGGAGGAGACTTTAATGGTCATCCGGGTAATGCCCCTGCCCTCAAAGCTCGGGTGATCGACGATAAGACCCAGCAGGTAGCTTGAGAACTCTTCCACCGTAGTATTGGCGATGGGCAGCACGGTGAGGTCCCGCGCCAGAAAGGGAAGGCGTTCGCCGTTGAAGATGGCGACGGTATAGTCATCGCCCGCTTCAATCTGAAGGTGGGGTGAATTGGCGGGGAGGATCATCTGTTCGTCAAGCGTTTCACAGACTTCGCGGAGCACCTTCTTGATGATGCCGTAGTCGAACATCAGTCCGTCTTCACCAACCGGCGCGGTCAGTTCACATTCCACCTGGAAGTTGTGACCATGCAGGTTCTCACGGTCCGTCTCACTGAAGATGGTGAAGTGGGCCGCCGAAAACTTCAGTGCCTGTTTGCGGATCTCAATTCGACCGTATCGGGGTGGTGGTTCACTCACAGGGTCAGCTTTATTCAGACAAACCGCGATATTAACCCGAATTCCCGGGCCAGAGTACCTGAGCTGATTACGGACATCAGAAAGGGTCGATCTGGCGCAATTGCACGGCTCACTGCGCTGGGGCACACTGGGCGAAACTTTAGGGAGATGACCATGGCACTGACGAAACTCAGCCGATCCATCCGGGATGAAGTCGCCATTGTGACCGGTGCCGCCAGTGGCATGGGTCGCGCGACAGCACATCTGTTTGGTGACGAGGGCGCCAGAGTCGCCCTGGTCGACATCAATCGGGAGCCGCTGGATGCTGTGGTCAAAGAAATGACCGACGCCGGTTACGATGCACGGGGCTGGGTTCTGGACCTATCGGACGCAGATGGGATTGACCCGCTGGTGTCAGAGATTGGTGAGCACTTTGGTGGTATTGATATCCTGGTGAACAATGCCGGAGTGGGCGGCGGCTCGCCCATTGATGGAGAGGATATGCTGGCCACGTGGGACCGTTGTATCGCCATCATGCTGACCGCTCATATGAGGATGATTCGGGCAGCGCTGCCCTTTATTCGTCGTTCTGCCCATGGCCGAATCGTGAACATTGCATCCACGGAAGGGCTCGGGGCGACCAGGGGGATCAGTGCCTATACCACCGCCAAGACCGGCGTCATCGGCCTGACGCGAGCCCTTGCTGTGGAACTCGGGCCCGAAGGCATCACGGTGAACTGCATCTGCCCGGGGCCCATCAACACCGGCATGACGGCAGGCATACCCGATGAGAACAAGGAAGTCTTTGCCAGACGCCGGGCGGCGCTGCTTCGCTATGGAGAGCCCGAGGAAGTAGCCCATGGAACCCTGAGCCTGGTATTGCCAGCAGCCCAGTACATCACCGGCGTCGCATTGCCCGTCGACGGAGGGCTGACGATCCGAAACGCCTGACGGGAAGGTGGCCTCCGGACTTTACTCCGACCCCGATGCAGGCGTAGTGTAGTGGTCTGCCGACAACTCAGGAGGCGATCATGGAATTTGTCATCCAATACTGTGGTGGCTGAGGCTACCAGCCCAAAGCGGTCAGTCTGGCTGCAAAAATCAAACAACACTTCGATGCGGAACCGACGTTGATTCGGGGGGCAGGCGGCATTTTTGACGTGACTGTCAACGATGAACTGGTCTATTCCCGACACGAGACGGGACAGTTCCCGGATGAGGACCAGCTCATTGAGGAGATTCGTGACAAGGTGGCGTGATCCCGTCCATTGAGGCGTTTGCCCGGACGAGTGAGCCGGCTGCTTACCGGCGACGATAGCGCTTGCCCGTCACGTGATATGGTCTGGATTCGGGATTGATGAGGCCCTCCGGGAGTGATTCACAGCTAAAGCCCCGTGCCAGCAGGGTGCGGTGAAAATCCTCGTCCTGGCCGCGGTCAGGGTTGATCAGGAGTACCTCGCCGGTTGCCCCCAGATGATGATCGATGAAGGCCGGGAGGGTACGGACGTGCCTCGGCTCATACAGGATGTCGCTCCCCAGGATGAGATCGAATGGCTCGGCTTCGGGAATTCCCTCGGACCACGACGCCGCAACGAAGGGAATGGCCGGGGCCCGGTTAAGAGCGGCGTTATACTCGATGAATTCCCCCACCAGTGGATGGATGTCCATCGCCGTGATGTTGGCCCCGCGCACGTTCAGCACGTGGCTGGCGAGGGCCATCCCGCAGCCGATCTCCAGGATGCGCTTGCCGGAAACATCGTAGCCCTGCATCAGGCGGGCGAGTAACTCCCCCGACTCCCACACGACGCCGAAGAACGGGAACGCATCCCGTTGAATGCCGAGTTGCCGTGCCCGGTCCGGGTCGTTGAACTGCTCCAGGTCCCGTGGAACGCGGAGCCTGATGTCGATATCCCCGACCGTGAAGTTCTGGTATCGATAGCGAATACGCATCGAAGCAAGATAGACCAGTGCCTCCCTTCACGCCAGGCGATGCTGACCAGAGCGCGCTTCTATCCGACTATCCGACCAGTACCGCGGGTGCCTCAATGTACTTGGCTCGCAGGTATTCGCCCAGGGATTTTGCCTGCCCGTCGATCCGGTTGTTGGAGGAAACGCCGTCCTTCAGGATATCGTGGATATAGAAATTCAGCGCCCGCAGGTTTGGCATCTCGTAGCGTTCGATGTCGTATTGCGCCAGGTCCGGCAGCAGCCGTTTGAACTCATCCACTGTGAGGTACTCATGCAGAAAACTGTAGGCCTCATCGGAGCGTGCCCAGACGCCACAGTTGGCGCAGCCTCCCTTGTCACCGGAACGGGTCCCGAAGAGTCTCCCAAACGGAATGCGCACGGTGTCTCCGCCGGGAGCAGGCGCAATCTTGACGGGTACTTCCTGATAGAAGATTTCCGGAAGGTCCAGGCGCTGGGTCGGCAGGACTTCGGTCACCGTATCGCCCATGTGGACGCGCTCGGTCACCTTGCGGCTGTCGAGCAGGGCAGGCCAGTAGACAATCGTTGCATTACCACCGCCCATGGAGTTGCCGCGGCCGGTGTTGCCCGGAATGGTGGCGAGGCCAAGTTCAGTGATTTTCGCATTGAAGAGTCTGCCGACTTTCTTAGGGTCGCTGGAGACGCAGGTCACTCGCAGCGCCGCATGGGCTTGCTCGTTGGTAACGGGGTCTTCCTTGTCGCTCCGGATCAACTGGATCTCCACCTCGTCAAACTGCTCCTTGCCGCCGAGGTTGTGGAAGATCTGGTCCAGATACAGTTCCGCCTTCTTTTCGATATCAAGGCCCGTGAGCAGCACTTCCAGGCCGTTGCGGTAGCCCCCCCGGGTGTTGATGCAAACCTTGTGAGTGGGGGGCGGGCTGCTGCCTCGACAGCCGCTGACGCGCACGCGGTGTTCGCCGGTCTGCTCCACGGCCATGGTATCGAAATGGGCGATCACATCCGGGTTGTAGTAGGCCGGGGTGGAGATTTCATAGAGCAACTGGGCGGTCACGGTCCCGACAGAGATCAAGCCACCGGTGCCGGGATGCTTGGTGATCGTGAAGCTGCCGTCTGGTTCGATTTCGGCAATGGGGTATCCGACATTGCGGAAGGTGGGAACTTCCTCAATAAAAGAATAATTTCCACCACAGCACTGGGCGCCGCATTCAATGATGTGTCCAGCGGCAAGGGCCCCGGCCAGGGCATCGTAGTCGTTGCGCTGCCAGTTGAATTTCCAGGCGGCCGGCCCGATGACGACGGCGGCATCCGTGACCCTCGGTGCGATGACGATGTCCGCACCCTGGTCCAGGGCCTCCTTGATGCCCCAGGCCCCAAAATAGGTGTTGGCGGTCACCACCGGGTTGCCGGACTTCGCCAGGGGAATGCCCTTGTCAATGTTGACGAACTGTTCGCCCTCGGCCTGCAGGCGCTCGATGTCTTCCAGCAGATCGTCGCCGTCGATGTATGCCACCTTCGCATCCACGTTCTGCTCCGCCAGGATCTTCTCGATCTCCTCAGCCATGGCTTTCGGATTGAGGCCCCCGGCGTTGGAGACGATCTTGATGCCGCGCTTCTTGCAGTCGCTCGCGACGTCCGCCACCTGTTTCAGGAAGGTGCCGACGTAGCCCGTGTTGGCGCCGCGAGTCTGCTTCTGATTGTACAGGATGGTCATCGTGAGCTCGGCAAGATAGTCACCGGTCAGCACGTCGATGGGGCCGCCGTCTACCATCGCCCGGGCGGCGCCAAGGTTGTCACCGTAGTATCCGCTGCAGTTCGCAATCCTGATTGATTCAACCATGTGCTTCCCCTAGTCCTTGATCCATGATGCCTTGCGTTTTTCACGGAATGCGGCCATCCCCTCGGCACCCTCGGGTGCGCGAAACATCCGGCCACTCCACTCGGCAGTCTCCTTGAAGGCTTCCTCACGGCTGAGTTGAGGAACACGCCGGACCAGCTTCTTGCATTCCACCACGGCATTGGGCCCGCCCAGATTGATCATGTCGACCTCTTCCTGAACGGCTGCTTCCAGGTCGGCACGGGGTACAGCACGATGGGCAAAGCCCATGGCCACTGCCTGCTCGCCGGTAAACCGTTCTCCTGTCAGAAAGAGCTTCATGCCGTGATGGGTACCGAGTTTGGGCAGGCAGACCACGGAAATCACGGCGGGTATCACGCCGATGCGTACTTCACTGAACGAAAACTGTACCTGGTCAGCGGTAATCACGATGTCTGAGGCGCCGACCAGGCCGAGACCCCCTGCGAACGCGGCACCATTGACTGCCGCGATGACCGGTTTGGGGCTGTCCTGAATGGCTGCGAGCACCTCGGGATAGGGCACAGCACGCCCGCCACCATCAATGCTGGACCCGGGCGGGCTTTTCAGGTCAGCCCCGGCGCAAAAGGCTGGGTCAGTGCCGGTGATGATGATCGAGCGGACGTCATCGTTGGCATTGGAAGCCATCAGGTGATCGTAGAGTTCAGTGACCAGGATGGCCGACAGTGCATTGCGGTTTTCAGGGCGATTCAGCGTAATCCAGGCTGCGCCTTTCTTGATGTCGTATCGGGTAGCTTCTGTGCCGGCCATGGGGTCTCCTGCAGTCTGATGTGTCGATTGATTGTTGGGGCATATCGTTGCGGCCGCAAGAATAGCACTGTTCAGTCCCCGGCGGCGAGGAGCTCGGAGATGATCGCCTGCCACTCCGCTGCCAGTGACTGCTCCGGGACTGGCCGCTTGGCACGTCGATACCAGTAGCCCGCGTTGGAAAGGTCGCCTTCGACGCGATGCAGGTAGGCGTGCACCCAGTCGTTATCCGGTGTGCTCGCCTGCAGCAGTTTGTGGGCCCGGTCCCAGTCACCCTTTTTCTCCCACCAGAGCGCCTGGAGTGCCTGGCTCTCGCCATCCGGTGCGGTTGCGAGAAACGTCTCTGTGTCCATGATGCTGATCCTTCGGGCTGATGGCAGGCAGACAGAGCTGCCATATTTTGTGAGAGACTGACGTAAAATCACTGGAGTGACAAGATGCCCCTTACCGTGGCGGGCGCACCCTCGCTTTCAACCTTGCCTTGCAACGGGTCTTGCAGTGTTGTCGTGTCAAGTGGTTGTGTCGGGAAGTATCCTGGACCGGACGGTGGGGGCCGGGAAGCTTTATGAAACGCAGGTGAAACGCAGGTGAAACGCAGATCCAGCCGTTACGGTAGCCGGGGTCGAGGCGCGGCAGATGTTTGATCAGGTCATGACCGCTGTGCTGGGCCATATCGCACGCGATGCGCTGTCGTTTGATGATCGGGGAATGCTGCCGACACCGTTGCCGCAGCCGGGCCACCGGTACCTGTTGTACATTCACATCCCGTTCTGCGAGTCGCTGTGTCCGTTCTGTTCGTTTCACCGCATCCACTACGATGAGACACTGGCATTGACCTATTTCGAAGCCCTCAGACGGGAGATCACCGGCTACCACGAGCGGGGCTTTCGCTTCTCCGAGGCCTATGTTGGCGGCGGAACACCTACGGTCAACCTCGATCAATTGCTGGTGACACTGGATTTGATCAGGTCGCTGTTCGGTATCGAGCAAATCTCGGTCGAGACGAACCCCAATCATCTTCGTGAATCGACGATCGGGCAACTGCGTGCGGCGGGCATCAAGCGGCTTTCCGTCGGCGTGCAGAGCTTCGATGATGGTCTGCTGGCCAGGATGAACCGGCTCGGCCCCTACGGTTCGGCGGCGCAGATCATCGAGCGGCTCAGGGTCGCCAACGACGCATTTGAAACATTGAACGTGGACCTGATCTTCAACCTGCCGGGACAGACGCTGGCATCTATTGAACGCGACCTGGAGATTGTCCGATCCCTGGCTCTTAAACAGGTGTCCTGGTATCCCCTGATGGCATCCAATTCATCGAGGGTTCAGATGCAACAGGCGATGGGTGAGGTGGACTTCTCCCGTGAGCGGGCGCTGTATGAACGGATCAATGATGGCCTCGCCGGGGATTACGAATTGTCGTCTGTCTGGTGCTTCTCCCGGGACGCGGCGATGATCGATGAGTACATCATCAATCATGAACAATACATCGGGGTTGGGAGTGGTTCCTTCAGCTACCTTAATGGCGTTCTCTACGCCACGTCATTCTCCATACCCGGATATGGCGCGACGGTAGACCGTCAGGGCCATGGATTGACGCGACATCTGCCGTTCTCCCGGCGTGAACAGCTAAGGTACTATCTAATGACCAATCTCTTCGGCCTGTCCTTATCCAGGGATGTTGCCCGAAGTCGCTGGGGTCCTGGTTTTGAGCGGTCGCTGTGGCTGGAGATTGCCAGCAGTCGTTTGCTGGGCATGGTCCGGATAGAGGATGATCGTCTGGTTCTGACCCGTCGCGGTCGGTACTATCTGCTGATCGCCATGCGCGAGTTCCTGACAGGAGTGAACAATGTCAGAGACCAGATGCGCGATGAGCCGGACCCCATCCGGCTGAAATGGCCCGGCGTTTGAAAGACATTTTTGAAAGACATTATTGTTAACGGGAGAGTAAACAGTGACTCAAGAGGGATCCACGGAATCGGCGGGGTCGTCCAGGGCGGGGTCGCCTAAAAAAGTACTGGTCACCGGATCATCCGGTGGCGTGGGCAAGGCCGTCTGCACTGATCTGGTTGCCCGGGGCCATCAGGTCTTCGGTTTCGACCGGATCAGGAGTGAGGGCGATGTACAGGCTATCGTTGGCGACATTCTTGATCGTGGGGCGGTCGCGGCGGCGACCGCCAATATGGATGCCGTGATCCATCTGGCCGCAACACCGGATGAAGCTGACTTCATTGAGGACCTCATTGAGCCAAACGTGCGTGGCCTGTATCACGTCTGCGACGCGGCCCGAATTCATGGGGTACCGCGTCTGGTGTTGACGAGTTCGGTTCAGGTGGTATCCGGCCACCCGTGGACCGACCTTGTGACCCTCGAAGATGGGCCGAAGGTGATCAACCACTACGCTCTGACCAAGCTATGGGCTGAAGACATTGGTGAGATGTACGCCCGGGTCTACGGCATGAGTATCATCGCGGCGAGGCTCGGCTGGCTGCCGAGGTCACGGCCTCATGCAGAGGAACTGCTGGCGAGCCCGGTGGGGACAGATGTCTATCTGAGTCATTCTGACGCGGGTCGGTTCTTCCGGGCCTGCGTCGAAGCGGAGCTGCCTGCCGGGCGTTTTGAGGCCCTGTTTGCGACCAGCAGGCCGCTGCGCAAGGCCAGGATCGACCTGTCGAGGACCAGGGAGGTCCTTGCCTACGAACCCGAAGACACGTGGCCCGCTGGCCAGCCGTTTATTCAGGGTTAGTCGAACGTTGGCACACATAGTCGTACGAGTATGATCGAGTAGAGCAGACGCGGGAGAAGCAGATGATTGATCTTTATACCTGGACCACGCCCAATGGCCGCAAGGTCTCCATATTGCTGGAGGAACTTGGCATGGAATACGAGGCCCATCCGATCAACATTGGCCGGGATGAGCAGTTTTCGGAGTCCTTCCTCAGGATTTCACCGAACAACAAGATCCCCGCCATCGTCGACCGGGATAACGGTATGACGCTGATGGAGTCCGGCGCCATCATGATGTATCTCGCCAAAAAAGCAGACAGGCTGATGCCGGCAGACGATGCCTCTTACTGGCGTTGCGTGGAGTGGCTCATGTGGCAGATGGGAGGCGTTGGGCCCATGTTTGGCCAGGTTCATCACTTCGTGAAGTACAACGCCGGCAAGAGTGAGTATGCCGCCCTGCGCTATCTGAATGAGGCGAAGCGCCTGTATGGGGTGCTGGACCAGCGTCTGGGCGAGGCCGAGTATCTGGCCGGGGAGTATTCCATCGCCGACATTGCGACCTGGCCCTGGGTGTCGCGTTTCGAATGGCAGACCATCGATCTTAACGACTATTCAAACGTACGCCGCTGGTACGTCGACATTGCCGCCCGCGATGCCGTCCAACGGGGCTATCACCAGCCGCAGTATGTCAACGACGTCCCAATGCCGGATTAGGCGGTCAGCGGGCCCTGTTCGGTATTCTCATGCGTTGGCGAGAATGTCGTTCAGCGTCTTCGATGGCCGCATGGCTTTGTTGGCCTTCCCGGCATCGGGCAGGTAGTACCCGCCAAGGTCCACAGGCGCGCCCTGGGCGGCCAGCAATTCCTGGTTGATCTTGTCCTCGTTATCCGCAAGGGCCCTGGCCAGCGCCGCGAAGCGTTCCTTCAGGCTGGGGTCATCATTTTGTTCTGCCACGGCTTCGGCCCAGTACATGGCCAGATAGTAGTGGCTGCCCCGGTTGTCGATTTCATTGACTTTCCTGGAGGGGGATTTGTTGGTGTCCAGGAATTTTGCGGTGCCCCGGGTCAGCGTTTCGGCCAGGATCCTCGCGGGCTTGTTGTTGAACGATTTGGCCAGGTGTTCAAGAGAGGCGGCCAGTGCCAGGAATTCACCCAGGGAGTCCCAACGAAGATGGCCTTCTGCTTCCATCTGCTGGACATGCTTGGGTGCAGACCCGCCTGCGCCGGTTTCAAACAGTCCACCACCGTTGATGAGCGGCACGATAGAGAGCATCTTGGCGCTGGTGCCCAGTTCCAGGATCGGGAAAAGGTCAGTGAGGTAATCCCGCAGGACGTTGCCCGTGACTGATATGGTGTCTTTTCCCGCACGCATCCGTTCCAGCGAGTATCGGGTCGCTTCGGCTGGCGGCATGATCTGACACTGGACACCGGCAAGATCAAGTTCCGGCAGGTAGGCATTGACAAGGTCGATCAGGCGCGAGTCGTGGGCGCGGTTTTCATCAAGCCAGAATACGATGGGTGCACCGGTCTCTCTGGCCCTGTTCACTGCCAGTTTTACCCAGTCGCGAATCGGTTCATCCTTGACACGACACATCCGCCAGATATCGCCGCTTTCGACGGTGTGTTCCATGACCACGTTGCCAGCCTCGCCCAGAACCCGAATGCTGCCCGCGCCCGGTGCCTCAAAGGTTGTATCGTGTGAACCATATTCTTCTGCCTTTTGCGCCATCAGTCCGACGTTGGGCACCGAGCCCATGGTGGTTGGATCAAAAGCGCCATGGGTAATACAGTGCTTGATGGCTTCGTCGTAGACCCGGGCATAGCTGCGGTCGGGAATGACTGCCTTCATGTCGTGGAGTTCACCGTCGGGGCCCCACATCTTTCCGGACTCACGGATCGCGGCTGGCATTGAGGCATCGATGATGATGTCGCTGGGGACATGCAGGTTGGTGATGCCCTTGTCCGAGTTCACCATGGCAAGGTCGGGGCCGATGGCGAGGCAGGCGTCCAGGTCGGCCCGGATCGCCTCCTGCTCGTCCTGGGGCAGGGCGGCCAGTTTGTCGTAGGCATCGCCGATACCATTGTTGGGATCGAAACCCAGTTTTTTGAAAGTGTCGGCGTGCTTGTCGAGGGCCTGTCCATAGTAGGCGCGTACGCCATGTCCGAAGATGATGGGGTCAGAGACTTTCATCATGGTGGCTTTCAGGTGCAGCGAGAACAGAACGCCGTCGGCAGTGGCATCGATTTCCTGCTTCAGGAATGAGCACAGGGCACGCTTGCTCATGAAGGTACCGTCGACCACTTCACCCTTCTGGACCTTGATGCCATCTTTGAGCGTGCTGGTGCTGTCGCCCACGAATTCGATCCGCAGCGTGTCGTCGTTTGCCATGATGACGGACTTTTCATTGCCGTAGAAGTCGCCGGAGGTCATGTGTGCCACGTGTGATCGACTGTCTGGTGACCAGGCGCCCATGGAGTGGGGGTGTCTTCGGGCATAGTCCTTTACAACGGCGGCAGCACGACGGTCTGAGTTGCCTTCCCGCAGCACCGGATTGACGGCGCTGCCCTTGACGGCGTCATATCGTGCCCGAACATCGTGCTCTGCATCGTTCGCGGGTTCCTCGGGATAATCCGGCAGGTCGTACCCCTTTTTCTGTAACTCCCTGATGGCTTCATGCATCTGGGGATTCGAGGCACTGATGTTGGGAAGTTTAATGATGTTGGCTTCGGGCTTCTGGGTGAGCGCCCCCAGTTCCGCAAGATCATCCGCGATACGCTGCTGGTCTGTCATACGCTCGGGGAAGGCGGCGATAATGCGTCCGGCCAGCGAAATATCCCGGGTCTCAACTTCTACTCCCGCACCGTCGCTGAACAGCTTGATGATGGGCAGGAACGAGAAAGTAGCAAGACGTGGCGCTTCATCGGTCTCCGTATAGATGATCTTCGGGGTGTCAGTCATAGATTTGCCTCGTTGCAGTTGCTGAATGAGCAGTTGGCCGATGACCTACACCGGCGCCCACAAAAAGCGCGGATTATAGAGGATTCCTTAGCACTTCGCATGACCCCAAAAATTGGGGTCAGAGTCGAATTTACAAATAACTTACATCGCAAAAATTGGGGTCGGAGTCAAATTTACAAATGAATGACATCGAGCGGCCCCCTGGAATGCGCTTTCATTTGCGTGCGGGGTATCGGGAAGCTCAGGGCCGATATGTCAATGAAATGTAAATTTTACTCTGACCCTATTTATCGGAGGTAGGTCAGGGTCTCGCGGATGGCGCGGGTCAGGTGGACGCTTTTGACGAACATCCACACTGATGGGCGGGTCCGTGTGAACAGGAGCGGTACCAGGACGGTTGTGGCTGCCACGCTGATGATGGTGGCGATGGCCGCGCCATCAATGCCGAGTCGGGGAATGAGCAGGTAGTTCATCAGAATGTTTGCCACAGCGCCGGCTACCGTAAACAGGAGGACAAGCTGTGACAGGCCCTCGTTGACCAGCCATTTCCCCCGGGCGAGTCCAAAGAACACAAAGACGGCAGCCCAGATATGCAATGCCAGTACACTTGATGCCGGATGATAGGCCTCGCCAAACAGCACGCTGATCACAAGCGGTGAGAGCAGGGCGGTGGGAATGGCAATGATGATGGCCAGCCAGATGACGAGGTCGTAAAGATTCTGCAGGCGTCGCTGATAGGCGTCCGTACCGGTAGCGTTGACAATGGCCGGAAACAGCGACGCCGTGATGATGCCTGGAATGAAGTAGATTGACTCCGAGATTCGCACGGCGACGCCGTAGTGGCCAACGTCAGCCGTGGTGAGCATGGCCTTGATCATCACCTGGTCGATCTTCATGTAGATATTGATGGCGGCGCCGGACAGCATGAGCGGCCATGCGATTCGAATGAGGCGGCGCGCCAGCTCCGGATCGAATGTCCACTTGAGCATCGTACCGAGCCGGGCCTGATTGAAGTAGATCAGCATGATGCCGAGAACGACGCTCTCAATCAGCTGTACCACAACGATCCAGAGCAGGGGTGCCTGAATCCAGATGCACGCAAGCTTCAATACAGCGCCCACGGTGGTCTGTACGGCGAGACTCCAGGCGACATACTTTGAGGCGACGATCGCCTGAAACTCGGAGTCAATGACCGACAGACATTGGAAAAAGAACCCTGCGGCGAGGATCGCGATATAGAGATTGAAATACGGCTCACTGTTCAGCAGCAGGCAAAGGGGCACCAGCACGAGGCACATGGTGAGGGTGCCCAGGATCTTGAGGACAAAGGCAGTGCCCTTGATTCTGGCGCGGTCGTCGGGTCGCTCGATCAGTTCCTTGACCAGGACGCTTTCGAGCCCGAGTTCATGCAGAAAGGTCAGCAGGGCCACCAGTGAGATGGCGTAGCTGAACTGGCCAAAGAGGTCCGGGCCCAGGTAGCGAGCCAGCAGGACTGACACCAGCAGGGTCAACCCAACCCGATAGATGCGTTCGGTCAGAAGCCAACTGGTATTACCGAGGTAGTGCCGGAAACGGACGTTCACTGTACTGCGAGGACTCATCGAGCCTGGTACAGATAGTCATGCAACGTCAGAGTGGCCAGCAGATCGTACCCGGCATCGACAAGATGATGGTCGATCTCCTCGAAATACCTTGCCTCGACAAGTATGTAGCGAGGTCGATAGCGTTCCAGGTCGAGGCCCTTCAGTACACTCAGCTCGTACCCTTCAACATCCAGTGAAAAGAAATCTATTGCAGGCAGGTCCGGTGTCTCGTCGAGTATGGCTGTCAGCGTCCTCGCTGGCACGTCAACCGAATAGTGCCCCGGTGTATCCCGGTTGCCGTCGGAAACGTGCTTCGCCTGTTCCTCCGGCGTCTTCATCGCCCCGTCCACCAGTGACATGAGGTTGGCATAGTGCATCGTTACGGTGGATTCACGATAGTCATCGGCCACCAGTGCACATTGATGCACGGTCGAGCGAGTCCGCTCCTGGCGGCAGCGCGCATGGAGCTCGGGAATGCCTTCGATCAGCAGGCCCCGCCAGCCCCGTCGTTTCTCAAGGTAGTAGGTGTTGCTCTGGGTATAGCCGTCGTTGGCACCACATTCAATGAAGAAGCCGTGGTCAAAGTCCAGATAGGGCTCGAGCTTTCGGTCAAGGTCATTGAGCCCAGGTCTCGGTCGTTTGTAAAGACTGCGCTTGAATCGCCGCAGGAGTTCGATGACTGACACAATCAGTGGGTCCACTGCTCTTTGGGTCAAGCCTAAAGGGCATTTGCGCCCCTGTCGACCGGGTTGAAGGAGCTGTTGCCTGGTCCATCGCATGGTTCCGGGACCGGTGGCCGGGCTCCGCCCCGCAACCCCGCGCCAACAATGCCGCCGTCAGCGAATCACTGCAACATCACAGTCAGTATGGTGCAGGATGGTCTCGGACGTATTGCCTATGACGAACCCTTTGAGGCCGGATCGCGCCACCGTGCCCATGACCAACAATTCAGCGTCGGTGTCGTCCATCAGTTGCTTGATCGCCATCGCAGGGGGACCCTCGATCACGTACAGATACTGATAGTCGATGCCCGCCTCGGTCACCATGTCATCGGCATTCTTGCGGACCATCTGTTCGACCTGGTTTCGCACGTCCGAGAAATCGGTATCCTCATCCGGGAAAGGGCCGGTAAAGGGTTCAGTGATGGGGTACGCCGCAAGGATGTGCAGTTGGCCGTTCAGAATTCGTGCGAGTTTGTGGGCCTTCTGGAGCACCGAGATATTGAGAGGTCGCTGGGTTTCGTCAATGGCGTCGATGGCCGCGAACAGGTCGAGATTGTCCTGCCAGGCACGACCCTTGACGATCATGACCGGGACCGTGGCATGGCGAAGCAGATGCCAGTCAGAGGGCGTCCGGCCAAACCCGGGCCCCGGATTGCTTGCCTTGATGATCAGATCTGCAGAGAAATCCTCCGCAGCGTCCAGAATGCCTTCCCAGGTGTTCTTGTTCCACAGCGTCAGACAAATGATGGAAGGCGTCCGGGTCCGGAATGGCTCCACCAGATCCTCCAGATAGGCCTCCTCGGACTGCATGACGAAGGTCTTCATGGCCTGGTTCTCTTCGACTTCCCGGATAGAGAGGTCGACGATGCCCTCGTAGATCACCCGGACCACTTCGACCTCTGCATTGGCCGCCCTGGCCAGTTGCATGGCCTTTTCCATGACGCCTGCGGCCTCTTCACTTCGGTCGATTGCGACCAGTATTCTGTTGATTCCGAGCATACCTGTTCCCGTTTGCGGCTGGTCACTTCATATGACCACTGATATGAGCACTATAGGGCCCCACCATGTTCGACAGTTTGACCGGAGTCAATGGGTTCAGGACTTGTCGGTGTATGGTGTGGTCTCATTGATCTCTGCAAGTCCATCACTACATCGCAGCCGACACCGAAGCTGCTGATCTGGCATACTCGCGACCGTTAAACCCAATTGACGAGAAGAGAGGGGAAGCATGGCATATTCACAAATACTGACCGAGACCCGGGGCAATGTAGGCATCATTCGTTTTAATCGACCTGATCGTCTGAATGCCTGGACGGTGACGCTGTCCGGTGAGGTTCAGGATCAGATCGGACAGTGGAACGCGGACCCTGATATCGGCGCGATCGTGCTGACCGGAGAGGGACGCGCCTTCATGGCAGGAGCTGATCTGAACGACTTTGCGGAACGCGCGGAGACAAACAAGAAGGGGGAGGGTGAGCAGATCACTACCGGTGGGGGCACCTCGATCACGGGCTTCATCCAGAAGTCTAAACCCACCATCGCCGCGATCAACGGCTACGCAGTGGGCATTGGCCTGACTTTGGTCCTGCCGTGTGATGTCCGCATCGCCTCGTCGGAGGCACTCATGAGTATTCGCTTTATCAAGATGGGCCTGATGCCGGAACTGGGGTCCACTCGAATCCTGTCTCAGCTTGTTGGCCTCGGAAACGCGACCGAGATGAGCCTGACCGGGCGCATGGTGCCTGCGGATGAGGCCTTGAGAATGGGGCTGGTGACGCAGGTCACACCACCGGAAGCACTTCTTGACGTGGCAGTCGCCAAGGCGAAAGAGATTGCAGATAACCCCCGGCGGGCGGTGATGATGATCAAGGAATTGTTGCGCAAGAATCCGCTCGACCCGGACCTTGAGGCTGTCATGGAACGGGAAGGGACCCGTGATCAGATCGCCCGTCGGCACCCGGACCACGCCGAGGCCGTGGCGGCGTTCCTGGAAAAACGCAAACCAGACTTTGGCACAAGCCGGTGACGGCAAGCCTGTGTTCGGGCCGGTTGCGGCCTGAGAATCGGGAAGCTGTCGCCCTGATATGCGGATAATAGTTGACCAACCATAGAGGACATTACGTGACATCTGAAAGCAATGGTCCGCGCATCGTGCGCGTTAAGAAGCCAAGCCATCATTTTTCCTATCTGATTGCCCCGAGCGGTGACTATCTGTGTTCGACAGATGGTACGTCGCTGGCGTTGCAGGGCGATGTGGACGATCAGGCCATCTGGGACAGAAGCGGCGACGACTTCCGCCATGTCGTGACGGGCCTCGTGGTCCAGGCGACCCACCCTGAGGTCGAACAGCGTAGTGAACTGCTGCTGGGCGGGACTTCGATCAACGCCGAGGGCCATGTGGATGGCAACGCGGCCTGCTTCACCGTGGGTCACGGTCCGGAGAAAATGCCGTCAGTCTATCTTGAAACACTGAAGCGGGAAGGTTGGGTAGCCCTCACTTCCATTCTGCCGGCGTCGGTAGTGGACGGGTTACAGCGGGTGGGATGCGTGGAGGCCTATGAAGGTCAGGAACCGGTCAAAGTCAATCCCATCGCCCAGGACCCCGCCGTGACCCGGGCGACGGTTGAACCGGTGTCACTCTGGTTGGCGCGCCAGTACATGCAGACCCGGGACATCAAGGTCGGGCATCCTCCGGGGGTGTCCTCGCTGCCACCGGATGATGGCAAGCGGGAAGTCCAGGGCTGGCATACGGATTTCCCCTATCTCTGGGGCACCGGCGACCGGATTCCGGTCTCTGCAGGTGAGCTGGTTCTCGGCATGCAACGGAATCTGTGCGTGTCGGACTTCACCTTTGAGAATGGGGCGACTCGCTTCAAACTGGGCTCCCACACCTCGAACCAGGCACCTCCAGCAGAATGGGGGGTCACCAACGATACCTTCCGACGTGGCCATCGTGCCGAGCATGGCCTGCCCTATGGTGGTCCGGACGCGGAGGTCATTGAAGCGCCGGCAGGCAGTATTGTGCTGTACGATTCACGCACCTGGCATTGTGCCGGCGTCAATCGAACGAACCGGAAGCGGGGCGCCATGATCCAGGCCTTCATACCGGGCTACATCATTCCCTTCATGGATACGAGTGCGACCTTCAAGGCGTTTCTGTCGAGTGATGTGGTTGATCAGGTGACCGAGCATGAACGCCGGGAACTGGACAGGCTGATGGTCCACAAGATTCGGGGACCCGCCGGTATGTTCGCGATCACCACCGATGCTGAATTGACCCAGCGTGCGCGAGAACAGGGCGGCTCCGGGGCGACGATCTACTGACGCTGCCTCTGAGGCGGCAGTTCAGACCGGGCAGTTCGTAGGGGCGGGGAACAGGACTACTGGAATACCACCGTCCGGTTTCCGTTGAGCAGAATCCGTCTCTCGGCCTGATATCGGACCGCCTTTGCCAGCACGATGCGTTCGATGTCCCGGCCGACCTCGGCCAGTTGCGCCGCATTCATGCGATGATCCACCCGCTCGACGCCCTGTTCGATGATAGGGCCCTCATCCAGGTCCGGCGTTACATAGTGGGCCGTCGCGCCGATCAGTTTGACGCCACGGTCCCGCGCCTGGGAGTAGGGCCGGGCACCCTTGAACCCTGGCAGAAACGAGTGGTGTATGTTGATGATGCGGCCGGCGAGTTGCTCGCACACCCAGGGGCTCAATATCTGCATATAGCGTGCAAGCACCACAAAATCGATTCCCCTGCGTTCAATCTCGCCAATCAGCCGTTCCTCCTGGGCCCGCTTGTTGTCCGCATCCACAGGCAGGTGTAGGAAATCAATGTCATCGCCCGCCACCAGCGGGTAGGCATCCCGGTGATTGGAGACGACGAGCGGGATGTTGACGGGCAACTCCTTCTGGCGGGTCCTGTAGAGCAGGTCCATGAGGCAGTGATCCTGCCTTGACACCATGATGAGCACATCTGGCTTGAGCGAGGTATCCCAGATATCCCAGTTCATGTCATTTGCCGTGCCTATGGGTCGGAAGGAATGGACCAGTTCGGAATGAGTGGGGCTGCCGCTAAAGTGGATCCGCATGAAGAATCGATTACTGCCGGCATCGCCATACTGGTGGCTGTCCAGGATGTTGCAGCCGTGGCCGAACAACCAGTCGGACACGCTTCTGACCAGCCCCGGCTTGTCGGGACACGACAGGTTGATGATGTACTCCACGCGCTAACTCCAGATTGACTTGATCGGTGTCGCCTGTCACCGGGTCGCGTATTATGTCAGAGCGCCTTCGGCGGAGACAGAGGAAACAATGAGGCACAACAAGGTTGGGAGATTGGCACCATGACAGAGGAACAGCGTTTCCTGTTTGACACTTTTGGCTACATTGTCGTTCGGAACGTCGTAAGCGACGCACAGATCCAGGCACTGAAGGAGACGCTGCGTCAGCCCGTGGAACAGTGGGATGACGCCTCGGATCAGCAGGGCCCCCTGCACTGGGGAGAGGCGTGGCGCGATCTTCTGGATCTGCCGGGGCTGTCGCCAATTCTGGAGCAGATGATCGGCAACGGTCCGCTGCTCGCCGCAAGGCAGGGTCGTGCCGGTGAGCGAGAGCCGCTGCCGACGTTTCGTATCGACCACATCAACGTCCACACCCACATCAGAAAAGGTTTCAAAGGGGCCATGTTACATGGTGACTGGAAGGCCACCGGTGGCAGTCAGTTCTTCCGCTACCACGATGGACGATTCTTCAATGGGCTGGTCGCGGTCGCTTTTGAGCTGTATGACACCCATCCGAACGGTGGGGGCTTTGGCTGCATTCCCGGTACGCACAAGGCCAACCTGTCCTTGCCCGGTCGCTGGCGGGACCTGTCAAAAGGAGTGCATGAATCCGTGACCCGAGTGCCTGCAAAGCCGGGCGACGCGATTGTCTTTACCGAGACGCTCACCCACGGCACATTGCCCTGGACCGTCGATGCGCCGCGCACAACCGTCTTTTACAAGTTCTCGCCCCATGGGACAAGCTGGGCTGCGAATTTCTACGACCCCGAAGAATTCCGGCAGTACCCGGACATGGATGACCGCAAGCTGGCCATTCTCGAGTCGCCCAATGCGCGCTATCAGGGGCGCCCCGGTCGGCCCCGGCGAAGAGATGAGTAAGCCGGATTCACTCCTGGGGCAGTGCTGCAAGCGCTGCAGATGCCTCAATAGACGCTGAGTTGATGGCTGTACTTGATGATGAATTCACGGCGGGGTCTGCCCGGCGCGTTGATGTCATCGTCAGTCTCGTTGTAGACGATGTGGAGCCCGGTATTGGCGTCCTGGAGCCAGGAGAAGCGCAGATTGGTGGCGAGCACCTGGTCTCTGTCGTTGTGCTGGAGCAGTGCCGCAAAGGACATTCTGGACGAAAAGGAATAGCTGATCCGAACGTTCGTGAGCCCGACATCGAAATCCCCGCCCGGCAATCGGATGTCGTTGTAATTCCAGGAGACAGAGGCCTCAAATGCTTCGTTCGGCCGGTACGCGACGTAGGGAGACAGCCCCAGCCGCTCGCCACCGAAAAAACCGCCTGCGTTCAGTCCGAAGCCGGTTCGAATGGCGGCGCTCCGGTCAGTGGAGGCAAACACGGACAATTCGGTCTCGTCATAGCTGTCCGCTGCCACAAACACGCCGGAGGAAATTTCAAAAGGTGCCTTCACGCCTTCGTGGTTGAGGTTCACGGCTGTGTGCAGTTCGCCGCCGTTCTTCCACTCGATGGAACTGTCGAAATGCCAGCGGCCGGTTTCGTAGAAGCCATCGAAATCCCAGTAGCCGGTGTAGCTTGCATGGGGTTTATACTCGAGGATGGCACTCGACTCCGCTGCCCGGATGCTACGGAGCCCGAACACGTCCAGGCGCCTGAAGTTCTTTCTTGAGAGAAACCCTACTTCCGGATTGAAGCCGTTACCGACTTCCGTCAGGGTGGTATTGAACGACCAGGTCTTGGTGTCGTAGGCCGCATGCAGGTTGTAGGCGTGATCATCGTCCGTGATTCCAGGCGTGCTGGTTTTGGCGACCAAACCGGCCAGGGTCACTTTTTCTCCGACCCCCCACCTCCCGTCCACGGCCCAGGTTTGATTGTCGCTGCCGCCACCGTCCCGGCCGACAAACAGCATCCCGACGGCAGACCGGCCGGACAGTTCCTGTCGTAACCGCACCACTGCAAAATCGTTTTCCGGCGCGATGCCAGGTACTGCTTTGGAACGCATCGCAAGCAATCCGACGTTGGTGGATGGGCCGGCTTTGCCAGACAGGCGCAGGCCACCAGCGATGGGTAGCGGTACCCCTCCCGGGCCGATGCCGATTCGGCGGGAGAAGAACAGTTCGACCCCACTCGCGCCGACCCTGAACTGGCTTGAATTCTCCTGGAAGAAGGGGCGCTTTTCCGGAAAGAACAGGCTGAACCGGTTCAGGTTAACCTGCTGACTGTCGACCTCAACCTGCGCGAAATCCGTATTGATGGTGGCGTCAAGGGTAAGGCTGGGCGTGATGGAATACTTGGCGTCCAGCCCGAATTCGGTGTCCTTGTCTCGTGTCGCATTGCCGCCCCTGGCCTGACGCGAAAGGGCATAGGGCGTCACGATGAAGTTGCGCTGTGGAGGTACCTCGATCCCGGTGATGGCGCCAGCGAGGGAAACCCGGTTCATGGCGTATTGCCTTGGCAGGGGGGCCCAGTGTGTGACTTCATTGCTTCGGCGGATCGTGCGTTCGAAGTTGAACCCCCATTGCTGAATGTCCCCGGCCGGGTACCGCAGCGACGAGAAGGGAATGCGCATTTCCGCGCTCCAGCCGTGGGCCCCGATGGCGGCCTCTGCCTGCCAGGTGGTATCCCAGTTCAGATCGAAGCCACCATTGCCAAAGCGGCTGCCAGTCTCATTGGATACCTGGCCATCGTATTCCAGCCCGGTCGGGTTGGTACCGAAGATCAGCCCGTGCTGACCCGACTGGAAAGCGTCAATGACCATACGAAAACTGTCGGTGTCGTTGAGGCTCGCGTCTCGATTCTGGTTGGTCACGGTGATCAGTGAAGGAGTTTCGTCGTAGCAGACGACACCAACGAAAAGCGCATCGTCCATGAAGCCGACATAGACTTCTGTTCGTTTCGAGGCCGGCATGCCCTCGCCAGGTCGTTGCTGGGTGAATGCGGTGATAGGGGTCAGCTGAGACCAGGCGTGGTCGGTGAGCACTTCACCATCCAGTGTGGGAGAGACCCCCAGGCGCGTGGCTCGCGCCTGCGGAGAGGCAAGGGTGACTTCCACAGACACAGCACACAACAACGCGACGATCGTTCGGACCAACAGTTTCACATGACTCCCCTTCAGGCGGGGCGAATACTATCGCAGGGAAGTGACACTTGCCATGACGTCTGGCAGGGGCCATTTTGAGAGCATTATCGTGTCGAGACGGGCGGCAGCGTCATACCGGGACCTGACTCAAGCTGGTACTGGAAGTCCTCGCATTCCTGTTTGGCCAGAAATGCCTGCACATCAGGCGGACCTTTGTAGATGCTCTGGGCAGGTGTCCAGTTGAGGTATAGCTTAGGGCCATCAATGTGACTGCGCAGCTCATCGGCGATGAACTGCGCATCGTGTAGCGCATCGGAGACGGCATCAACAATCCGTGTCGCGTGTTCCCGGTCCGCGGCGGTACAGATCAGGGTCACCGAGGCCGGCAGGTCAGGGCGTTTGTTGGCAAAGGGCAGTGCATCTGGCGTCACGGTGACATCGGTTGTGAGCTTGAGTGGCACCGTGGCGCCTGCACCGTCTTGAACATCGTATTGAAGCTCCACAAAGTATGCGGTCCACCCCGAGGGCGGCGGGGCCAGCTTCATACGGAACAGGCCATCGCGATCCGGAGCAATCGGGGTGCTGGTATAGGCACGGCCGATGGTTTCAACCCGAAAGTCCCGGGCCCGGGGATTGGTCGCCTGCCACAGCAGCGCCTTTTGTGGCTCATCGGCTGCCATCACCAGGAGTTCGCCATCGGCTGACCGGGTCCAGTTGAACTGAGGGGGCTTTTGGTTGTTCCGGATGAGTGAGAAGAAGGCGATGAGACTCTCGAGTGCATCCGTATCATCCAGGCCATGGTCTCCGTTGGCGACGTATCGCAGATAATTCTCGCCCCTCAATTCATCCCAGTAGAAGTGAGATGAGTCTGGCAGAAAAAACTGATCGCCGGCCGCATTCAGAATCAGCTTCGGCATGGTCAGCCGGTGGCGATAGTAATAGGGATCTACCAGTTCGTAAGCCTGTCTCAGGCGGGGATGATTCAGGCGCTGCATGATGTTGTGGTCGACATAGTTGCCGACAGACGGCGCCCAGAACCCATAGGCGGCAAAGTGCTGGCGCATGGAAGGGTCAGCGTTGACCACGTCGATCACGATGGGAACGATCCCGATCACTCGATCATCCATGGCCCCTGTGAGCCACGTGGTCCAGCCCCGCTTTGATCCGCCGGCGACGACGAATCTCGACACAGTGCGGTTGCCGAACCGGTCCAGTGCTGCCACAGCGGTCAATGTATCCATGGCCCGAACTGCGCTCTTCACCATGGGGTTCCTGGCCAGCCAGGTTGAATCACCTGACTCCAGAAACCGGTCCCAGGTATAGCCGATCAGGTCATCTTCCGTGCGCTTGATGCCGTCGCCATGGAAGATCAGAGGTTGGTTGGGGACCATTCGAAGTTCCGCCACGATAGAGCCGGTCGCCTTCGCCATGGCGACCGAGCGCGCACTGGCCTCGCCAGGCGGTTCACGTCCGTTGCTGCCACCGCCGATGAACAGCAGCCCCACGTCAGTTGCATCGGCGTTCTCCGGGATGGCCAGGGTCAGCCAGTGCTGCCATTGCGGCTGGTTCACCTCCTCGTCCGTGCGCCAGGTCTGGGACACGAAATCGACTACGACGGACCGGACGCCGTCAACGGAACCTGTGTTGATCACCTCCCATCGATAGCTGTCGTCCGGCTGGCTGATATAGTCGTCGATCGCAGTCTTCCGTGGGAGTTCACCGCTTGCGGTTGAGGCCATCACGGCCGTTACGACAGATATCATCCAGACGGTGCTTCGGAGCAGAGGGAGTTGAAACATGGGCGGCCAAAGAACAACAGGGAGTGCAGCATCTCACAGATCATTCCGGCAGGCCATGGCCCTATGGAGGCCCAAGGATTCCTGCAATAGCGTCGTGTCGTCAGGGACAGGGGCAGTTGCTTAGCCATTTCAACTACATTGCCTGATCGGTCGATGCCTGGCGGCCCTGCGGTTGGTATACTGGAGCAGGAATTGGGACGTATCGAGCGATCCGGGGCAGTTCCCCGGGACCAGGTCAGGAGGGTCAGAATGTCCGAAATGGTCAAAATACCATCTGCAACGGAACACGCCAGCATGATGGCGGATTACTTCGAAAGCGGGCGGCAACGGGCCCTTGAAATCGGCAATCGCGGACCGCTCCGGCTCGACGCTGATGGCAAGCTGGCACCGGACATTCTGGAGGCCTATTGGAAGCACGGCTTCTATGTCTTTGAGGGTGTGATCGATGCCGCCGAGATTGCAGAACTTCGGGCCGAGACCGACTACCTGCTCGAGCATGCGCCGGTTGACCAGGAATCCACGGTTGATGCGAAGGGACGCCCGGCATTCGGGCAGGAGTTTGCGCGCAGCCCCTACAGCCTTATCAAACCATTATCGGACCCATGGGGTGGCACGGATCTGCTGGGGGGGCGTCATCCAACCAGGATGACCCAGCCCGTCCCGGAGGAGGACGCGCCGCGTGAGGTGGTGCATTTGATTGGCGGGATGTGCCAGACCATGAAATCCGGACTGCGCCTGTATGGCCACCCACTGCTGCTGCGCGTCGCCGAGGCGATCAACGGGGCCGATTTTGTCCCGTTCAACGACGCGACATTTGTCAAGCAACCCGGTCTGGGCGGTTCAGTCTCCTGGCATCAGGATGGTGTAACGCACTGGGACTCCCCGGACTGGGATGAAGGCATCCATGGCTTTAATTTTCAGGTTCAGCTCTATCCGGCCACGGTCGCTAACTGCCTCTGGGTGATGCCGGGTTCCCACAAGAAGGGTCGGGTCGACATTCGCGCCATGGTGGCAGCCAATGGCGGGTCTGATCAGCTGCCGGGTGCGGTGCCCCTGATTTGTGCGGCAGGTGATGTGACGATCGCCAATCGTCAGATCCTGCATTGCTCGTTTGCCAATACCTCTCCGGACCTGCGGGTGTCCATGACCTTCGGCTTCCATCGTCGCAAATCGGTTCTGGGCGCCCGGGGTGTCCTTGGCCAGAAGGGTACGGATATCTACGATGAGCAGCGACTATTTGACCGGTCCAGCGTCATCGCCGTCGCCATTGACGCCAGGGCGCAATACTATCCGGACGAACCCCGGTATCACTACGCCCCGTTTGCCGGCCTTGAGGAGGACTTTCGATTCTCCGATGAGACCTATGAGCGGGTGATTCGCAACTACAACCTGAAGGATCTGTCGATCTGAATGGTTCGCGAGCGAGCCGGTGTACCTTTGGGTTTTCAGCCGATGGCTCCGGCTTCCCGGAGCGATTTGATTTCGGAGGCCTGGTAGCCTGCTTCGGTCAGGACCTCGTCCGTGTGCTCTCCCAAACCCGGGGCGACGGTTCCCGGTTGGTCCTGATGAGCGAGCTTGCCGTCGACCTCAAAGGGGGAACGGATCTCGCGGATCTGGCCAACCTTCTCATCGTTTACCTCCCGAAACATGTCCGTCGCCGTGAGATGGGCATCGCTGAAGAGGTCTGACAGGGAACTCACCGGCGCGGCAGGAATGTCCTGGTCTGCAAGAATCTGCTGCCACTCGGCGGTGGTTCGGGTCAGGGCCGCCTCGGCGATACGACCGTACAATTCGTCAATATGTTCACTGCGCATGGAGGCATTGGTCACTATCTCCGAGTTCGCCCAGTCTTCCCGGCCGCAGACAGTGAAGAATCGGATCCAGTGTTTGGTGGAGTAGGGCAGAATTGCGAGGTAACCGTCCCGGGTCCGGAACGGTCTCCTGTTCCTGGTCATGAGCCGGTCGTAGCCGAGGTCTCCCACGGGAGGAATGAGCGTGTGGCCGGCGAGATGCTCCGACATCAGAAATGACACCATGGATTCGAGCATGGGTGCCTCGATGCATGAGCCCTCGCCATTCCGTTCTCTTGAGATGACCCCGCCCATTACGGCCAGTGCCAGATGCAGGCCCACCACCTTGTCACAGGCGATGGTGCGTACAAACTGGGGCACTCCGTCGGAATCGGCGTTCAGCGCGGCGAGGCCGGACCTCGCCTGAATGATGTCATCGTACGCGGGCGCGTCGGCATCGGGGCCACGGCCGCCAAACCCGGGGGAATAGCAGTACACGAGCGTTGGGTTGATGGCCTTCATCTGCTCATAGGAAGCGCCCAGGCGAGCTGCCGAATGACTTCGCATGTTGTGCACGAGTACGTCCGCATCACGCACCAGCCGCTTCAGAACGTCCTGTCCTGCGGGCAGTTTCAGGTTCAGCACAATGGAACGCTTGTTGCGATTGTAGTTCATGAAGCCGGCACCCAGGTCTGCCCGGGGGCCCGGCCGCGGTGCCCTGAAGATGTCGCCGTCGCTGGACTCCACCTTGATGACATCGGCCCCGAAGTCCCCGAGAATCTGCGTGGCATAGGGCCCGAGGGCCACGGTGGTCAGGTCGATGATGCGGAGTCCGCGTAGCAGGTGAAACATGTTGCCCTCCCGGCAAAAGGCGACCAGTTTACTCAATAATGGGCCAGGAAGTTCGGTCAGCCTTCATCAGGCTCCGGCCCACACGGTGCGGTCAGGGCGATTGGCCAGTACCACGATGGCGTGCCGGACGCGGGGCACCATGGTTGGCCAAAGTGTTCACCGTACGGCAAACAGATTATATTTGGCCCATGCTCGCAGCCATCACAGCCTTGATCGCAGGAATCGTGCTACTGCTGATCAGCGCAGACAAGTTCGTCGATGGTGCGTCCGCACTGGCGGGTAAACTTGGGCTCTCACCGCTGCTGATCGGCATGCTGATCATCGGTTTCGGCAGCTCCGCGCCGGAGATGCTGATTTCCGGTCTGGCCGCGTCGGAAGGTAACCCCGGGCTGGCACTTGGTAATGCCTTTGGCTCGAACATCACTAACATTGCATTGATCCTTGGCGTCACGGCGATGGTGAGTCCGATTGCAGTCAGTTCTTCCGTGCTGCTCAGGGAACTGCCTCTGCTGAACGCGCTGACCACGATCCTTGCGTTGCTGATTCTGCCTGACGCTTTCCTCTCGTCCACCGATGGCTGGATACTGATTGCCATGTTCATGGTGATCATGGGCTGGTCGATTCAACAGGGCAGGGAAACCCAGTCGGACGACCTGGGCGACATGGTAGAACAGGACCTGAAGGCCAGAAATGCACTCAGTACCACACGCTCAGTTGTCTACCTGATAGGTGGTCTTGTCGTACTGATACTCAGTTCACGGATGCTGGTGTGGGGCGGAGTGGAGATTGCTACCCGTCTTGGGGTCAGCGACCTGATCATCGGGCTCACCATTGTCGCGGTGGGCACGTCCCTGCCTGAACTCGCATCGTCCATCGCGGCGGTACGCAAGAATGAACATGCGCTCGCGATTGGCAACGTCATCGGGTCGAACATGTTCAACAGTTCGATTGTGATCGGGATCACCGGCGTGATCGCCCCGACGGCAATCGAGCACGATATCATCGCACGCGACTTTCCCATTCTGGTGGCGATGACCCTCGCCATGTTCTTCATGGGATACGCGTATCGTGGGCCCGACAGCGGCCGGATCAGTCGCACCGATGCCTCGCTGCTGCTCGGGGCATATGTTGCCTACAATGCAGCGCTGCTGATGACGGCAATGGGACAGTCCAGCTGACCCGGCCCGGTTGCCTCAGCCTGTGGCGGAGGGCCGGGCTGGTGTGCCTGGCTCGGCTTCGGCTACCACGTCTGCCATACCTTCCCACTCATCCCATTGGTTGCACATGGCCTGCTTGGATCGCTCCCAGGGATCATTACCCTCTTCGAACTCCAGCCATTCGCCCATCTGGCCACGGTCAGGGTGGTCACTGACCCCGTTGACGATGATGTCGGGCTGACGCTTCTTGTTGCGGATGCGGAAGATGATGGTCTTTCTGGACTCTGTGCCATGCTGGTTGCGGGTCCCGGAGTGCGGGATCTGATAGACCGTGATGCAGGCATCCCCCGGTTCCATCAGGATCTGGGTTGGCCGTGGCCACCTCTTGCCATCGGGGGTTGATTCCGACGTGTCGTCGATGAACTCGTTCCGGACCGCTTCGGGAAGGTAAACCAGTCCACACCGGTTGGGCACGTCGTGATTCAGACGAGGCCAGCCCGGCCCTTCGACACCGACGCAGCCGTTCTCCTCATATTGCTGTCGGAAGAAACGCTCGACCACATGATGTGCGCCCGGCAGCAGCGCGGTCTGGCCGCAACCCTCGCGCATCTGATCGTTCAGGCAAACGAAGACGAATGCGGTGAAGCTGCCGAGCCCCAGCGTCATTGCGGGGTCCTCAAACATGGGTACCATGTTATGCCCGATGACTTCCGGGCTACGGCCAAGGTCCCCTTTGGGGCCGGAAGCAATATAGCGGCGGTAGATTTCATCCGGGGACCCTTCCTGAACCTGTTGGGGGACTGCGATGGTCATGCTGCCATCTACATGGGACTCGGCGCCGTAATAGGGCTGGTCTTTTTCGCGATAGCCAAGGTTGTTGAAGTGCTCGCCCGGGTCGCTGCGTTTGCGAACGCCGATCTGGCAGTGGGTCGGCGGGTCGAATTGACCCATGACGTCATGCAGGATGGGCGTGATGGTAGAGGCGTTGACCAGGTCCGTCATGGTGGCGTCGTTCCACAGGCTTTCACCCTTGCGGGCACCCTTGATTCGATCAAGTGCTTTCTGAACAAGCTCCTGTGATACGGCGTTCTTGACCACGATGTAGCCATCCCGATACAAGGTACGTTTTTGCTCGATGTTCAGTGTTGGCGCGTCCATGGTGTCCCCCCTCGTTGGATGGATCAGATGATATGGGTCACCGTGTCGAATAGAAAGGATGGCGGTATGCTATTGCGGGGCCAATCCATACCGAAAAGGCATGGGGCCGATCGCACAGTCTCAGAGTCTACCGTTGCGACAGTTGCTACAATAGGGGTTTCCCGCGTGGTTCCCGTCATGAATGACCTGTCTTGCCGCCTGTTTGTGACCGCCGATGATCGAACCGGCGCACTTGAAATCGGTGGTGTCATGGCGAACTCGACGTTCCCGGTTCCGGTGGGGCCACTTGCCAGCGATGAACTCTGCGCCGTGGTGGACATTGGGTCACGACATCTGTCTCCAACCGCTGCTGCTGACGCGCTCACCCGTGCCCACCGCCAGGCCGCAGACCTGCGCTGCCACAAGATGGACTCCGGGCTGCGCGGCAACTGGCCCTATGAGGTGCAGGCACTCAATCAACTGGGACATCGGGTCGCTGTGGTACCCAGCTTTCCCGACGCGGGCCGTCGCTGTCGGGATGGCGTGGTGTACATTCAGGGCGTGCCGGTGCTGGAATCCCCGTTCGCGAGCGATCCGCTGACCGCTCCGGTCAGCAGTCGTCCCATGGACATACTGGAGGCCACCTCCTGCCATCGTGGCGACGTGGTGGTGTGGGATGCTGACAACAATGATGAACTGCGAGCTGCGATCAGTCGTTGTCGCACAGAGAACCGGGTTCTGGTCGGGCCAACGGGTGCCATCGGCGCCTATGGTGCGACCGTCTTTCCGGGGCTTCGCCCCGCCCGCTTCAAGATTGTGCCCCCGGTCCTGATCATCTGCGGAAGTCTGAATCCGGTCAGTCGGGGCCAGCTCGATCAGCTGCACTGCCCCAGGTTCGGCGTGGCTGATGATTTCGATGACATGATTGATGAGCTGGACCTTGCCATCGTGCAGACCCCGCTGCCTGATGGGCCGATCAGCGGCGCTGCCGCCGTCGCGACCGCGAAACAGGTGGCGGAGCGAGCCCGCCAATGGCTACTGAAGGCGGGTACATTGCTGGTCATCGGTGGAGACACTGCTGCGGCGATTGTGGGCGATGAGACCCTTGAAGTGCTGGGCACCGTGGCGACGGGCATTCCCATCGCACGCTTTGGTGAGCGGCTGCTTGTCACCAAAGGCGGTGGCATCGGGACCACAATGACGCTCGCGGAGCTGTTGGCTGCCGGCGAGGAGAATCCGGTGAGGGGGGCATCATGACGCTTCGTATGGCCATCACGATGGGCGATGCCTCTGGTGTCGGACCTGAGATTGCGCTTCGTTGCGCCGCAGCGGGACAGTTGGCAGACGACGTTGTGCTGTACGGTGATGCGGCTATTCTGCGCGCTGGCGCACGGCTGCTGGGGCTGGACGTTGCGCTGCATGTGATTCAGACGCCAGCCGAGGCGCTGGCGGGCTGCCTGAATGTGGTGGACCTTGCCCGGCTGACCGAGGCCGAGTTGACCCCCGGTCAATTGAACGAACGTGCCGGCGCGGCCGCACGGGATTATGTGGAGCGTGCGACCCGGGATGCGCTGGCGGGGGAGGTCGCGGGCATCGTCACGTTGCCAATGAACAAGCAAGCCACGCAACTCCGCGATCCCGGTTTTGTGGGGCATACCGAATTCATTGCGGGGCTCTGCGGGGTGAGCAACTTCTCCATGATGCTGACCACCAGCGAGGTGGCGGTTTCTCACGTGAGCACTCATGTCTCGCTGGCAGAGGCGATCAGACGGGTGACTCCCGAGCGGATTGGCAATGTCATCGATCTGACGGCCAATGCACTGTCGAGGTTCATCCGCCAGCCGAGGATTGCGGTGTGTGGATTGAACCCCCATGCGGGCGAACACGGCATGTTCGGCACCGAAGAGGCGCAATTCATCCAGCCAGCCATTGATGCAGCGAGGTCCAGGGGCCTTGATGTGTCAGGTCCGTTCCCTGCGGACACCGTCTTTTTTCAGGCCATTCATCGGGACCGCTTCGATGGCATCATCTGTATGTATCATGATCAGGGGCACGCCCCGATGAAACTCATCGGTTTCGAAAGTGCGGTCAATGTCACCATCGGCCTGCCGCTGATCAGGACCTCAGTGGACCATGGCACGGCGTTCGACATCGCGTGGCAGGGAAAGGCGTTCACGAGTTCACTGGGCCACGCGCTGGCCTATGCCTGGAAGCTCGCTGGCAGGCCGCTTACGTGACGGACGAATCAGTCCAGCAGACCGCGCCCCGGCCGGCAGCCGTTTCCAGGGTGGCGGGCAACTGGGAGCTGATCCGGCCGCTTCGGCTGCGAAACTTCCGTCTGCTGTGGGTGGGTTCGGTGATCTCCATGGTCGGGTCCAATCTCACCATGATCGCATTTCCCTGGCTGGTGCTGAAGCTGACCGGTGACCCGCTCGCCATGGGTGTGGTGCTGGCCGTGTCCGGTGTGCCGAGGGCCGTGTTCATGATTTTTGGGGGCGCGCTGACAGATCGATTCAGTGCACGTACGGTGATGCTCTGGTCCACCTGGGTGCGGATGATTGCGCTGTTGTTGCTCGCGGCACTGGTCTACACGGAAGTTGTGAACATGTGGATGGTCTACACCGTGTCGTTCGTTTTTGGTGTGGTTGATGCCTTTGCCTGGCCCGCCTCCAGTGCGTTGATGCCAAAGCTGGTACCCCCGGAGTTGCTGCCGCCCGCCAATGCGCTGCTGCAGGGGTTCAGTCAGTTGAGTGTGATGCTGGGGCCGGTTCTGGCGGGCGTGCTGATTGCCATGTTCAGCACTGGCGCCGGTGACCGGGCGGACCTTCCGGGGCTTGCGCTCGTATTCTTCCTGGATGGCCTGGGTTTTGTCGTGGCAGGGGTCTGCATCTGGCTCATCCGAAGTGACCGCGATCAGGCGACTGCCACGTCGTCGTTTGGCAGGCTGTTTCATGCCATTGCCCAGGGCTTTGTCCATATGTGGCAGGACCTTCCGGTTCGGATCATGGTGCTCGTGTTCTCGGTGTTTGCGCTGTTCTTTCGGGGCCCGTATATGGTGGGGATTCCGGTTCTGTGCGACCAGCGATTCGACGAGGGTGCGCTGGCTTTCGGCATGATCAGTTCGGCATTCGGGCTGGGCGCCCTGGTCGGCATCGTGGCGGCCGGGTCGCTTCGTCGCCCGCCAGAGCGCTGGTACGGCAGGCTGTTACTTGCCGACCTGCTGGTTCTGGGTGGTGGTCTCTTCGTCTACGCACAGGCAGACAGTCTTTATCTGGTCATGGTGACTGCGGCCGTCGGCGGTCTGCTGGACGGATACATGATGATTCTGCTCATTTCATGGCTGCAGGCACGAATAGCCAGCCATCTCATGGGGCGTGTCATGTCTGTGATCATGTTCTTCAATAGTGGCCTCGCGCCGATTTCCTATGGGCTCTCCGGTGCGCTCATCAGGATTTCTCTGGACGGCGTGTTTATGGCGGCGGGCGGCATTCTGGTCGCACTGGCTGTCGTCGGCTTCCTGGTGCCGACCACCCGGACGCTGGCGTTGCGATAGCCGCCTGGCTCCGAGCGCGTTAATCTTGAGCTTTTCTGGAAGTCGAAGGAACTCATCATGAATGGATTTGACCTTGTAGCCCGTTGCCTGAAGGCAGAGGGCGTCACCTGGATGGCCTGTTTTCCTGCCAATCCACTGATTGAGGCGGCAGCGAAAGTGGACATTCGCCCCATCGTATTTCGCCAGGAGCGGGGCGGAATCAACGCCGCAGACGGGTTCAGCCGGCAGACTGCCGGCCGTCAGATCGGCGTCTTTGCTGCCCAGGATGGACCCGGAGTAGAGAACTCCTTCGGTGGTATTGCCCAGGCGTGGGGAGAAGCGGTGCCGCTGCTTTTTCTGCCCCAGGGAGCCGGTACCGACAAGTACAGCGTCAAGCCGAACTTTTCTGCAGTGCGCAGTTTTGAAACCATTACCAAGGCGGCGCTGTCCATCGATCGCCCGGAGCTGATCACCCGGGAGATGCGGCGTGCGTTTCACGCGATCCGGCAGGGCCGACCCGGTCCGGCCCTGGTTGAGATGCAGCGTGATGTACTCGCGCAGCCGGTAGCCGACAATGCGATGGATGGCTACCGGCCCTCGGAAACGATGCGCTACGCGCCTTCAACAGGTGATGTGAAGGACGCTGTGGATCAACTGCTGGAAGCAAAACGCCCGGTGATCTGGGCTGGCCAGGGCGTCCTGTATGCTGGGGCGACAGAACAGCTGAGGGAGCTTGCAGAACTGACCCAGATCCCGGTGATTACGACGATGCAGGCCAAGAGTGCGCTGTCCGATGCCCACCCGCTGGCGCTGGGCTCGGCCAATCGGACCGCACCGAAGGCAGTGTATCAGTGGCTGGGCGCTTCGGACCTGTTGTTCGCGATCGGTTCGGGCCTGACCCGAACTTCGTTTGGCCTGGACATCCCGGCAGGCAAGTTCATGATCCACAGCACGGTCTCTGCCGAGGACATCAACAAGGACTATCCGATTGATATTGGCCTCGTGGGTGATGCCCGACTGACCCTGGCGGCCATGATCGATGAAGTCAAGGCGAGGCTGGGAGCGCGAGGCCGGGCGAAGGACGAAACCCTGCATCAATCCATTGCGACCATGAAGCAGGCCTGGCTCACAGAGTGGGCACCCCTGCTTAACTCTGATGAAACGCCCATCAACCCATATCGGGTCGTGCATGAGATCAACCAGTCAGTGGATCATGCCAATACCGTGCTGACCCATGACGCGGGCAACCCCAGAGATCAGATCATGCCGTTTTATCGAGCCACGGTGCCCCATGGTTACATCGGGTGGGGTAAGACGACCCATCTGGGATACGGTATTCCGCTTGTCATGGGTGCGAAACTCGCAGACCCCGACAAGTTCTGCATGAACTTCATGGGCGACCTCGCCTTTGGACATACCGGTACGGAAATTGAAACTGCGGTTCGTGCGCAGATCCCCATTACCACACTGGTCATCAACAACCGGACCATGGGCGGCTATGACGAAAAGATGCCCGTCGCCATGAAGAAGTTCGGCGCCGGCAACCAGTCGGGAGACTATGCCGGGATGGGCCGGGCCATGGGTGCGGTGGGCATTCACGTGGACCGGCCCGGCGACATCGCCGCCGCGATCGCCAGGGCGAGGCGGGAGAACCTTGAGGGCAGGGTCGTCGTGATTGAGGTGGCGACGTGCCAGGAGAGCAGGTTTTCCCAGTACACCGGGTTGCTGTGACGGCCGTGTCAACGGTCACTGTGCGGGGTCAGCCTTGAATCTACTGGCGCTTTATTGATGTCAATCAATGTCTTATTCATCCTGTGCTCTAAAGTAGCCCCAAACCCAAAATAAGAGGAAGGATGTATGGCTGATGACGACGAGACCCCGCCGTTGATGCAACGTATTCTGGACAACCCCTTCATCCTTCTGTTCCTTGGTGTGGCCGTCCCAGCTGTGCTGTACCTGATCTGGGGGATTATGGAAATCATCAGCATCCCGGTCGCCGGCTAGGCGCAACAGCCACAGTAGCGGCAGTAGAGGATATATCCTATGAGTACGCTAAGCCCCCCCAAAGAACGGCTCTGGTGGAAAGAACCGATTGACAGGTCAGAGCTCATCTGGGTTTCGATCGTGTTCGTATGGGGTCTCGTGATGTCGTTCATGATGCCGTACTGGCATGTGACCGGGAATCAGAACCTCTCCAACGAGACCTACAAGACCACGCCTGAGTCGTTCATGGCAAGGACCCAGGCAAATGTAGACCAGTACACGATTCGCCATGAGGGACCACGGGATTATCCGGTGGTGAAGCCGCCACCCGGTGGTGATGTTTATATGGTGTCGAGACTCTGGGATTTCTGGCCGATCATCGAGTTGCAGAAGGGGGAGAGCTATCGTTTCCACCTCAGCTCCATGGACTGGCAGCACGGCTTCTCACTACAGCCCGCCAACATCAACATCCAGGTGGTTCCCAAGTACGAACACGTGGTGACGTTTACCCCTAACGCAATCGGGGAATACAGCGTGATCTGCAATGAGTACTGCGGCATCGGTCATCACATGATGATCGGCAAGATTCACGTCGTCGAATAGGGGATGTGGCTGACGACTGGTGGCTAGTTGACTAGCCAAATTATGGTAGGCGAGCAGGGGTGGAGTAAGAAGATGGCCGAACAGTTCAGAACATGTCCCGATACCGGGCTCAAGATCCACCTTCCTGCCCAGGCCCTGATGAAGGCCAATGCGGTCGCCGCCGTGGTGTTTCTGCTGATTGGTGGCATCTACGGCCTGATGGTGGGGCTGACGCGCTGGCCGGCGGTCCATCTGCTTCCTGCCGACTGGTTCTATCTGACCCTTACGGCCCACGGGCTCAACGTGCTGATCTTCTGGATGATCTTTTTCGAGATTGCCCTGCTGTATTTCGTTTCATCGGTCCTGCTCGGCTGTCGCCTGGCCACGCCGAAAATTGGGTGGGTCGCGTTCGGACTGATGGTGGTCGGTGCGTTGCTGAACAACTACATCGTGCTGACCGGCACCTCGAGCGTCATGATGACGTCCTATGTGCCGATGGAGGCGCATCCGTTGTTCTATCTCAGCCTGATTCTGTTTGCGGTCGGCGCACTGATCGGCTGTTTCATCTTCTTCGGAACACTGGTGATCGCCAAGGCAGAGAAGACCTATGAGGGATCTGTTTCTCTGGTCACCTTCGGCGGGATCACCGCCGCCATCATTGCCGTATTCACGATTGTCAGTGGTGCCATCATCCTGATTCCAACGCTGCTATGGAGCCTCGGCTTCATCGCGGATATCGACAGCCTGGCCTATCGACTCATCTGGTGGGGATTTGGACATTCATCCCAGCAGATCAATGTTTCTGCCCACATCGCCGTCTGGTATGCCATTGCGGCCATCGTGTTTGGTGCCAAGCCAATGTCCGAGAAGGTCAGCCGAATGGCCTTTCTGATGTACATTCTGTTCCTGCAGATTGCCAGTGTGCATCACCTGCTGGCGGACCCGGGGATGAGTTCCGAGTTCAAGATGTTCAATACCAGCTATGCCATGTACCTTGCTGTGATGGCGAGTATGGTTCACGGCCTGACAGTGCCGGGTTCGATCGAGGCCGCCCAGCGCGCCAAAGGCTTCAATTCGGGCTTGTTCGAGTGGTTGCGACGGACGCCCTGGGGTAATCCAACGTTCTCCGGGATGTTCATCTCTCTGGTTGGTTTTGGTTTTCTTGGTGGCATTTCCGGCGTGGTCATGGGAGCTGAACAGATCAATGTGCTGATGCACAACACGCTCTATGTGCCCGGGCATTTTCACGCGACAGTCGTGATCGGTTCAACGCTCGCGTTCATGGCGCTGACTTACTGGCTTGTCCCGGTTCTGTTCCGGCGGGAAATCGTGATGAAGGGGCTCGCCAGCTGGCAGCCGTACCTGTTCGGCTTCGGCATGACAGGGGTTGCACTGTTCCTGATGGGGGCAGGTACCCTGGGTGTCCCGAGGCGTCACTGGGATATCACCTTTTCGATGACCGGCGGAATCGTGCATGAATTCCCGGCCGCTGCGAACACGTTGCTGGCGTTGAACGGGCTGTCAGTACTGCTGGCCGTCATCGGAGGGGCTGCATTCTGTGTGATCATCGTTGCCTCGCTGCTGTTCGGGCGCAAACTCGGGGACGAGGAAAAGCTCGACCCGCCCATCATGGCGTCTCAGCCTGCGGACGCCGACTATGTCGGAATCGGCAAGTTCGGGTCGACCGTACCAGGAACGCTGGTACTGGCGCTGGTGTTTTTTGTCTCCTTCGCGCTGTACTATTTCATCAACTGGAAGTATCTCGCGGAAACGTGGGGTATCAGCTAGCGGGCAGTTCACAGGCGGGTTCCGCCACCACGATTGTCCCTCTTCAATGACTGACCGGGTACCCTGATCCATGGTCATACGATTTATCGTCGCAATGATTGGCTTGTTTCCTGTCGGGCTGTTTGCCGCGCATTCGGGCCATCATACCGTGGAGTTCGATCGTGATCAGGCGCTGGCGATCAGCCAGGGAGCCCTCGGCAAGACGGCAGCAGATGTCACCTTGCGCCGGCCCGACGGCACCGAAGTCAGCCTGAGCCAGTTTCGTGGTCAACCTGTCGTGATCTCGCTGATCTATACCAGTTGTTATCACATTTGCCCGACGACGACCCAGAACCTCAAGGATGTGGTTCGAAAGGCCCGGTCGCTGGTCGGTACCGGTCGGTTCACCGTGTTGACGGTGGGTTTCGACGTGCATCGGGACACGCCCCAGATGATGCAGTTTTTCGCCGATCAGCAGCGCGTCTCGGAGGCTGACTGGTATTTCCTGAGCGGGAACCAGCAGGCGATCGACGCGCTCACGGCCTCTCTCGGTTTCATCTATTTCGAGAGTCCTAACGGGTTTGATCACCTGATCCAGACCACGCTGCTGGACGACCAGGGCCGTGTCCATCGCCAGATTTATGGGCTCGATTTTGACACGCCGGTGCTGGTTGAGCCCCTAAAGACTCTGATTCTGGGCGCGGAGTCCGGAGGCAGCGTGATGCAGAATCTGTCTGATCGGCTGAAGCTGTTCTGTACTGTTTACGATCCATCACAGGACAAGTATCGACTGGACTACTCGCTTGTGATCGGCACGATCATCGGTTTTCTGTGTATTGGCGCACTGGGTTTTGCCCTGATCAGGGAATGGCGGCACACTCTCAAGCCGGGAACCTGATACATGTCGCGAGAGATTTCATTGCCAGCAGACCTGAATCCGCTGTTCCACCTTGGCGGGCTTGGCTTCTATTTGTTCTGGATTGTTGCCGTGACGGGGCTGTACCTGTTTATCTTCTTTGAAACGAGCATCATGGGCGCTTGGGCGTCGGTCGAGTTGATCTCCAATGAACAATATTATGTGGGCAGCCTGATGCGCAGTCTGCATCGCTATGCGTCTGCCGCGATGGTGCTGGTTGTCACGGCCCATCTGGCCAAAGAGTTTCTGATGAAGCGCTACCAGGGCCCTCGCTGGTTCTCCTGGGTCTCGGGTGTTCCGCTGCTGTGGTTACTGTTTGCTTCCGGCATTGGAGGCTACTGGCTGGTGTGGGACGAGCGAGCGCAGTATGTGGCCCAGACCACGGCGACATTGTTTGACGCTCTGCCCATCGTGGTGGAACCGATGGCGTTTGGATTGATCGACAATGCGACCGTCAGCGATCGGTTTTTTTCGCTGCTGATCTTCCTGCACGTTGGCATCCCGCTTGCGCTGCTACTCGGGATGTTTATTCACATTCAACGCATCAGCCGGTCGAAGTCACTGCCGCCGAAGCGCCTGGCTCTGGCGGCACTGGCGAGCCTGACAGTGGTTTCCCTCATCAAACCGGCGACGAGCATGGCACCGGCTGACCTGGACCGGAGCGTTCAGAGCGTGGACCTCGACTGGTACTACATGAACGTCTATCCGCTGATCGACATTCTTGGGTCGGGCCCGGTCTGGGGGCTGCTGCTCGGCATTACCATTGCACTGCTGCTGGTGCCCCTGCTCTCCAGGGCGCCCGAGCCGACGATTGCGGTGGTCGACCCGGATAACTGCAATGGCTGTGGCTGGTGTTTTGCCGACTGTCCCTATGATGCGGTCTACATGAAGCCTCACGACTACAAAAAGAACCATCAGCAGTCGGTGGTCATCGCCGACAAGTGTGTCGGTTGTGGGATCTGTGCCGGGGCCTGCCCGACCGTCACGCCCTTCAAGAGCGTCAATCACGCACTAAGTGGTATCAACCTTGCCCACAAGAGCAATGCAACGATTCTTGATGAGATCATTATCGACCTGAAGAAGATGTCTTCACCTGGTCGTGTGTTGCTGGTTGGCTGCGGCCATGGTGCCAACATTGATGGTTTCGCCGCGGACGATGTTGCCACCGTGTCGCTGGAGTGTACGGCGCAGCTGCCGCCATCGTACATCGATTATCTGTGCCGACGGGAGGGGGTGGACACCGTGGTCCTGACGGGTTGTCGCGAGGGGGACTGCTACCATCGTGTCGGGGTCGAGTTGCAGCAGGCGAGACTGCGTCACGAACGGGAACCTCACCTGCGCTTCAAGGATGTGGCTGTCAATGTTCATGAATTGTGGGTCGGTTCCGGCGGCCGTGGGGCGATCGCCGACAAGCTGAGGCAGCTACGTCAGAGTGACAAGGTTGGGCAATCCGGACAATCGGATCAGCCCAGGAAAGCCCCGAGCGCGGCGAAAGGAGTGACCGATGAAGCTTCCTGAGGTCGTGCTGGTTGCGGTGCTGTTCGGCAGTGTCGCACTGATATTGGGCTATCTGACGGATTCGCCGGAGTATCAGGTGCTCCCGGAAGGCCAGACAGAGCTCAAGTTCGTGGTCCGGCACAGCGGTAAGCGCCTGGGTGTCTGCAAGGTGCCAGAGGCTGCCGACATGGCAAAACTGGCGCCGAACATGCGTCAGCTGGAGGTGTGTCCATCGGAGAAGTCGCCCATGGCGGTCGAATTGCGCCTGAACGGACAGCTCCGGTACAGCGGCCAGGTCGCCCCGTCAGGGATCCACAATGATGGCGTGATCGCTCTGTATCGTCGGTTCTCAATAGATGCGGGCAGTCTTGATCTTCATCTGCGGTTGAAGAGCGACATTCGTCAGGAAGCATTCAGCCATGATTTTCGTCAGACCATCAGCACCGGGCAGGACAGCATTGTCGTCCTGCATGTCGATGACAGCGGCGTTCGGGTCTATCAGCCCGGGCTTACGCCAGTTTCATGAGCCCCCTGGCAAACACGGAAACGGCGCCTGTTGCTCGTTATATGCTGAATGTTCCGGCTGATGAGCGTGCTCAGATGGGGCGCAACTGGTTCTGGCTCAGCGTCGCTGCACTCGCCGGTGCCGGGACATTCTCTGTCCTGCTGGTGCTGGCCCGCATGCCAGCCATCGGCGAGATGATTCCCTACGCGGATTTCTTCCATACGGCGCTGGTGATTCACGTCAATCTCTCGGTGCTGGTCTGGATACTGGCCTTTGCGGGCATTCTCTGGAGTCTTGCTTCCCGGCGCGGATGGGGCCTGCTCAATCGCGCGATTTTCGGCGCCGTGACGGCATCGACCATGGCGCTGGCTCTGACCGGTTTTCTGCCGGAGGCGAGGCCGCTTATGAGTAACTATATCCCGGTGCTCCAGCATCCCGTGTTTCTGTCCGGGCTCGTGGTGTTTGGTCTGGCGGTGGGTGTTCAGGTTCTGGTCGCGATGCAGGTGATCGTTCCTGTGGGAGAGCGCATTACTGCCGCGGGGGTGACCCGATTTGGTCTCAACTGTGCGGCGATATCCGTTGTCATCGCGATCGGGGCCTTTGTCTGGTCCTGGCTGACTTTGCCGACTGCATTAACGGATGAGCTTTACTACGAAATGCTGTTCTGGGGAGGAGGGCACGTTCTCCAGTACACCTATACGTTGCTGATGATGGTGTGCTGGCTGTGGCTGGCCAGCGTCGCGGGCATTCACCTGATGATGGGTGAGCGCGTCGTCGCGCTGATATTTCTGATAGGACTGTTGTCAGTCTTCATCGCACCGGTCATCTACTACGCCTATCCGGTCACCGATCCCATGCACCGTCAGATGTTTACCTGGCTGATGAGCTTTGGCGGGTCGTTGGCGACGTTTCCCCTGGGGGTGGCGATCTACTTCGGGCTGATTCAGTCCCGGCCAGATGGCCCTGCAGGCGCATGTGCCCATGCAGGCCTGTTTTCGTCGCTGTTGCTGTTTGGTGCTGGCGGGGTGATCGGCTTCATGATTGAGGGCAATGATGTCACAGTGCCGGCACACTATCACGGCTGTATCGTTGGTGTGACCCTGGCGCTGATGGCGGTGGGGTATGACCTGCTGGCGCGTCTCGGTTATCCCAATGTCAATTTCCGTCTGGCTCGCGTTCAGCTCTGGGCCTATGCCGGCGGTCAGTTCCTGCACATCCTTGGCCTCGTCTGGTCTGGCGGCTATGGCGTTGCCCGCAAGGTCGCTGGCGCGGAACAGGGCCTGGACAGCATTGGGCGGATTGCGGGGATGGGGCTCATGGGTATTGGTGGCCTCATTTCAGCCATCGGCGGATTCCTGTTCATCCTCATCGCCTGCCAGGCATTCATCCGAATGCAGCGCGGATCACGGCAAACAGGATCAGCGCCAGGGCCAGAATGATGCCAAAGAAGATGACCGAGCGGTATTGCAAGGGCTCGTCATAACGGGATTCTATGAATCTCAGAACAGCGTCCGAGATCACATAGAGCACAATGCCGGCGGCGGTATACAGCAACATCTCAGTCATGGCGACTTTCCGGGTTCAAACAGACTGTTTACGAGCATGAGCAACACGCCGAGCGAGAGCGTGTTGTGAATGAGTGCTGCCCCCGGCGTTTCGATGGGCCAGAGGGCTGGAGACAGGAGCCCCACAAGGGCAACCCCATAGGCAGACGCCAGAATGCGCCGGTCTCGCCTGAATTCAAGGGTCAGCAGCATCAGCAGCGCCAGCGCCGCGACCAGTGAGGCGAGTTCGTGCGTCAGGACGATCAGCGGGTTCTGATCAGTTCCGATGACGGGGCTGATTTGCCTGCCGGGGTTGAAAGCGAGGGCCGCGTTTTCTGTGAAACCGATCTGGGGTCGCGTCCTATCGCCAGCACGCTCTGAAATGTGGTCTTCATGAGAACAATTGAGAAACGATTTACAACTGCCGGCGGCGAAATTGGCCGTCACCCAGGCGCCACTCAGGACCGCGACAAAGACCAGGCCGCCACCGAGAGTGACCAGATATCGCAGTGTCCCGCGGACCACCATGGCACCGGTGATGACCCGTAGATGGCCATACAGGAGCGCAGAAAGGAGCATGCCGCCGCACAGATTGGTGGTGGTGACAATAGGGTGCGCCGGGTCTGGCGTCTTCAATCCCACGAGGGCGAGTATGACTGTCAGCAGCAAAAGGGCCGACGATATCCATCTGGCCCGGCGCTGCCAGAATGAGATCATGAATACCAGCATGATCAGAATCCCGAAGATGCTGGCGGCCAGACGATGGGTAGCTCGCAGGCCCTGGTTGCGCTCACCGGGGTCGATGGTTATTCCGGGTGATGCCGAGGTCTCGGTGGACATGCAGAACGGCGCGGCGTCGCATCCGACGGATGAGTCCTGCAGCCGAATGTGCGCGCTCAGAACGGTCATGATGATGGCAAGGCCCAATGAGACCACGATCAGAAGCAGCAGGCTTCTACTCAAGACCGTCGTCCCCGGTGAGCGCAATCACGGTCTGGCTGTGCTGCAGGCCACGATACCGGGGCAGCGTGATGGTGACCTGAAGGTGGTCACCAGCGATGCCAATGGCACCGGTATCGTCGCTCGCAACCTCAAGCAGGGCCGGACCGCCGCCTGCAGCTTTGCGGCCCATGGGATTAAGGAGTTCGATCCACTCGCGGCTGTCCGAAGGCAGCGCCGCCAGTCTGCCGGTCGTCGGCGGGTTCCGGTGTCGTGAGATTACGTCATTGGCCATATTGATTGCTGCATCGTAGGTTGTCAGCACCTTGAGGCTGGCCCGTTCGGGAACATCATCCATGGCGTTTGGCACCAGTATCGCGGGAAAGGCGAACATGACCAGCAGCAGCGCAATCGCCCCAAGGGGCAGCAGAAACCGGTCTTTCATCGCGCCATCACCGTCGTGAGTGCCTGCTGCATCGACGCTGACCGGTGGGGGACCCGGAAATAGCCCATGAATTCGCCGGTCGGATTGATGACGGCAATGTGCGTGGTGTGACCAACCTGATAGTCGGGTCCGTCACCTTGCTCCTCAAACACCACCTGAAGCTGATCGCCGAGCTGTCGGATATCGTGCGCCTTGCCAGACAGACTGCGGAAGTCCGGGTTGAATGCCGTGACATACTGATTCAGATTCTGTGCCGTGTCTCTCCCCGGGTCGACGGTGATCATCACGACCTCCGGCTGGTTTGGACCCATCGACACGGCGAGCTGATTCATCACCGAGAGGGTGGTTGGACAGATGTCCGGACAGTGGGTAAAGCCGAAAAAGACCAGCGTCCAGCGGTCAGCAAACTGTCTGATCGCCGTCCCTTCATGGTCCTTCAGGTCGAATGGTTCAACCGTCCTCGGTTGGTCCAGCACCACGAGTCCAAGACTGCTCAAAGCGTCATTGTCCACCGGCACGGGACGCATCAGATTCGCGACCAGCAGACTTGCCAAGACCAGCAGGGGCAGGGCGATTCCGGCAACAGGAATAAATCCCGGGCGCTTGACCGGTCCCGGGGACGCATCGGTTTGAACCGGCTCGCTGACGACAACCCTGGCGTTGGCCATACAGGTGGACCACCTATCAGTGCTTTATTTACAATGTATTTTAGTCGCTAGGAGAGTGAAGAACCATGACGCAACTCATGCCCCGCGGCACGCTTGCCGCCCATGATGAGGCGGATCATCGCGGGGCTGGTGGCAGCGACCCATGAATGCCGCGTCGGTCTATCCCTCCGCCTTGTCGATTCATGTAGTCTGTGTCGTGATGTCGGGCACGTTGTTCGCGTTCCGGGGTATCCTTATGCTTCGGCGCAGCCCCATGCTCGACGCAAAATTCCTGCGGATTTTCCCCCATGTGAATGACACGGTATTGCTTGTGGCGGCGATCGCGCTCTCTGTCGCCATTGGGCAATACCCCTTCGTGCATCACTGGTTGACAGTCAAGGTCGCGGCCCTGCTGGTGTACATTGTGCTCGGGTCTGTTGCCCTGCGCGAGGGTGCACCCAGGCACATTCGTGTGCTCTGCTATGGGTTCGCCCTGATCACGTTTCTCTTTATTGTCAGTGTTGCCTGGCATCACCACCCCCTGGGGGTGGTCAGCCGGATGCTGTGAAACGGCGCGTGTAAGACAGGCTTGCCGAGGGCGGGAATCGTTGTGATACAGTTACGACCCTGCCGATCAGGCACGTCTCCGGATGGGTTGGCCGTGCCCGCGTATAACTGTAGAGGGCCTCGCTGTACAAAGCCGGCCGGATGTGGCGACTGGATGAGGAGCTATGACAAGACCATTTGAAGGAATTCGGGTTGTTGACCTGTCGGACCGTCTGTCGGGGGCATTCGCAGCGCGATTGTTTGGAGACTTTGGTGCGGAGGTCGTTCTGGCCGAGCCACCCGACGGCCACCCGCTGCGCAAAGAACCTCCGTTTCTGGATGATCAGCCGGGGCCGGACCGCGGAGTGCTTCATGGTTACGCCAACTGGAACAAGCATTCGGTGGAAATCCAGGATGCCGAGGATATCGGACGCCTGATGGAGAGTGCCGATGTTCTGATCACGACGGCGCCCATCAACGAGGAGGCGCCCTGGTACAGTTGCCTGACGCGGCTACGCGGCAATGCGGTGCATGTCTCGATCACGCCGCACGGTCTTGAAGGACCGCTTGCCAATCATCCAGGCAATAATCTGACCGCCAGCGCCAGGACCGGCTGGTCATTCATCAACGGCTATCGAGATGAGCCTCCGCTGCAGATGCCGCGACATCAGGTGGGCTATGTGGGCGGCGTGACCGGATTTATCACCGGCGCGGCGGCATTGCGTCGCCGGGACGAGTCGGATTCGCCCGAGCGGGTCGACGTCAGCGAATTGAACGCGTTTGCGCTCACCGTTCACACCTGGGCCATTGGCGCGATCTATAACGAAACAGGTATCAGCTATGGGGCCGCAGGTGGCCGGCCAAGAGGGCAGGCGGGCCCACTCTGGCCACTCAAGGATGGCCGCATGAACTTCGGTATTGCCGATTTTCATAACTGGTCCGAGGCCATGCATACGGTGGGTTTGCCGGAATTAGCAGACAGAAAGGAACTTGTCCCGGACATTGGCCGGCATTCCAAAGACCTGCGGGAGGTCGCGCTCGGGATGGCAGAATCTCTGCCCAAACTGGAACGCTGGCCCGTCTTTCACAAGCTTGCCCGGCTGCGCTGCGTGATCGGGGTCATGCAGAATATCGAGGACATCGTCAGCAACGAACAGTTTCTTGCCCGGGATTTTCTGGCGACGACCGAACTCGATGGCAAGACGGTTCGTGCCGCTGGTGCCCCCGCGAAACTGTCGTCGAACCCGTGGTGTGTTTCGCGCCCCGCACCTCGCGTCGGCGAACATCAGAACATCATGAACCGGCGAACGCAGCCTATGACGCTTGCCGGCAAAACCGGTGGGAATCCGGGTGATGGTCCCCTTGCAGGGATCAGAGTGTTGAGTTTTGGTCAGGCGTGGTCCGGGACCTTTGCTACAGAACTGCTGGCGCTGCTGGGCGCGGACGTGGTCCAGGTGGGTTCGATTCATCGCCCGGACGTTTTTCGTCGGCTGTCTGACCGGGTGCCTCCCGGTGTACAGGACCCTTCAAGGACGCAGCATCCACTCAACACTCAGGGTCAGTACAATTCTGTCAATCTCCACAAGCGCGAGGTGACCCTGGACCTTCGGTCCGAACGGGGCCGGGAACTGCTGTGGGAACTGCTGCCAGGTTTCGACATTCTGGCGGATAACTTTCGTCCCACGGTGATTCCTTCCTGGGGAATCACCCTCGACAAATTGCACGCACTTCGGCCGGGTATGATCTGGGCTTCCATTTCGGGTTACGGCGAGACCGGGCCGTATTGGGACTATCCAGCCAACGGGGCCACCACCGAACCGATGGCGGGGCTTTCATCCATCCATGGTTATGAGGGTGACCCGGGCATGAACACCGGCGGGCTCTATCCAGATCCAATCGCGGGCTATTTCCTCGTGGCGAGCATCATGGCGGCACTGCACCATCGGGACCGGACTGGCGAGCCCCAGCGCGTGGATCTGTCCATGATGGAGGCCATCAACGTGATTTGTGGTGATGCCGTGATGGAATACGACGCCACCGGCCGGGTGCCGGTACCGGCTGGCAACCATCATCCGCGCATAGCACCCCATAACAACTATCAGGCCGCGGCCGGAGAATGGCTCGCCCTCGCGACGGAGACCGAGGGCGCCTGGCGGGCGCTCGTCAGTTACGTCGGCGACGTCCGCCTGAACGATCCACGGTTTGCCACCATGGCCTCCCGTAAACGGCATGAACAGGAACTCGACGCCATTCTTGGGGAGTGGGTAGCGAGGCAGGATGCCGCCCACGCGGAGCGGGAGCTGGGGGGGCTTGGAGTCACTGCCGCCAGAGTCAAACCTTTTTATGACATTTACCGATTGCCCGATCCGGACTTCACGGACACGGGATTCGTCGCCGAGGTCGACCACCCGGAAGCGGGTGCGACCTGGTTGCCAGGTCGCCCCTGGCGATACTCTGCAGCACCGGCCACAGCTATTCGTCCTGCCCCTTGTGTGGGGCAGCACAGTCGGGAAATTCTGGTCGATGAACTGGGGATCAGCGAGTCAGAGTACGCTTCACTGGTCGCCGCGGGTGTCACGGGTACCCTTTACGATCGGCGCGATTAGAGCAACGGCCGGACCCCGGTCGTTCAGACTTCAGCCATATCAGACATCAAGAAATCAACACAGTAAGGAGTGTTTATGAGTTTTTCCGGATTGCTCATCGCGAATCGGGGTGAGATCGCCATTCGCATTGCCCGCGCAGCATCGGACCTCGGCATCCGAAGCGTTGCGGTATTTTCCGAGGACGATGCCGCCAGCCTGCATACCCGGGTGGCCGATGAAGCCCATCCGTTGTCTGGCATCGGTGCCCGGGCGTATCTTGATATCGAAGCGATTATCCAGGCGGCAAAAGACACGGGCTGTGACGCGGTCCATCCTGGCTATGGGTTTCTGTCCGAGCAGGCGGAATTTGCTCGCCGCTGTGGCGAGCAAGGCATTACCTTCGTTGGTCCAAAGGTCGAGCATTTGTCGCTGTTTGGCGACAAGGCGAGGGCAAGAGAAGCCGCCATCAAAGCCGGGGTGCCGGTGCTGAAGGGAATCGATCGGGCCGTCAGCCTCGAGGAAGCGAGGGCGTTTTTTGAATCTTCAGGTGGTGCCATGATCATCAAGGCGATTGCCGGAGGTGGCGGGCGTGGCACCAGCGCCGTCACTGAAGCGGATGAACTGGAGAAGATCTACGAGCGCTGCCGTCGTGAAGCGAATGCTGCATTCGGGATCGAGGACGTCTATGTCGAGGAGTTCATCGCCCGGGCGCGCCACGTCGAGGTGCAGATTCTGGGCGATCTGGAAGGTGGCATCACCCATCTGTGGGAGCGCGAGTGCAGCGTCCAGCGCCGCAATCAGAAGGTGCTGGAGATTGCCCCGGCGCCCGGGCTCGATTCCGGTTTGCGAGAGGATATCCTGGCGGCGGCAGTCCGGTTCGCAGAACACGTGGGGTACAGCAACCTTGGTACATTCGAGTTTCTGGTCGACGAGGCAGGTGGACCGCAGCCGTTTGTTTTCATCGAGGCCAACGCACGGCTGCAGGTAGAACATACGGTGACTGAAGAAGTGACCGGGGTGGATATCGTTCAGTCACAGATTCGGCTGGCTGCAGGCGAGTCCCTCGCGGCAGTCGGACTCGGCACGGCGATCGAACCCAGAGGCTTCGCCATCCAGGCGCGAGTCAATATGGAAACGATCAAACCCAACGGCCAGGTTCGTCCTGCCAGCGGTACGTTTACGGCTTACGAGGCTCCCAGCGGCCCCGGTGTCAGAACGGATGGCTTCGGCTACGTGGGATACAGGACCAGCACCGCATTCGATTCGTTGCTGGCCAAGGTCATTGTTCACTCGCCGGGTCCGGACTTCTCACAGGCCGTCAAACGAACTGCGCGGGCCCTGACCGAATTCCGCATCGAAGGCGTCGGCAACAATCTGTCGTGGCTGCACAACATCGTGACTCACGAGGATTTTGTCAATGCCCGTGTCTACACCCGATGGGTGGACGATCAGATGAAGGCGCTGGCGGAGCCGTCAGAAACTGCACGGCCGAGGTACGTCGTGGCTGAAAAAGGTGAGGACGCCGGGTCTGACGGTTTTGCGGGGGCAAGAGTCGACAAGAACGATCCATTGGCACTCTTCAGCCATGATGCCGAGATCAAGGCCAGGCAGTCGTCGACCCAGGCGGCCGCCGCGCCACACAGTGTGCAGGGCCCTTCCGGAAGCATCGGCATGAGTTCGCCCATTCAGGGCACCATCATTTCCATTGATGTCACAGAGGGTGATGAGGTCCGTGCCGGCCAGCAGGTGGCGGTGGTCGAAGCCATGAAGATGGAACATGTGATTGCCTCGGAAGTCGATGGCATCGTGCGGGAAATCACGATGTCAGCCGGGGATGTCGTGCGAGAGAAGTATCCCATCGTATTCGTGGAGGAAGCGGAGGTCACCGGCGGCGCCGCTGCCAACGTTGAAACGCTTGACCCGGACTTTATTCGCCCGGACCTTGCGGAGAACTATCGCCGCCATGCGTTCACCCTGGATGAGAACCGCCCCGAGGCAGTCGCCAAGCGCCATGCCCGGGGATACCGGATGCCCCGGGTAAACATTGCGGAACTCATGGACGAAGGGTCGTTCAAGGAATACTGGCCGTTGGTCGTGGCCCGCCAGCATCGCCGCCATGATATGGAAACCCTGCGCAAGGAAACGCCCGCGGACGGCCTCCTGGCTGGCACAGGGACCATCAATGCTGATCTCTTTGGTGAGCAGGCAGCCAGAGCCATGGTCGTGCACTACGACTACACTGTGCTCGCGGGGACCCAGGGCAGTCGAAACCACTACAAACAGGACCGGATGTTTGAACTGGCCCATCGGTTCCGCATTCCCCTGGTATTGTTCGGTGAAGGCGGAGGCGGTCGACCGGGGGACGATTCGATCGGGCCCGGGGTCGCTTTTGATACCAATACCTTCACCACATTCTCGAAATTGAGCGGCCTGGTGCCCATGGTCTGCGTCATCAATGGGCGCACCTTCGCCGGCAACACCGCACTCGTCGCCTGCTGCGACGTGATCATCGCCACCGAAAATACCACGGTGGCAATGGGTGGACCCGCCATGATCGAAGGTGGTGGGCTGGGTATCTATACGCCAGAGGAAGTCGGTCCCATGTCCACCCAGGTACCAAACGGCGTGGTGGATATCCTGGTCAAGGATGAGGCGGAGGCCGTGCAGGTCGCCAGGAAATATCTGTCCTACTTTCAGGGCCCGGTGCAGGACTGGCAAGCCAATGACCAGCGGACCCTGCGCCACGTCATACCAGAGAATCGGCTGCGGCTGTATGACATGCGGGAAATTATCGAGACCATCGCGGACAAGGATTCGGTGCTGGAAATCCGTGAGAAATTCGGGGTAGGTGTGATCACCGCGTTCATCCGGGTGGAAGGCAGGCCCATGGGTGTGATCGCCAACAACCCTCATCATCTTGCCGGTGCCATCGATTCCGATGGTGCCGACAAGGGTGCGCGCTTCATTCAGCTATGTGATGCGTTCGACATTCCGATCCTGAGCCTGATGGATTGCCCTGGCATGATGGTAGGCCCGGATGTGGAAAAGACGGCTCTGGTTCGCCACTGCGTACGCATGTTCAACGCGGGTGCCAACCTGACGACGCCACTGTTTGGCGTCGTGGTCCGCAAGGCTTACGGTCTTGGCGTCCAGGCCATGTGTGGTGCCAGTGCCCTGGTTGGGTTCTTTACCGTCGCCTGGCCAACGGCAGAGTTCGCCGGTATGAACATCGAAGGCTCGGTCAAGCTGGGTTATCGCAAGGAACTGGCCGCCATGGAAGACCCGGAGGAGCGCAAGCGGGAATTCGATACCCGGGTGGCACGAGCCTATGAGGGGGCCAAAGCGGTGAACTCCGCGCCCGGTGGTGGCATCGACGATGTAATTGACCCGGCAGATACCAGGGAGTGGATTGCAGCCAGCCTCAAGCGGTTGCCGCCGGTGGCGCCAAGAACTGAAAAGAAATATCCATATATTGATACCTGGTAGCCCTGAGCGTGCCCGTATCAGGTACGGCTGCCTGACTGGCTGCAGTACGTTAGCGACGATCCGGGATGCAGGTGTGCTGTTCGCGGTCCCGGGTGGCGCATCGCAGGGGTAGCGTCATGATGACGGTCAGGTTAGGGTTGAGTTCGAATTACGTCGAAACAAGTGTCAAATAGAGGGAGACCGGAATGTTGAGAAATTGGTGGCTGATGGTGGGCGCGCTGATGTTGCTGGGTTGTCAGAACACCGGCCCGACATCAAGCGAGCGGCCGGCCCACACTGCGCCGACGGTCACGACGTTGACGGAACTTGCCACGGTAGAAGGCATCACAGAATACCGACTCAGCAATGGCCTGCGGGTTATTCTATTCCCTGATGACAGCAAGCCGACCACCACCGTTAATATCACCTACCTTGTTGGGTCGCGGCACGAGTCCTACGGCGAAACCGGGATGGCGCACCTGCTGGAGCATCTGGTATTCAAGGGAACCCCAGATCATCCGGATATTCCGAAGGAACTGACCGAGCGGGGCGCATCACCCAACGGCACGACCTCGTTTGACCGAACCAACTACTACGAGACCTTTCCCGCCACCGACGACAATCTGGACTGGGCGCTTGATCTTGAATCGGATCGGATGGTGAACAGCTTTATCGCCAAAGAAGATCTGGATTCAGAGATGACCGTGGTGCGTAACGAGATGGAGTCCGGTGAAAACAATCCCCTTGGCATGCTGTATCAGCGGGTCATGTCTACCGCCTACATGTGGCACAACTATGGCAACTCCACCATCGGGGCTCGCTCCGATGTGGAGAACGTGCCCATAGAACGTCTGCAGGCGTTCTACCGAAAGTATTATCAGCCGGATAATGCGGTGCTGGTGGTGGCCGGCAAGTTTGATCAGCAACTGGCGAAGGATCTCATTGTTGAGAAGTTCGGCGCCATACCCCGTCCCGACCGGGAAGGTGCCAACAGGATCTGGCCGACCTATACGGTCGAACCTGTTCAGGATGGGGAGCGCAGTGTGACCCTGCGTCGGGTCGGGGATTCGAAGTTCGTCATGATGATGTTTCATGTCCCGCCCGGGTCCCACGAGGACATGGCCGCACTGGATCTGTATGCCCATGCGCTTTCCAGTGCACCTTCCGGGCGGCTATACAAGGCGCTCGTGGAATCGGGCAAGGCAGTCAGTGTGGCCGCCCAGGCTACCCAGTACCGTGAGGCGAGTCCGATGCTGATCTTTGCCGCACTGCGGGCGGATGGGTCGGTAGACGATGTTCTGGCCACCATGCAAAAGACCGTATACGAAACGACCATGAACGCTCCGATCACCCATGACGAAGTCGAACGTGCCCGCACCCTGTTCGTGAACAATTTCGAGCTGACGTTCAATTCTTCCCAGTCCGTAGCGCTGCAACTGAGCAACTGGGCGGCCATGGGTGACTGGCGGCTGATGTTCCTGCATCGGGACCGGCTGACGGCGGCCAGCGCTCTCGACGTCAACAGTGTTGCCCGGGCCTACATGAAGCTCCAGAACAGTACGGTTGGCCAGTTCATTCCAACGGATCAACCGGACCGGGCCGAGATCCCTCCCATGCCTGATGTGGAGGCGATGGTCGCCGACTACCGGGGCAGGGAGGCGGTCAAGGAAGGGGAGGCGTTCGATCCCTCGCCGGCCAATATAGATGCCCGCACCATCACCATGACGTTTGACAATGGTTTTGAACTGGCCATGCTGCCGAAAGCGACCAGAGGTGAGAATGTGGTGATGAGCCTGTCTACCCTGTACGGCTCGGAGGACGCATTGACCAACATGGTCTCTGTCGCTGGCCTCACCGGTGGGATGTTGATGCGGGGGACCGAACGGCTGGACCGGCAACAACTGACGGACGAGTTCAATCGTCTGAAGGCACGGGGCGGATTCAGTGGCGGGATTTCTTCGGCCGGTGGCAGCGTGCAGACGACCAGGGAAAACCTCCCGGCCGTGCTGCGGCTCGCAGGGGAGGTACTCCAGACGCCGGCGTTCCCGCCGGACCAGTTCAAGGAACTGAAGCAGCAGACGGTTGCCAGCTACGAGTCCAATCGATCCAATCCCAATGCGCTGGGCTCACTGGCGATCAATCGACATCTGAACCCATTGCCGAAGGGTCACCCGGGCTACGTGCGGTCGTTCGACGAGGCCATCGCAGATACCGAAGCCGTGACGCTGGAGCAGATCAGGGATTTTTACCGTCATTTCTATGGCGCCAACCATGGTCGCATGGCCATCGTCGGTGACTTTGATCCCCGGCAGATCGCGCCGCTGGTTGAGGAGATATTTGGTGGCTGGAACTCCGGGGCAGATTACCAGCGCCTGCCCAACCCCCATCACGAGGTCGCCCGCGAAGTGCTTGTCATTGAGACGCCTGACAAGCCCAACGCCTATTTTTCCGCAGGTATCAACATTCCAATCCGGGACGACCACCAGGACTATCCGGCCCTGGTGCTGGCCAACTTCATGATCGGAGGCGGCTTTCTGAACTCCAGGCTCGCGACTCGAATTCGGCAGAAAGAAGGCCTGTCCTATGGCGTCAGTTCGCAATTCTTTGCCGATTCGTTTGATGCGGCGGGCCTCTTTTCCGCCAGGGCAATCTATGCACCGGAGAACGCCCCCGCGCTGCAGGCCGCGTTTCGTGAGGAAATCAGCAAGGTCCTGAGTGATGGCTTCGAAGCAGCCGAGGTTGCCGAGGCCAAATCAGGCTTTCTTGAGGCCCAGAAGAACCAGCTGGCGAACGACAACGCTCTGGCGGGGATTCTGTCCTCGAATCTGTATCTGGACCGGACCATGGCATGGACTGCAGCGCTGCAGGATCGGATGCTGTCGTTGACCCCGGAAGAGATTCAGGCGGCGATGGTCAGGCATATCGATCCGGACAGGATCTCGGAGGTGATTGCCGGTGATTTTGGCAGGTCCGGTCAGTGATCGGCGCCAGAAGGCCTTTGTTCCAGCAGATAGAAATAATATCCGTTGCTGCCATTGCTGGTGCGGTTGCTGATGTCCATCTCAATGTCTGAGGGGATTTCGATTCGTGTTGTGATCTGGTAGTCATCGAATCGGCCGGGCTGCGTCACTGGCAGGGCGTGGCCCATTCGAGCCCGGAGTGATAGATACCGGGCTAGTCCCCTGGCAGCATGGGTAAATCGCTCGCTGTCGATGGGATGTCGATGGCTCAGCCAGGCGATCCGCTGCTGTGGCGGCGTAGAGAGGACCTTAGTCCGATCAGTCGACGGGCTGGGGTCGGACGGTGGAGGCAGATAGAAGTACAGATCCTGGTAGTAATAGCTGTGTTCGGCGAACCCTGGCATCAACCCGGGCTGGCCGGTCCAATCCGAACCGATCATGATGTTCACCTGCTGGTTGCGGACCCAGGCGATCAGTTCCTGCTCCGAGAACGGGTCGGCCCGTGAGTCGAGGACCTGTATCAGATGCGATGCAAAGGCGGCGACCAGTATCAGGCAGAATCCGTATGAAACAACCACCTCAGCCCGTTGCCGGGGGATGACCCTGGCAATTTCACCGGTGCACAGTGTCAGCCCCTGGCCGATCACGATGCCAAAGACAGGCAGCAGAATGAGGCTGTGGCGGGTCGGACTGAGGGTTATGATCCTCGCGGTGAGCAGGCCGGCCCAGGTCAGGGCCACCAGCCCCATGAACAGTCCCAGGCGTCGTTCGCGGGTGTCAGAAGAACGCCAGAACCCGATGATCCCCAGCAGGAACAGGACAGCAAAGATGATACCCAATGGACCGTACATCGGACTGGTCTCCGGGACCACAGCGGTCATGGCTTGCAGCGTGAGGTAGGTGTTACTGGTGAGGAAGACGATGATCCCGGAGATGCTCTCGACCTTCGTAAAGTCGAGGACGAATTCCTGGTTCGGACCGCCGTTCCAGTGAATGCCCGAGGCCTGATGATAGCGCAGACAGTAGTGGTAGAGTGGAACCAGGGCGGCCAGCAGCAGCGCTCCGCCCGCCGTCAGTGTGCCGACGACACGCCCCGGCCAACGTCTCACTTCGCCCGGCGGTAGTCCATAGTGGCGCAGCAGCACAAGGAAAAAGGCGGGCAGCAGGAACAGTGTCTGATACTGGGCATAGCAGAAAAGGATCAGAACGCAGGTCGTTACAAACATGGCGCCGGCTGAGAGCGCCTGGCGACCTGCATGCCAGACCACCATCAGCATCATGGTGACCATGGCCAATACGCCCACGCTGTAGCTGGACTGCTGTTTGGCGTAGATGATGTTCTCCCAGGACAGCGCCAGCAGGGCCAGGGCGACCAGTGCGCCGTGACCCTTCCAGTCGAACAGCCGATAGAACCTCAGCCACAGGGCAAGCGCCAGCAGGCCGAACCACAAGGACGGCATGCGGCCCCAGTAGAGCTTCTCCCGATAGGACTGTGTCGGGTCGAGCAATGAATCGGTCAGCAGAAACTGGGCGGGTGCGTAGGTCCAGTATTTCGAGAATCTTCCGAGTCGTTCGACCTTGTTACTGAAGTCGATGATCGGCACCAGCAGGCCAAGGCCGTCCAGTGCTTTGGTCACACCATGCCGGGCTCTGGTGATGGGTGACCAGTCGTTGTCCTGCTGCCGCTGCAGCAGTGCGCTGCGTTCGAATGCCGGATGGCTCTGGTAAGCGAGCAGGCTCTGCGCCACGCCATAGTCGTCAACGTGAGAGAAGTGCGATGCCAGGTCCCAATATCGGGCCCCCACCGCCAGCAGCAGCAGCAGCGTTATGATTGCCCACCGACCAGGAAGATGCATATCAGCCTGCACTTGAAACAAGACCGCCAAAAACAGTCATGCTACTATCGCAGCATAGCGAATGACGAGGATTTGCCATGAGTTTTGATCTGGTGATCAGGAACGGAAATATTGTAGATGGCTCGGGAGGCGCGGCGTACCGCGCCGATGTCGGTGTTCAGGACGGCCGTATTGCCGCCATTGGGCGCATCAGCGAGAAGGGCAAACAGACGATCGACGCCGAGGGCCACGTGGTGTCGCCGGGCTTCGTCGATGGCCATACTCATATGGATGCCCAGGTGTTCTGGGACCCCATCGGGTCCTGCTCCTGCTACCACGGTGTGACCAGCGTGGTCATGGGCAATTGTGGATTTACCCTTGCCCCATGCAAGCAGGAAGACGCTGATCTTGTGTTCCGAAATCTGGAACGTGCCGAGGATCTGTCCAGGGACGCGATGCTGACCGGGATCGACTGGTCCTGGGAGACCTTTCCCCAGTTTCTGGATGCCGTCGAGGCAACCCCCAAGGGCATCAACTACGCCGGGTATCTGGGCCATTCCGCGCTGCGAACCTATGTGATGGGCGAGCGCGCCTTCGAAGAGGAGGCCAGTGAGGATCAGGTGCGCAGGATGCAGGACATCATGCGCGAAGCCATGGCCGCAGGTGCCGTGGGTTTTTCCACCTCGCGAACCTTTAACCACCAGACTGCCGACGACCGGCCCGTCGCCAGTCGGCTGGCCAACTGGGACGAGGTTCGGGCAATCGTCAATGCAGTCGGGGAGAGTGGCAAGGGCGTATTTGAACTGGCCGGTGAGGCGCCGGGGAGAAATCCGGAACGACTTCGGGAATATCACTGCAGGCTGAGAGATCTGGCAGTGGAATCAGGCGTCACCCAGACCTGGGGCATGTTCAGCGCCAGGGCCGCTCCGGGACACTGGCGGTCCTATTTCGATCTGCTGGAGGAAACCGCCGCCGCAGGGGGCCGCATGGTGGCGCAGGTACACAGTCGCGGCTTGAACACGCTGCTGTCTTTCGAGAGCAACCTGCCGTTCGATCGCTGGGAACACTGGAAGGACATTCGATCGCTGCCTCTGGCAGAGCAAATGGTCAGGCTCCGCGATCCCGCCGTGCGGGCGAAGCTGGTGGAGATCGCCAATCAGGAATACAACGGCCCCCGAATCGTCGGCGCTGAGTTGCGTCCGCCGAACTGGGACTACGTCTATCCCATGCTGGACATGACATACGATCGGCCGTCGATGGCGCAGTTGGCCAGTGAGAAGGGGGTGAACCCGGTTGAGCTGATGATCGACATGGCACTCGAAAAGGATTTGAAAATGTTCTTCAGAGCACCCATTGCCAATGAAGACATGGATGAAGTCCTGAAGCTGATGCAGCATCCAAGGTCGGTCGTCACCTTCTCGGACTCGGGCGCCCACGTTTCGCAGATCATGGACAGTTCACTGCAAACTCACCTGCTGAGTTATTGGGTTCGGGAGAAACAGGCCATGTCCCTGGAAGATGCGGTTCGCCAGATCACCTACAACACCGCGACGCTCTGGGGCCTCCATGACCGGGGCCTGATCCGGCGGGGAATGGCGGCGGATATGGTCATTTTTGATCCTGACACCATCGGGCCCAACATGCCCGAGGTGGTCCATGATCTGCCCTCCGGGGCGAGGCGCCTCAAGCAGACCGCGACGGGCATCAAGAACACGGTGGTGAACGGGGAGATCCTGTTGACCAACAATGAACATACAGGTGCCATACCCGGCAGGCTGCTGCGGAGTTAGTCCCATGATTCACCACGGCGCATGCCAGAACCCATTCGAGACACAACCATCCAGGAGGCGGGTAGATCATGTTTGATCGGTTGACTCACATTCTGCTACCGGTAGATTTCTCAGACAAGAACGTCGTGGCAATGGATACGGTCTATGACATTGTGACAGCGAAGCCGGCAAAGGTGACGCTGCTCCACGTGATTGAACCCATCACCGTTAACGATGACGAAGAGATCCGAAAATTCACCGATCAGCTTCGTGCCCGGGCGGACTCTGAACTGGCTTCGCTGGCGAGCCGGTTCGCTGATCTCGACCTGGACGTTACCTGCGTGACGCTGGTAGGCAATCGCTCCAAGACGGCCGTGCGTCATGCCCTGGAGAACGACGTGGACCTGATCGTGGTCAGTTCTCATCAACTGGGCAGTGACGACTCGCCCCGTTCCATGGCGAGCGTCAGCTATCAGATTGCGGTCCTGGCCACCTGCCCGGTGCTGCTGCTGAAGTAGCTGCCTGGCCTCAGCGGTTCGGGCCTTACTGGATGTCCGCGTTTCCGCTTTCTTCGGCCAGCCACTGCGCTGAATTGGTGCCATACCAGATCATCACATGCTTGACGAACGCCGGACGTTCGGTCAGACGCTGGTACCAGGCGGCGACATTGGGCAGGTCAGGCCTGGGGATCTCCATGGTCATATATCGATAGGTACAGGTACCGACGGGTATGTCGCCCACCGTCAGGCAATCGCCGGCGACATACGGCTGATGGCCGAGATGTACATCCAGCTGACGATAGACGCGGGCCGCGGCCTCGATCTGGCCTTTGAGGCTGTCATTGCTTTCATTGGATTTGATCTTGCGCTGGAACAGGGGGAAATAGGCGTTGCTGTAGTCACTGCGCTGCCACTCCATCCATTGATCTGCGAGCGCAAGGCTGATCGGGTCGTCCGGCCACAGCGAACCTGTACCGTACTGTCGCGCCAGATACCGTACGCATGCGTTCGATTCCCAAAGTGTCAGATCCCCATCCTGTATGGTCGGAACGACCTGGTTGGGGTTCGGGTAGTTGGCCGGATAACCGAAAGTGCCGCCCACGTCTTCGCGCTGATAGTCGAGCCCCAGTTCGCCCAGGGCCCACATGACTTTCTGCACATTGGCCGAGTTGCGTCTGCCCATCACCTTGATCATGGCTTGCTCCTTATTGATCAGGCTAATTAACCATCTGATCTGGTAGCGGTCAATGAATCTGTCATGTGTATCCGCACTATTTGCGGACCTGATCAGGACCATGAAGGTTCACTTGAGGTATATTGTGGGTCGGCAGTTCATCATCGGTGTCGCGAAGCTGCCCGGTACTGTCGACGAGATGGTTCAGGGCAGTGGGCCCGGAGGGACCAGCGTGACGATCATTTGCGGTAAGGGCCGGTATTTCAGGTGCCCGGCGAGGACAGATTAATGAGTGAAGCGATCAGCGGACAGAACGAACCAAACTACTTCGACACCCTGCCACCAGACGCCATTTCCGAGGAGCTGGCGCCGGTGATCGATGAACTGGGGCTCCGGGAAAACTGTCGTCAACTGGCAATGGAAGGCTGGACCGTGGTGCAAAAACCCGCGAGCGACGAGTTCAATGCCCGGTTCCGGGCGAAAATCAAGGAGCTTTGCCCGAAAGGAGGTGGCAACATGCTGCTCGCCAAAGATCCCGCCTTTGTAGAGGCGGTGATGAATCCATCGCTGATGGCCATGGCTGAATTTTCTGTTGGACGCGGCTTCCTGCTGAGCCAGGTGGCGGCCAGTGTTCGTCCGTCGGGCTCCGACAGCATCGGGCTGCATGCGGACAACAACTGGCTGCCCGCACCGTTCCCGGCCCATAACATGTTGCTGACGGCCTGCTGGGCAACGGATGGCTATACCAGGGAGGGTGGTGCCACACTGGTGATTCCCGGCAGCAACAATCTGCGTCGCCATCCCAATGAAAAGGAAACCGTCGAAAAGGCCGGCGCCATCGCCATCGAATGTGAACCAGGTTCTGTGGCCATGTGGGACGGCAACCTGTGGCACGCCAACTGGCCCCGCAAGACCGAAGGCGAGCGGGTCGTCTGCCACATCACCTACACCCGTCTGATGATGCGGCCGGTCGAGAACTACCATGCACACGCCGAGGAGCTGGTCGCGGAGTATGGTGAAACGATGTCTCAGCTGCTGGGCCAGAATGACCTGCTCGACAGCCCGACTGGTGCCCGTTACGCCAAGCTTCGCCAGACCTTCAACAACGCCAAGCGCTGACAGGAATACCAAGCTTAAGATGGAGTCGTCATGAACGTGTCGGAAGCCATGCAAACCAGGAAAACCATCCGGAACTTCCTAGATACACCGGTTCCGGATGATGTCATCCGAAGTCTGCTGCAAAAGGCCGCCAGAGCCCCGTCGGGCGGTAACCTGCAGCCCTGGCGAATCTATGTGATCAACGGCAGCACAACAGCGCGTTTTCTGGAGCATGTGCAGGCGAAGGCGGGGCGTGAAGTGCCGGAATACGCGATTTATCCTCCGGACTTGAAGGAACCCTATCGATCATCGCGGTTCAAGTGTGGTGAGGACATGTACGCGCTGCTGGGGATTGCCCGCGAGGACAAGCCGGCGCGCTATGCTCACCTGGCCCGCAATTACGAACTGTTCGGTGCACCAGCAGTGATATTCTGCTATGTGGACCGAATCATGGGCCCGCCTCAGTGGTCGGACCTCGGCATGTTTCTGCAGAGCTTCATGCTGCTTGCGACTGAGGCAGGTCTTGCTACCTGTCCGCAGGAGGCCTGGGCGTCCAGACCGGAGACGGTCCGCAGTTTTGTCAATCCACCGCAAGATCTCATGCTTTTCTGTGGTGTTGCGATCGGTCATGCGAATCTTCAAGCGCCGGTGAACAAATTGGTGACCGATCGGGAGCCGCTGGAGGCCTGGACAACGTTTGTCTAGCCCATGTATATCAAGCGGATGTCGAGTCGGTTCTGTGATCTACATGGACCCCGGCCAGCTTAGGTCCTGCGCATCATGATGAATCAGAATAGAAATACCGGTCTTGACGTTGCGATCGTCAATGCCGCGGTGTCCGCGTTTTACCACAGACCCAGACCGGCGAACGACAAGATCAGCGAATCGCAACTGCTCCGAACCCTTGCTGTACTGCAGTCAGAGGGCGAGAGTTCAGAGTCCATCATCTCCCAGGTTGAGCAGGCGCACCCGAACGCCCATCTCGGGGATCCTCACCTCGGACTTTTGTCTCTGATCACAGAAGGATTTGAAGAAGTGGTGGAAAACTTCGCCATGCCGAACGAGATTGCGGGGCTGCTCCGGCCCATGATCCCGGCGATGTGCCGAATCGCGATTTCCGAGGGCATTGTATTGCTGTGTCGTGAGCACGGCGTATTGACCATTTCAGACTATCTGATGAGCTATTGTGCCGGGCTCGAGGATTTCTCAAGCCGATTGGGTATCGCCGCAAAGGACAGAGTACGGTTACTGATGGACTCGCTGGCTTTTGTCATGGATGCCAATGTCGAAGCGCCAGCCCGTGCCCGCAGGAATGTGCTGGCGTTGCTCGCGGAAGACCTCAAAGGACACGTAGAGACGCAGGTGCTGACCGCCAGTCCCGTGGAGCAGCGTCTGGCAGACGCTGAAGTGACGCGCCTGGTTGCAGAGCGTGCCACGAACGTCGTCTCGGTGATGATGAACGATGCAGTTGGCGATCAGCCGTTGCCTGAATCTGCATCAGATTTCCTGAGGGGTGACTGGTCGGATGCCCTGGAACGGCTGCTGGCGCGCAAGGGGTTCGACAGTGACGAGTGGATTCGCGCCACGATCTCAACCGAGAAGCTCATATGGAGCGTGCAGGTCAGGAGTTTCACCGAGTCCGATGAGGAAGGCCAGGATTACGTCGACACCGTAGAGACATTGCCTAACGAGATTGAGCAGTTGCTGTTGTCCGTTGATTTTGATGAAGCACACATCAGAGAGGACATCTCCAGGATCATTGGCATTCATGTGGCCATCATGAGTGGTGCAACGGTCAACAACATCCTCTGGACGCGATTACCTGTCGATGAATCTCTTCAGTCACCGGCTGTCGTGAGCCAGGAACTGCTGGATCAGGTGGGCACACTGACGATTGGACAATGCTTTATCCTGGATGCTCAGGGTAGCCGCGCACGCTGCATAAAGCTGGTCCGCAAGCTGCCTGATTTCCATCTGTTGCTGTTTACCGACCGGGCTGGACAGAAGGTGATCAGGTTATCGTTTGATGAATTCGCCTACTTTCTAGCATCCGAGGCGGTGCGGTCGCTTCCGGGTACGGATGCTGTCGGGCGCAATCTCCGCAAGCGGGTCTTTCAGTTGGTATCGACTCAGCAACGAGTTGACCGTGAAGCAGAAGCCAGGGCCCGTGAGCAGGAGGCCGCCGAGCGTCTCATGTATTTCGAGCCTGAAAAATTGCGAGACGCGGTCAGAGCCGCGCACGCGGACAGTGCCACCGTGGATCAAACCCGGGAGATTACCGGACGCCTGTCGGAGCTTGGCCTCGGGGGCTGGCTGCGCCTGATCCACCCGGACCAGGGTGCCATGGAGGGCAAAGTGGCGGTCAAATTTCCAACCCAGGACCGCGTTATTCTGGTGGACCGAACAGGGTTGAATCTGGGCGAGTTCAGTCACGAGTTGCTGTCCGAGCTGATGTTGCTCGGACACTGTGAACTGTTGGCGTCCGCCGCCACTGACGACTTACGGGCAGTGGTGACCAGGATGCGCGATCTGAAACAGTTGGAAGGAGAAGTCGGGACATGATAGAGGAACGCGCAGATAAGCGATTTGAGGGGCGCTCCTATACCATCTTCGTGGAGGTGGAGTCTGCCGCTTACGATGGATCCACCGATGGCAATATCGTGATCTGCAAATCGATCAATCTTTCGGCAGAGGGCCTGCAGGTGGTGGTCGATACACTGATCCCGGCTCGTAAGGTGCTGAGGCTGTGTCTTGATGTTCGCGACGAACCACCGATCTTTGTGGTGGGTGAAGTGATGTGGCAGCGCCAGGAGCCCGAAACGGGTGAATATCACGTCGGTTTCAGGCTATTCGATTCTGAAGAGACCGACTATCAGACCTGGCGCCAGATGGTCGCGGAATTGATCCGGGGGTCGGAGTAGTAATTCGGGGGTCGGAGTAAAGTGCCGGAGTAAATCGATACCGGAGTAGATCTACACACGAATTACTCCGGCACTCTACTCCGACCCCCCGGATCTTCCGGAGTAGATCTACGTTCGATT
>JAQBUI010000088.1 GCA_027624035.1 Pseudomonadota bacterium | reverse complement strand
TAGAGGATTTCGTAACAAAGCGCGGTTTGCTAACGCAATTTACTTCCACCTTGGTGGCTTGGATCTTTATCCAGAAGGGATAGTCAGGTGACTACTACCCACCCGATCAGGGGAAGAACCCGGTTATACGGTGCGCCCTGGAATAGGACCTCCTCGGTTAACGTGTGTGTCCGGGAATAGGAGGGGCGCGTGCACGTGGCGTCGGGGTAAGATAGATGCCAATACGACTGGTACCCGTTGCCGTAGCGTGGACGATCCGGTCGTTGTGTCCCTTGAAACGTCACATGGTGCCATGATGACTCGAACCCATACTGCAGGCCATAGCGAGACCTATTTCGCATCGCCGCTGCTCTCGTTCGGCCGGTCACGGGTGAGTCCCGAGAGCGGGGCATGGCAGGAGACCACTCTTACGCCAGGCGAATCCGTGCTCTCATTCCCACTCGCGCCGCTGGTCATCCGCCCGCTGTCGGGTGGCGCAGAACTGCTGCATCCAGGCGTCGTGGCACTGCCGCCGCGCCAACGTGCCTATCAGAAGCAATGTATCGACGATGCACGGGGTGAGGAAACGGACTGGCTGTGGTTGTCGCCAGTCATCGTCTCCTGGATTGAGTTCATGCGACCCGAGTGGCGCGATACGCAACGATGGCTGCTGCGTCTTCCTCCCGTTCTGTTGCTGCGCCAGCGACGCCTTATGGCCACCGCCCGGAATGTCACTGCCTGCCTGCCAGGGCCGGAATCCTGGCAGCCCGTCGATTTTGAGGAAGCAGCGCTCGACATCATCGCCACGCTCTTCAAGGTGAGTGTTCCAGTCGCGATGGGAACCAGCACGGCACGCCGCCGCCTGGCGCTGCGGACTCGCCAGTATCTTTGCGACCACCTGGATCAAACGCTCGACCTTGATGCCATAGGCCGTCACATCGGCGCATCGGTCCCGCATCTGTGCGTCGCCTTCAAGGCCGTTACCGGCTGCACTATCGGACAATACTCAAGGTGCCTCAAGCTGTGTTACGCGCTCGGCCTGATCGAGAACCAGAGGTACCGAGATCTGACCGCCGTGGCCCTGTGCTTCGGCTTCAGCAGCCATTCCCATTTCAGCGCCCGCTTCAAGGAGACGTTCGGCTGCACCCCCCGTGAGGCCCGTCGACTGCTGGCGACGGACTGATTGCCAAACGAGGTGACAGTTTCGCCAGTATACCCATGGCATGCTGACCCACACATCAACAACGCGAGGGTTCTCATGATCCGATCCTTACTGCTTCTCACAGCTTGCTGCCTGACCTTTCCTGCCCATGCGGGCCCATCATCATTCGACTTCATGCTCGGGAACTGGACCTCAGAGACCGTCTGGATGCAGGCCGACACCAGCACGACACGAGCGGCCGGACGTCACCATTTCTACCGTGCGTTCGGTGGCCAGGGGCTGATTGATGACAATCTGCAATCGACAGAAGACAATTTCCGCTATACCGGGACGACTATTCGCACATGGGACCCTGCCGAAAGTCACTGGGTCTGTCACTGGTACGACGGCAACGCCCGGAAATGGGGACCGGCATTCCATCTCCGTGCAGAGGGTCAACTGATCCGCGGCGAGGCGCCAGGAACCGATGCGCACGGCAGCTTCGTCGACACCATCACGTTCGAATTACTCGACAGGGATGCTGTCAGCTGGCGAATGGTTCGAAAGTACAAGACGCTCGATACGCCGCTGACCATTGGTACGATAGACTACAGACGGGTAAAGTGAGGGGCTGTCTCGGGATACATGTCGAATTCTTCCCGGTCGTCTCCACACTCGAAGTAACAACGGTCCCGGACCGGTTGTCGCTCGAAGTCATATGGGGCTGCGACGATGCGCTGGCGAATCACCTCCCCCGTATGCGGGTGATGCCATTGATGCCAGGCTCCGGTCACGCCGTGCCATTCTCGACGAGTTCGGTCAAATCTGCCATTAGGACGTCAGAGATCGTTCCCCGGGGCGGCCCTCCGGTTCGACTGGCCATCACGCTGGCCGCTAGTTTGGTGGGTCCCCTATTCTAATTCAGTCGGTGGCATCTATAATGGAATTGATGGAAAGCAACAGTGTAGACAACAAAACAGTAACCAAAGCAGCCGGGAGCACCCGAACATCCAAAGGGGTCGATACGACCCTGCTCAAGTGGATGGCTTCAAATACACCTGAACAGCGTCTGCAAATTCTGCAAAGCAATGTTGCCGCTATCGTAAGGGCACGCAATGCCAGAAGACGCCCCTGACTTTTCCAGGATTCTCGAAGTATTAACCAGGAACAATGTGCAATTCATTGTCGTTGGCGGTGTATGTGCCGTGCTGCTGGGTGCACCTGTCGCAACATTTGATCTGGACATCGTTCATTCAAGATCAGAGGAAAACCTGAATCGGCTGATGAACGCGCTCAAGGAACTGGGTGCTCACTATCGAGATCACCTGCCAAAGCGACTGGTACCTTCCTTAGCGGGACTGGCGAGAACAGGTCACCATCTACTCGCAACATCGAGCGGACCGCTGGACGTCCTCGGATCTATCGGTACTGATGATGACTTCACTATGCTTGATGACCACGTTGAAATCGTCGAGATTACCCAGGGTATCGAAGTCAAAATCCTGAATCTGGACACCTTGATCGAAGTGAAAGAAAAGACGGCGCGAGCCAAAGACAACTACATGCTGGAAATCCTTCGAGCAATGAGAGACCTGGACGGCCAGGAAACCTAGCCACTGACGCTGGTCCCCGGGATGCCTGGAACTTCTACCGGGTCAACTCGAAGCTGTCGTTCATTCTCACGCAAGAGACTGCGAAGATAACCGGGATCTTCGCTGGCTTCGATCATTTCGTCAGCCACTCTTCCCTTAAAGTCCTGAAACGGCAGCATATAGGAACGGCAGTGTTGCCCGAGCATCGTCACGCGCAGTCCCGGTGTGGTTTTTCGGTAAGCACCGTGCCAGAGGCCCCCGTGAAACATGATCAGCGAACCCCTGGGTGCCTCGGCAGGCACTGACAATGGCAGCGCTTCCCCGGGCTCCGGAAGTCGTTCTTTCCGATGGCTGCCCGGTACATAAGCCAGCGCGCCATCTTCCCTGGTGTAATCTGTCAGTGCCCAGTTCATGTTGGCAATATGGGGGACCCGCCAATGCCACGGCGGCGGAACCATGCTCTGGTCGACATGAAATCCTGTTGTTGATTCTTCCAGCCACGTTTCCGGTGTTTGCCACTTGATCCAGGCATCGCTGACCGCAAGTCGATGGTCTTCGCCAAGCATGTGCGTCATCAACGCTTTTTTCACGGGGTGGGTCAGGACTTTCTCAAAGACCTGACCTTCGTAGAGCATATGGGAGAGAATAATGTGACCGATTTCTCCCGGGCGCGCCCCAAACTCACAAGACGGACCTGTGACAAGGTCAAAGTGCACACCGGTTCGTTCTTCCCCAACGCGCAGGATTGCATCGCGAAGCTCATCAAACCAGCTATCGTCAAGCCGTAGTGTTGACTGCGGCACGATCGTCAGGCCAATTTCATCCAGTTCAGCAATGTGATCAGCCAGGCCGTACTCTGACACCGTTTGTTCGATATTGATTGGTCGTTCAGACTGCACCTTCTTCTCCTCATGTCCTGATGGTTCCGGACGTACAGATCTTCCGGGCAGAGGTCGCCACGGCAGATGTAACAAGACGTTACTCTTACATGCGATTGGTCATTTCATGGCTGCAAGCCTAGTCGATCATCGCCTCGGCAACGATTTTTCCGAAATCCCTGCCGCCGCGCGGCTGCTGCAGCATCAGGACGCCAACCAGTTCGTTTTCAGGATCCGTCCAGGATACTGTACCAGCAGCGCCGCCCCATCCGTAGGCGCCCTTGCCGCGGTGATCGGCCGCCGCAACGGGATCCATCGTGACAGCCACCGTGTACCCGAAGCCCATCCCCTCCGGCCCCTTGCTGGAGGATGCGTAGAGGTCGCCCACTTGATTGGTGCCCATCATCTCTACCGTGGCCGGTCTTAACAGACGGTGTCCAAAGAGCTCACCGCCGTTCAGAAGCATCTGCTGGAAGTGGAGGAAATCCTCGGCCGCACTGACAAGCCCGCCCCCGCCCTTGGACTTGAAGTCGAGCCCCGCGATCACGACGCGTTTTGAAACCTTGTCGTCTGGCACGTGGAAGTACGAGTTGTTCATCTGCAGCGGATTGAACACCCGTTCCTGCATGAATTCATGGAACGGGGTTCCGGTGGCAATCTCGATGATGCGGGGCAAAACACTATGGATCCCCACATTTCCGTAGGCCCACCGTGTGCCGGGTTGGAACATCAGGGGCGCCTTCGCCCCCTCATTGGTGAGGCCAGACGTATGCGTGAGCAGATGGTGAATGGTCAGCGGGGTATCGAGCGGTACGAGACGTTGCGCCGGGACATCTCCCTTGCCCATGCCCTTGCCCATGCCCTTAGCCTGGCTCTTGTCCTTGCCCCATTTCTTGCCATTGCCGTCGCTTTTCTCCTTGCCCCAATCCTTCTTGCCGGCTGCATTCACCGGTTCGTCCGGGACCGCAACTTTCAGTTCGGAGAATTCCGGAATGAATTTCGATATGGGATCGCTCAGGCTTATCAGCCCTTCGTCAACCAGCATCAGCGTCGCAACGCCGATCACGACCTTTGCCGATGAGGCCATGATATATAACGCATCTGGTTCCATGGGGCGGCCCCTTTCGACATCCATTTGTCCATGGGTCGAGAAGTGTACGACCTTTCCCCGACGGGCCACGATCGTGGCCCCGCCCTGGATGAGCCCTGCATCCACCTGTTCCTGCATCATTTGGTCGATGCGGCTCAGGCCCTCGGCCGACATACCGACCGACTCCGCGTTTGCCATCGGCATTTTCGTGGGCGTATGCATCGGTTCGGCCAGCGCCTCCTGACTGACTGTGCAGACCGTAAGAGCGCAGAAGAGCGAAAACCCGAGGAGCAACGAAGCTGTGTTGATCTTTGAGAAGACGTTCACGTGGCCATTCCTTTGTTGAGAGAATGGCAGGTTTACTTGTCTCGCCTTCCCAAGTCGCGCCTGCCAGCTACCTCCTCATGCCACACAGACCGCGGCGCGGTTGCTGAGTGAAACGCCGCGACGGCCCTGTCGAATGGCGTTTCTGTCATGCCCGTTGGTGACATAGGCAAAGCTGAGACCGGATTCCGGGTCGGCCCAGGCGATCTGGCCGCCTGCACCGCCGTGGCCGAAGGCTCCGGGCGAGTTCGTATGTCCGAAGCCGCGCATGTTGCGCTGATCATCGCCGGCGACCACAACGCCCAGGGCCCGGTTCACGGGAATGCCCGACAGCTGATCCTTGATCCCACCCGTTCGTACGGCCAGAGCGTTGACCAGGGTCTGGTGACGCCACGGTTTCTCCTCGAGGTTGCCCATCAGTCCCTGGTAGAAGAGTGCAAGGTCTGCAGCAGTCATGATGCCACCCCCTCCGGGTACACCAACCTCCCGAACAGGTGCGGTGTTGAAAGCAGCCAGTGCGTCTTCAGTCACCTCGGTCACAGGCGGCTCGGGAATCCCGAGCCTGGCGTAATCCTCCGAGGTCATGGCCTCACCCACATGCATGATCTTGGCTATGCGGCGGTGCTGATCGGGCGGACAACCCACCCACAGGTCATCAAGCCCGAGGGGCAGGGCGATGTGGTTCCTCACGAAATCCTGATAGGTCTCACCGGAGATACGCTCAATCAGTTCCGCGATGATCCACATGGTTGACGTGGGGTGATATTCGTAGCGAGAGCCCGGTTCCCAGTTGAGCCGCCAGGAGGCGAACCGCTCGATGCGTCGCGCCTTGTCGTTCCAGTCGGCGGGCCTGAACGGCGCAGCAGGAAAACCCGCGGTATGTGTGAAGAGCTGCTCAATGGTGATGTCTTGTTTGCCGTTGGACGAAAACTCCGGAATGAGTTCCGACACCTTGCGATGGATATCGAAACGGCCCTCCTGAATCAGCAGCCATGCGGCAGCGGATGTCATCGCCTTGGTGGAAGAGAAGATGCAATACAACGAATCATTGCTGCCGTTGCCGAATGTCTCGAATGCGGCCAGCTTGCCGTTGCGTGCCAGCGCAAACTGCGCTGATGGCAGCAGACCTTCCCTGACTTCCTTCGCTACCCGGCTGCGCAGTTCATCCAGTTTTTCAGAACTGATCCCCAACTCAGTCGGGTCCGTCATGAAGTTCTCGTTTACCATGGCCCTGCTCTCCTTCGATCTGTAACCTGTCAGTCCTGGTCCCGCTTTATCGCGTCCCAGGTCATTTCGAATGCAGTTTCAATGCTCCTTCGTGTCATCCTTGAATTATCCCTGGTCTTCGATTGGGCCAATGCCAGGAGCGGACCAAAAATGAATGCCCGGATCAGGTCAAAACCTACAGGCTTGATGATTTGTTCCGCTGCCGCAGACTCAATGGCCGCGCGCAAGGATTGAAAGCCATTCGTGCTCTGTGGATCGTCCACAAGATCGCTGTAAGGTGAATTCAGGAACTGCTCGTGGTACTGCAATAAGTCCTCGTGCTTTGAAACGAATTTGAACGAATTAATCCAGACCTTTCGCAATGATTCCTTGATTGGCGATGATTCATCGAATCCCTTCATCGAGACCTGCACTTTCTTCTCCGCTATCACAGCAAAGGTTGACGCCAGAAGATCCTGTTTGTCGCTGTAATAGATGTATATTGTTGCCGGGGATACATTTGCTGCTTTTGCAATCTTCGCAATTGATGCTGACGCGAACCCGACCTCGTTAACCAGCTTTACCGTTGCGCCAAATATTGCTTCCTTCTTTTTTTCATCCTGCATTCTCATGCTTCATCAATAAATGAGCATTCACCTGGAGTCAAGCGCGCTCACAATAAGTCCCCCCATGGCTTGATATCAAGACCGGCAGCTAATCTGCCGATGTGGTCAGGTTCGACCGTTTCCCAAGGGCGGCTGCGTCACGTCTTGTCTCAAGCTCGGCCAGTATTTCTGCATAGCGCTTCTTGTCGACCCTGTAAAAGGTCATAAAGAAAATTGCGAGCAGGTAAAGCATCAGATACAGCGGACCGTTCATGAAAAGTAACCCGTTGAGCGTTTCAGCCGACAGTTGACCGACCTCAGCGTTTTCCGGAAAACCAATAAACTCAAGGCCAAACCCGGCAAGGAGCCCGCCGATACCGCTGGTCGCCTTGACCGCGAAGCTGCGTACCGAAAAGACAACACCCTCCGCCCGTGCGCCGGTTTGATACTCGTGCACATCTGCAACGTCCACCAGTTGTGAATCAAGAATGATGGAGGTAACAGGCGTTACCAATGCACCGATGAACAGGGGCAGGAACAACGCAACAAGAAGAAATGAGGACTCGTTGCCTGGAAACCAGTCGAGCATTTTCAGAAGATGCGGTAGTGCACTAAAAATGCCCGTGACAGCCGTTGTCACCATCAGAATCTGCCTCTTATCCATCCCTCGCGACAACCAGGCCAGCAACGGCAGTGCGACAAAAATGCCGGGCATTTTCATGACCCCTGCAATTGCCATCTGTTCTGTGGACAGACCATAAACATAGATATACGCATAGGTGGAAACCACGCCCAGAATGCCAAGACTCGCGTAGATCGTTAACAGGCTAAGACAAGTCGAAAGATAGGAGGAGTTGCGCATCAGGCTGCCGAGTTCCCGAAAGAATTTTGGGTAATCAACCTTTGCGCTGACATCAACATTGTGAACGTAGGGAATCTGATCCATCGTCCCGAGGGCACACACCAGGATAGATATGACGATAGTCACTGCGCCAAGTGAAGCCATCACAACATACCGGGACTCATTCAGAAAACCGTTGGTGTACTCTGATGATGAAGGGAAGATCAGAAAATTGGTGATCATCACCATCAGGGTGGCGGCTAGTGCCACCGCCACCAGGTTATAGCCAAAAATCGACGAGCGCTCGTCATAGTCATCGGTTAATTCGGCGCCCAGCGCGTCATGGGGGATGTTGTAGAAGGTAATGGCGATGCGCATGAGCACGAGAAAGACGGTCAGCCAGGCGAAGTATCCCATTTCACCGAGTCCTTCAATTGGCTGATAGAGGAAATAGAACGCGACGCCTACGGGTAATGCCGAACCCAGCATCAGGGGATGGCGCCTGCCCCATCGACTCCTGAAATGATCAGAAAAGGCCCCCACAAGCGGGTCTGTAATGCCGTCCACAATGCTGGCAATCAAAAATGCTGCGCCGCACAGCGCCGGTGAAACGCCCAGCACCTGATTGTAAAACAGGACAGTGACGATGCCCGCCGCGAGCACGGTCGCTTCCTGAAATGCGCCGGATGCAAACAGCAATTTGGTCCGAACCGGCACCTTGCGCCGACGATTTGTCTGTCCACCGCTCTCTTCAGTCACTCAATTCCCGTTTTGTGCCAGCAAATTGCGCGTCACAATGAGTGATCATTCATTCAAAAACAAGGGTTATTCCTTCAGAGAAGGTCCGGTAGTGACCCACACCTGACTGACCTGAAAACACCGTTTCAGGTCCATGCTCTGGAAATGCTCCAGCCAGTGGCCTGGCTACCGGCCAGGGATTGCTGGCTACTCTTGTCAATTAATGAATGATCATTCATCATATGCTCCTGCCAACCACCACAGAGTCGATCATGTCAGAAGCTGAGAATCACGAATTTGAAACTGAAGAGGCCATCGACGACAGTAAGCGCTACCTTTCAGAACGTGGACCTTTTTCCATTCAGGCTGCGCCGGAATGGAAAGGGCCCTATCCCGTTGGCACCTTCGACGGCAAAAAGGTTGTTTCCGAGTCATGGGATATCTCCAGACTGGTAGACGCCGGCAACGATGAGGAACAAGTGTGCGCAAAGTTGGGGGAGATGCTCGAGCTGGCGGCCTCTGGTTCAAGCGAGAACAGGTTGCAGATGCAGGAGGGCGAAAACGGCATGCGGGTGGTGCATGTCTGGTTTGGCCCGAACTTTCACCTGTTTCGTCACAGTCATCCGGCAGGAGATTGTACGTACCTGATCATGGCGGGCGAATTGACCATGGGCAAACGCACGCTGAAGGCAGGCTCTACCGTCTTCGTTCCCAATCAAATGCCGTACAAGTTTGTCGCAGGGCCGGATGGAGTAGAAGTCGTGGAGTTCAGGTCCGGTGGACGTATACCCGGCAAGCAAGGTATGAGGATTGAAGAAACGTCTCTCGATGCGGTTCAGAAGATTATCGACGACTACAGGGCCAACCAGCATCTCTGGAAGACCCCGCCCACATTCAGTGACACGGGACATGTGAAGCCTCACCTGGATCGCTGAACATCCCTCTAGTTTGAATCCTTACATCCTCCCCCTTGCGGTTGCCGATGCAGACCTGAACCTCATCGGCGGCAAGGGAATGAGTCTCGCCAGCCTGGCTGCCGCAGGATTTCCTGTCCCCGATGGGTATCACGTTAACGCTGATGCCTATCGGGCCTATGTCGAGGCCCATGAGCTTCACGACAGAGTCTTGCGGCTGGCAGTGCCTGCGCTAGTGGATGGACGCGTGTCCTTTGAACGCGCTTCCCATGACATTCAGGCCCTTTTCTCTGTACACGATATCCCCGACAACATCGTCGAACCTATTGCTGCCGCGTACCAGTCTCTCGATGGTGCGGGCGCAGTGGCCGTGCGTTCTTCAGCCAATGCCGAAGATCTGCCGGAGCTATCATTTGCAGGTCAGCAAGACACCTATCTCAACGTCCAGGGCATCGATGCGGTCATCGCGGCCGTAAAAAACTGCTGGGCATCTTTGTGGACCGCCCGGGCGCTCAGCTATCGCCATGAAATGGGCATCGATAATGATGTGGTCGCAATGTCAGTGGTGGTGCAACGCATGGTGGATGCCAGGGCTGCCGGAGTGCTGTTCACAGTCAATGCGATCACGGGCGAACGCTCGGAACTCGTGATCAATGCCAGTTTCGGACTGGGGGAAGCTGTTGTCAGCGGGCAGGTCACACCCGATAGTTTCACGCTTGCGCGGGAGGATCTGCACGTCCGGCAGTCAACGATCGGTGCCAAAGAACAGATGATCATCGCGGGGGACCGTGGCACTGAACTGCAAGCCATTGATAGAAAGACGCGAGATACGGCTTCGCTCTCTCCCGCGCAGTTGAGGGCACTTGGGGAACTGGCGCTGCGTGTGGAAGCGCACTGGGATGGTGTGCCGCAGGATATTGAGTGGGCGTTTACGTCTGCCGGGGGTGGCCCCTGGCCCTCCCCGGCCGAGGGCGTAGATGGTACTTTTCATCTGCTGCAGTCGCGGCCGATTACCCATCTGCCGCCGCCACCGCTTGCCGCAGACTGGCAGCCGCCATTTCCTGGTGCGAACCTTGTCCGCCGGGGCTGGGTGGAGCATCTGCTGGGACCCTTGTCTCCGTTATTCGAAACCATGTACATGCAACTCGCTCTGGAAGACGCCTTTCGCAAACGAGAGGACAGCGGAAAAGTGATACCGGTCCCCCGCCATATGACGATCAACGGATGGGCCTACACCCGCAGCGGACCGTCGAAAATACCCGATCCCCGGCATCGGTTACTCAGGATGTTGCGCACTACCTGGTTCGCGCTGGAACAGGTGGTGGGTTTCAAGCTCGCCTGGCTGCCGCTGTGGCAATACAAAGGCCTGCCCATGTACCTGTCACGAATTCGTCGCTGGCAGCAAGTGAATCCCAGGTCAGCATCGGCAGAAACGCTATACCTTGGCATGCGCGCACTGGCGGCTGCTGATGCAGAGTACTGGGTGTACGCGGCGAAGCTGCAGGGCTTGTCCAAAATGGCAAACACCAGCCTGACCGAGTTTCTGTCGGAGCACGCAGCAGATGCGGGATTTCTCCGGGGAGAGCGTGGCATGCTGGGCTCACAGTCCACTGACCTGCTTTCCGGATATCCATCAAAGAGCAACGATGCCCTCGTGGAACTCGCGCAAATAGCAAAGTCTGTTCGCGGGGGCGATGAACTCACCACTCTGGTGCTCACCACGCCAGCAAAGCGTCTTGTGGAAACGCTGCAAGGCAGTGCGACGAGTGCGGCCAGGGATACGGCGCGTGCCATTGCTGGCTACCTGGACCGGTATGGGCAGCAAACCTTCACCCAGGACTTTGTTGAACCGACGCTGCGCGAGGCGCCTGGCGCGATGCTATCGAACCTGAAATTCATGGTGGCCGGGTTCGGCAACATCGATCCTGTGGCGGCACAGGCCGAGGTGCAACAGCGGCGCGAGAAGATCGCGGGCCAGGCGCTGGCATTTTTCGAGGAACCTCAGCGCCGTCGATTCAAGAAGCTGTATGGAAAAGCCTCAAAGGACTCAAGATATCGCGAGGATGCGATGTTTCATATGGGCGCTGCCTGGGCGGTATTTCGACCGCTGGCGCTGGAACTGGGTCACCGCCTGGTTGAGGTCGGCACACTGTCCACTGGCGATGATATTTTCTACCTGACCAACGATGAACTGCTGCTCGCGGTGGAGCCGTTACTGGTGCCTGAGCCGCCCGGGCCGATCGCCCGGTGGGGCATGCGGCTAATGCTACGAGCAGTATTGGGCAACAAAGCGGCGGAGAACTTTGGCCACGAAAAAGAGGATCAACAGGCGGATCTCTCTATTCACGGCCTGAAGGAGAAAGCCCGGGAACAGCGCCAGTTGCGCGAAGCCCGAAAACGCCTGCACCCGCCGGGAACGGTCCCGACATCCCTCATCAACGAACTCATGGGTACGATGACCCAGCACGCCAACGAGGATGAAAACGCAGTCATCACTGGGTTTGCAACCAGTGCTGGCAGCATTTCTGCCCAGGCGTCCGTGTTGTTTTCGCCAGAGGATTTTGACCGAATGGTACCAGGGTCGATTCTGGTCTGTCCGTTCACCACTCCTGGATGGACTCAGCTGTTTGCACAGGCATCGGGCCTGGTCACAGACATTGGCGGTGTGGGTGGGCATGGCTCCATCGTGGCCCGGGAGTATGGCATTCCTGCAGTCATGGGTACTGGTGTTGGTACCAGCCGCATCAGCCATGGCCAATGGATTACCGTGGATGGCGACGCCGGAACGGTAACGCTGCAGGGGTCAGAACCAGACGCCAGGTCGGACTGACCGCTACTGACGGGTGGTTGTCATCAGACCGACGGCAGCCTGCTTTGTCTGCTCTTGTGTATTGGCCCGGTCGATGGAAGTATGGCCTGGTACGGCATGCTCATCGCTCCGTATTCTCAGTGGTGCAGCGATGCAGTGACCATTTGAACACCCATTGACAGGTACCAGGGAGTTGCAGTGACAGACAATGAACCCGAAACGCCGGCAGATGAACTTCCTGCGGAAGCAATCCAGGAGCGACCCCGAGGGTTGGGGCAATTCCTGCTCAGACAGGTACTGCCCTGGCTAGTCACCATTGGCTGCTTTGTCTTTCTTTACACACGCCTGGCCGGGCCCGCGAGTGCAGCCGGAATGTCCGTACCCGCATACCTCGGTGGTGTGTTCGCTGACGTCAACTGGCTCGTCTGGCTGGCGCTGATGATTCCGTACTCGTTGTTCTTTTTCGCGATCGACTCTCTGGTCGTCTGGCGAGTGATCGGCTGGTTTAACGCGAGAGTGGCCTACAAGGATATCCTGCCGGTTCGCGCAAGCACCTATATTCTGTCTATCATCAATGAACAGATTGGCAAAGGTGCGATGGCGTTGTACCTCTACCGGCGCGAGGGTGTTCCCGGCTGGAAACTGGGTTCGAGCATGCTCTTCATCATGGCGTGCGAACTGCTGTACCTTTGCGCGTGGGCCAACGTCGGGCTGCTGCTGCAATACGAGACATTACCGGAGGTGTTCAGGGCGCTACCCTTCGTCGGGCTCGGCATCATCGCTTTTTTCACGATCGCGTACCTGTTCTTCCGAGGTCTGATTTTGCCGAACTCTTCACTTCGTGACAGACATCTGCTGCATGCCTTCAGGGAAGCACGTTTGCAGAACTATGGAATCATAATCCTGCTCCGTTCGCCGGCGCTACTGGTGGCTGTTCTTGTCTATTCCGAGGCGATTGCGTTGTTCGGCGTCGAAATCAGCTACCTTCAAATGCTCGGGCTGCTGCCAGTCATCTTCTTTGGCGCATCCGTGCCCGGACCGTTTCGAGCGGTTGCAATTTCGATGTGGGTGATCCTGGTACCCGAGTACCCCGCCGAGATGTCAGAATTCGGACTGGTACAGCATAATTTCTTCATCCTCTTCAATGCGATGATTGGTCTGGTATTTGTCAGGCGCGCCCAGAAGGAACTGTTCGAGTAGCTGCATGACAGAATGTCATCGAGCGACACAGTCCGATTATGCCTGTCCTTGTTCGCCGTCCTGCCTTTATCCACTCACCAGATCGTCGCCCCCTGGTCTCCCGGTTTTGACAGCCGCTGTGCTAGTATTTGGTGCAGCCTTGGAGTGCCGTCATGTCAACCGCCGAACCGAGCGTGTTTGCAAGCCTGATCGCCGAAGCACGTCGTCGGCACGTGTTTCGCGCCGCCGGTGTGTATGCGGCGGCCGCATTCGTGTTGCTGCAGCTCGCCGATATCCTGATGCCAGCGTTCGGCCTGTCCGACAGCGATATCTCCTATCTGTTGATCGCGATCGCCGCCGGGTTCCCCTTGGTACTGGCAGCGGCCTGGTTTCTCGATATCTCGGCCGAGGGCGTAACGGTCACTGGCTCGATCTCCAGCGAGGAACGATCCCGCCTGGGCGCCGCCCGCCTCGTGGACTTCGCCATCGTGGTGGTGGCACTGGGCGTCGGTTACCTTTATGTCGAGCGCCTGCGGGCTCCTGACGCCGCCCCGTCCGCGGCGACCGGCAGTGCGCCCGCAGCCGCGACCGAGACCGCGCCGGTTTCGACCTTCGAACCTTCGATCGCGGTCCTGCCGTTCGAGAACCTGAGTGACTCACAGGAGAACGCCTTCTTCGCCAAGGGAATCCACGAGGATATCCTCAATCATCTGTCACAGAACCCGGCATTGATTGTCACCTCACGTACCAGCACGCTCGCGTTCGGGGGCGACGACAAGCCGCCCGTGGGCGAGATTGCCGAGATTCTCAACGTGAACTACATCCTCGAGGGCAGCGTACGCCGCGCCGGGGACCAGGTGCGCATCACGGTGCAGCTCATCAACGCGCCGCAGGACAAGCATGTGTGGTCCGATAACTACGACCGCGGCCTCGCAGACATCTTCGCGATTCAGGATGAGGTGGCACGGCAGGTCGCCGCCAAGCTGCAGGTGCAGTTCCAGCTCATCAGCGAGGGACATCCGACGGACGACCTCGCGGCCTATGAGCACTTCCTCGCCGCCCGGGAGCTGGCAAACAGCTATGAGCCGGCGAAGATTCGCCAGGCGATCGACGTCTATGACCAGGCTCTGGCTCGGGACCCGGAGTATGCAGATGCCTGGGCCGGTCAGTCGCTCGCCCTTGGCAGCATTCAATTCTCCATGGAAAACCAACGCAACGCCGAGGCGAGGGCCCGCGTCGCCGCTGAGCAGGCACTGGCGCTAAATCCAGACTCGTGGTTGTCGAACCTCGCCATGGCGAACTTCCACGCGCTCGACAGCATCGGCGAGTTCGACAAGGCCGAGCCCTATTTCCGCAAGGCCATCGAGCTGAACCCGAACGACGCCATGGCACACGCGTTCTACGGCTTCTCGCTCTGGCTGTCCGGCCGGGCCGCGGAGGCAACACCACTGTTTATCGAATCCTACCGGCGCAGCCCACGGTCGGCAGAGGCCAACCTCGCAAGGGCGGTCGCCGCCGTCTTCGTCAAGGACTATGCAACGGCAAGAGTGCATCTGGACCGTGCTCTGACCATCGGCGGCGACCGTTCCTTCGTGCAGTGGTGGGTGGGGGTTGCCCATGGCAACATGCAGGACAAACTCCAGGCCGCCCGACACTTCGCCCGCGCCCTCGACCTCGAGCCTGCCCACACGCCGTCGATGTTCTCTCTGGGATTCAACGTGTTCAAGGAACTGGGCGACCTCGACGCCGCCAGCCATTGGCTCTCACGAGCCGACGCCATCGACCCGTCGCGGACACAGGTCCTGTGGCGGCGAGCCGAAGTGCTGATGGCGCAGAACCGGATCGACGACTACGTGGCGCTCATCGAAAGCTGGCTTCGGGACGACCCTGACAATCCACATGCCCATCGCTATGCCGGCTACATTCCGAGCCGCCGGGCACGGCAGGCCTGGGACCGCGAGGAGACAGAGCGCTTCCGCTCACTCAACAATGAAGCACTGCGATTGCACCACGGTTTTCTGCAGGAGACGGCCGACCTCTCCGGACTCAAGGTGCGGTTCTGGAACAGTTGGTCGTTCCTGCGCACCGCGCTGCATGCGCGGATGTCTGGGGATACCGACCTCGCCGACCGGCTGACGCGCATGGTGATCGACTTCCACGCAAGCCAACCGCCGGGCGCGCTGACATTCGCACACATGCAGCTCGCCATCGCCAATGCCGCCCTTGGCCACAAGACCGAAGCCATTGATCACCTGAACGCGCTCTACGAGGAGGGCTACTACGACACCCAGCTGCTCGCGAGCTACAGTGTCTTCGGCGACCCCTACGGTATCTACCACGGCATCCACAAGGATGTGGGCTTTATCGACGTGACCGAACGCATGCGCAGCGCGCAGCAGCAGGTCCTGGAGCAGATCCGCGCCGAACTGCCGCACCTCTTTCCGAAGGAGGGCACGGCAACAGGTGTGAGATCCAGGTAATCATTCCCGCAGTGTATCGCGCTGTCCTACTGACACCGGACACAGATGAACCTGACATGCCATGGTATTGTCGAGACTACCGCCTGCCGAAATCCCGCACTGATATGTCGCCCTGACAAGAAAGAGTTACATCTTATGGGTTGGCTCAACCCCGACCTGGGCTACGCCGCTATCCAGAAACGTGCTTACTGCGTCGAAGTACTGCTCGACGTATAGGTGGTTGTGATGGGTGCCTGGCGGCAGAGTCAGCATCTTTTTAGGGCCCGGCAGTGCATCGTACAGCGCTTTGGTGTGCGCAGGCGGAACGATGTTGTCGGTGGCGGCGCGGATCACCAGCACAGGCAATTTCAGTAGATTGGCCAGATCAATACTGCGAAACGGATGTCGAACCAGCCATCGCGTCGGATACATCGGATACAGTGTTCCGGCCACGGCGTCGACGCTGTCGTACGGACTGACGAGCACCAGCGCTGAAACCTCGCGGTGGACCGCCAGATGGATCGCAACCCCCGTTCCTAGTGAGCGCCCCATCACGTGAGTATTACCCGGGTCTATCTCGCCGCGCTCCACCAGTGCGTCGTAAATCGCCAGGGCGTCTGATTTCAGTTCTACCTCGCCCGGCGTACCGGTCGACAACCCGTAGCCGCGATAGTCGATTAACACCAGCTGATAGTCGCCGATCAGGCGCATCGGATCGATGGCGAACGACATTCTTTCGCCATTGCCGCCAAAGTAGATGAGTGAAGGGGCATCCTCGGATTTTGCCGGGATTCGCCAGCCGTGAAGCTTTACGCCATCGCGATCCAGCATCCACTCATATCGTGCCATGTCGGGGCGTGCCACGCCCGGGCCCGCGATGAACAGCATCTGCTCCTGACCCATATACAACAGCAAGCCAAAACCGACGTACACAGCGAGACCGATGGTCAGCAGCGACGCGGCCATTCTGAAGAGTGCCGAAAACAGCTTATTTATTGGGGCCACAGGAGTCCGCATCCCGGTATATGTATCTGTGAAATGAAGCGCCTGGGGCGCCGCGGGTAATCGAAGGCAATGGCGACCGTTTCGGCTGCGACCAGAAAGGACTCTGGTCAGCGCAGGAGTCACTCTCGAACAGGCTGGCTCTCATCGTTCAACTGCGACAATATCGTGTCGTCATAGAATTCGGTCAGGTAGGGTGAAAACAGCCGTTCTATTCGCACCAGTTCATCTTCAATGGCGAACGGCACCATACTGGAAAATACGTCCAGTATCGCGATGGCATTGACCGATGAGTCGTCCTTGGTCCATTGCCGAATTCGCGAAGCGATCCCCACATTGACCGTATGCAGGTTGTCGTATAACAAACGCAGCCCGGCAAGGTCATCGTCCGATTCCTTGCCTTCGCGACGCAAGAAGTATTGCGCAAGGAGGTACATACCGGTCACCCGATAGATGGTCTCCTCCTGGGTCGCAAGCGGCAGGTGGAAACGCGCCATGGGCTTTAGAAACGAAGTATGCGGGCAACCGCTGGTCGCCATAAGCAGGCCAAACAGGGAGCCTACGGCTTTCTGGGATGTGGTTTCACGAAACATGGTGCGATCGCTGGTGACGATCTCGACAGCCACCCCATCGTGCGAGGCCACGTTGTTGAATCGGTTCACGATGTCCACCAGGCTCACTGCCGCAGGACAGTGCTCATGGTCAGTGCTGTCGAGAGGGCAATGGGGGCATTTGTGATAGTCGAGCGCGGTCCATGGAGGCAGCTCATTCGGTTGACTTAGCAAGTCGAGGGTTTCCGGATGTAACTCGAGCACGATCTCCTCAACGGTTTCGTGCCGAACAACGCGGTAGGTAATCTGAATGGGATTCACGATTCAGGATTATACTTTATCAACACCGTAATGCCCTCGGGTTTGTTTTCGGGCTGACGGGCATTCCACGCAGCGCTTCTCCTCGGCTGATGTGACCGCCGCCTGCTGAATCTTCTGATTTGCGCAGACCGTCAGCAAAGTTCCGCTTCATTTCGGTGTCGTCCGCCAACGCGTTTACAAGCGCATCGACGTTGCGTCGCCAGATTCGGCGACATGCCCACACAACGCCTCGCCATTGAAACAAACATTTAACGCCACTCCCGCTCTGGGACAGCAAGCCAGTGAAACACGGCCTGGAGGGATGTGGAAGCCAGCGCTCTGGTGAGACATTACAGCCACAGTCGGGAGAGATTGCTCTGACCCGCCTTTTTTTTGGTATCGTAAACGAATCCACAACTACCGGAAGGTACAAACCATGGCTCATGATCTGGTCATCAGGAACGCACACATCGTTGACGGGACGGGCCGCGATGCCTTTGCAGGCGACGTCGCGATCGACGGCAATACCATTGTTGCCATCGGCAAGGTGGCCGAACAGGGCCGGGAAGAAATCAATGCCGATGGCAATGCGGTCACACCCGGCTTTATTGACATGCACACCCATATGGATGCCCAGATCGGGTGGGACCCGGCGCTCACATCCGTCACCTGGCATGGCGTGACTACCGCCCTGCTGGGTAACTGTGGGGTCACATTTGCACCCTGCCGCCCGGAAGACCACGAGTTCCTGGCCGGCATGATGGAAACGGTCGAGGACATTCCCAAGCAGGCCATTCTGAGCGGCCTGCCCTGGGACTGGGACGGCTACGGCCGCTACCTCGACTCCATTGAACGCACCACACCGATGATCAACGTCGCCGGGCTGGTGGGGCATTGTGCGGTACGCTTTTACGTGATGGGCGAACGGAGTGTAGAGGAACCCGCCACGCCTGATGAGATCCGTCAGATTGCTGAACTTGCCGCGCAGTCGGTCAGACAAGGCGCCGTGGGGTTCTCAACCAGCCGAACCCAGGCCCACAGACTACCGGACGGACGCTGCATCCCCGGCACCTATGCCACGGCAGAGGAAGTGCGAGGCATTGCGGCAGCCGTAGGTGAGGCGGGCGGTATCATGCAGACCGTCATGAACTTTCCGGACGCCGAGGCGGAGATGGCGTTGATTGGTGACGGTGCAGCAATGTGTCGCGCTGCTATCTTCAGCGAGGTGGTTAATCCCTCGGCCCAAATGCGCCAGCGTCGCGACGAGACCGTGCGTCAATTCCGCGCCGAAGGGAAAAACGTTACCGGATTCACAGTACCACGCAGCGCCGGTGGCGTCGGCGGGCTCACCACACCGCACTTCTGGCACTCCCCCAACTGGAACAAGCTCCGTGACATGGATTTGGATAGTCGTCTGTCAGCGCTGCGGGATGACACCTTTCGCAAACAACTGGTCGATGACCTCAAGCATCATGAACACGCCGAGCGAGTAGTGGAGCAGACGCGCACCTGGTATCCCATGGGCGTGACTGAACGCGCCTGCTACACCGGTGGCCCGGACGAGAGCCTGTACGCGATCGCCCAGGCTGCAGGGGAACACCCGGCGGAAACCTGGATTCGGCTGGGGCTCGAATCAGCAGGCCAGGTGCGCTTTCACATGCGCCTGTTCAATATGAATCTGGATGATGTGGCCGAAGTGATCAGTACAGACTGGGCCATGCCCGGCCTTGGTGATGCCGGTGCTCACGTCAGTGGCATGATCGATGCCGGTTGGGCGACCTTCGTCCTGTCACATTGGTATCGCGACAAGGGCCTCTACACCCTGGAGGAAGCCGTTCGCCGCATGACCAGTGTCCCTGCCACCATCCTGAACCTTACCGACCGCGGCACGCTCGCGGTTGGCCAAAAGGCCGACATCAACATCATCGACACGGATCGGGTGGCCGAGTGTCAGCCCCTATTGGTGAACGACTTCCCGCATGGCGCACCCCGTTTTATTCAGCGGGCGGTGGGTTACCAGGCCACGATCTGTAACGGCCACGTGATCCTGCGGGATGACGAGCATACGGGTACGTATGCAGGTGCCGTGTTACGAAACGGCGGATAAGCAGGGAGCTCAGTCACGTTTTGCGCTCGGCGCTTTGGAAAGGTTCCTACTTCAGCCCCGCTGGTGGATGTAGCGAGGAACGTCCGTTTCTCCGCTGCAAAGCTCCCAACAGACCAGGCATCGCGTAAGTATCACAAGGGGTCCTTGAGAACCGGAAGGGCAGTGCATCGGCGCCGAGCACCCCGACAAACACCTGACTTTCCCGGATCTCACCGGTCTGTGGGTTGACGATCGAGATGGTGGGCCGCAGTAGTCAACGAAACACTTCTCGCCCGCCTTATGCAGCTGCCGCAGCGAGCGCTTTTGTCGCTGGCGCCAGCGATGGTAGATATCGCAGAACTGGCTACGGCTATAGGCGCGTTCACCACATTTAAAAATTACTGCACCCTGTTGTTCTGTACTTCTCGAGCAGTCCTATGAGGTTGGCGACGCCTGGAGCCAGAGGATACCGGGCGTTCACCCGCCAAGTACCCTTGTAAGGGTAGCTCAGCGGGAGTTCTTTGGTTTTTAGCGACCGGGTTGGTATGTGACTGTCAAACCAACCTGGCGGGGTTGGGTGAGCGTACCCATCGCTGGTGTTTCAGCATTAGTTGATCGCGCCAGGAACTCGATCACGCCAATCTCGTCGGCGACATTGCT
>JAQBUI010000087.1 GCA_027624035.1 Pseudomonadota bacterium | reverse complement strand
CAAAACAATGGGTCTTTTCCTGGTGCGGGTCAAGTACTGCAATGCCAGGGTGTTTGCGACTGCGGGTCCCCAGGCGGCGTGAGTTGGTGGACCTCGTACGGGTCAGGTGGTTTAGGTCCTACGGGGGAAAGAGCCGTTTCGGAAGTCGAGATTCATCGGGCGCACGAGCCCTTTGGCCCGGGAGGGCATCAATGGATGGGCAGGACTTGCTCGGGGTCGTTGCCTTGTGGTGGTCCGCGCTGCTGGACGTGATTCAGGATTTTTCGGATGGCGTCGGGGTCGGTGATGTCGGCGATGACTCGTAAACGGCCGCCACAGCGGGGGCAGTTGGTGATGTCGATATCGAACACACGCCTTAGCCTTTCAGCCCAGCTGAGCGGTGCAAGCGGCGCGCCGGTGCTTTCATCATGAGGTCGGGACGGCGGTGAGTCCTGGCAGGCTGAGCCTCTGGATTTGGCAGGTCGTCTTTTGGCGGGGCCGGAAGCAGGCACGACAGCAGGGCGGAAAGGAGCGTTCGGCGCCAGCACCCCATGATAGCGCGTCAGATGCGAGCGTGGTCGTGGCACCAGTGACGCGAGCCTGGCAATGAAGTCCTCGGGACTGAAGACGACACTGGTGGTGCCATCGTCAAAAGGACGCTTGAGCCGGTAGATGACCTGGCCGGCGGCATTGACCGACAGCCGCTCAAGGCAAACCGGCGGGCGCGTGATGTATCGGCAAGTGTGCCCGGAACCCGGGGGTGCACAAGGAGTGTTCAATACCGGGTGACAGGTCTCATTGGAATACCTGAGGACATGAGTGGAATCTCGTTATCTGACGGTCCCCGGTCGGTTGTGCGGCCGGGTGAGTCCAGGCGGCAGTGAGTCATCGTGCGTCGATGACGTGATGTAACCCGCCGGGCAAAGGGAAGTGAGGTCAGATCGCTGGGCCGAGAGGCTTCCCGAGACTGAGGACTGGTATGTGGAGGAACACGAACTGGCTAATTCGTATCTGTGGGTTGAAACATTGCCACCGCGAAAACGATCTGAGACGCGGTACAGGCGGAGCCGGAGGGTGGACTGTGTTGGCACCCTCGGGTCGACTCGGTGTTGCACTTTGCGGGCAACCCCGATGGACGACAGTCCGGCGTCACAATTTCGGACCGTTGCTGCCTGTCGACTTGCCGAGCGCAAGGGTAAAGATTACGGCCAGCCGCTAACCCAGTCTGTTTGAGTCCAGTGAGGCTAACCGGGGAAGGTGTGAGGGGATGACAAGGCGACGCGACGCCGATGACTCTCATGCTGGCGGAGCTCTCGTAGTAGTCCGCGATGGGGAAAGCCCATTACATGGCGAAGGGGAGCAGTTCAACTGGTTTGCAGCGCAAACTACCTGACTGTAGAGAGGTGAAGACCTTTGATAATCAGTGAAATGCAACGCAAACTCGCCATCTGGGCGAGCAACGATCCGGCATGGAAAGTGGATCGGTTACTTCGCCTGATTGCCCATCCAATCTGGTTGCAGGAGGCGGCACAACAAGCGCTTGCCTCACGCGGGTCGAAGACCGCAGGTATTGATGGGGTCACAAAGTCCACGCTCCTGCCGGAGCTGGACATCCAGTTGGAATTGTTGCGAACTGAACTGATGGCTGGCACCTATATGCCCGCCCCAGCCAGGCGCATCTACATCCAGAAAACGAACGGCAAACTTCGCCCGTTGGGTATCCCCACGCTGAAAGACCGCATTGTTCAGCGTGCCATGCTCATGGCGATGGAGCCGTTGTGGGAAAGTGACTTCCATCCAACTTCCTACGGCTTTCGGCCTGAGCGGAGCGTTCATCACGCCATCCGCGCTGTAAAACTGCAACTGACCGACAACACCGACACCCGCGGTCGCTGGGTTATCGAAGGCGACCTCGCGAGCTACTTTGACACGGTTCACCATCGTCTGTTGATGAAGTGTGTGCGCAAGCGTGTCCGGGATCAACGATTCCTGACGCTATTGTGGCGCATCATCAAGGCTGGGCATATAGAACGCGGTTTGTTCTGTGCCGCCAGCGAAGGTGTTCCGCAGGGTGGTGTACTGTCCCCTTTGCTCTCGAACATCATGCTGCACGAGTTCGACAGCTATCTGGACGACCACTACCTGAGCCGAAAGGCGCGAGGTGCGCGCTGGCACTGGAATAACAGTGTGCAGCGGAGGTCTGCTGTGGCGTTGAAGGAACAGCGCCATTGGAAACCCGCCGTGTCTTATTGTCGGTACGCCGATGACTTTGTCATCGTCGTGAAGGGCACCAAAGCACAGGCGCAAGCCATTCGGGAAGAATGTCGGGCAGTCCTTGAAGACACGCTGCATCTGACACTCAATATGGAGAAGACCCATATTACGCATGTCAATGACGGTTTCATCTTCCTTGGACATCGAATCATCCGCAAGCGTGGTCCGCGAGGGTCCATGCATGTGGTGACCACGATACCCCATGAGAAGGCGAAACGGTTCCGGTGTGAACTCGCGGCGCTGCTGTCGACAAATTACGGACGATATACCGTCGAGGTGATCGAACAACTCAATCGGAAACTCATCGGTTGGGGTCAGTTCTATCGTTTCACCGACCACGTGGCCATTGTGTTCTCACACATTGACCGCATGGTGTTCTGGAAACTCGCACACTGGTTAGGTCGCAAGTATCGGTCACGCATCCGTGCGCTTCTGCAGCGCTGGTGTCAACCACCCTTACCCGGCCAGCCTCGAACGTGGGTGTTCTATGGACCTTCACCGCGAGGCTTCCCCCGTCGTGTTTACCTGGCCCGGCTTGTCGGCCGTGGCAAGCAACGCTTCAGGTGGCCGACCCCGCGGGTGAATCCTTACATCCAGAGCTCTTCGGTGCATCCCCTGTCTTCCCGGCTTACGGAGATGGCGAGGGCCTTTGGTCCCGCTTGAGTGGAGAGCCGTATGCGCTGAAAGGCGCACGTGCGGTTCGGGGAGGAAAGGCCGGGAGATAGTTCGACTACGCCCGGTCTCTCACTCTACAGCCGCTCGAGCTTGTTCTGCTGTCCTGCCTTGCAGGCCACTCCGGCATGTAGTGAGAAGCCTGATTGTTTAGTTACCAGCGACCGCTGGTCCTCAGTGTCGCCGGTGGGCAAGGTCTGCAGGGTGAGAGCCTTTTTCCCCGCATTGGGACCAAAGGCAAGCCGATAGCTGATGGAGGCGCCGACGATCGTTGCCATGGCGTCTTCGGCATCGGTCTGCAAATCCAGGTATGCCGACTGCGCATCGCGAACCAGGTAACCGGTTTTCTCGAGGTATCGGCACGCTCGCGTCGGCAGGTCTGCGAGATCATCCTTGGTAAGGGCTGCCATTGGTTGCACGGCTGCTGCAAGGGCAACCAGTATACGACCGTGCTCTTACGCATCACTAGCGCCAGAATCGTAAAAGGGGGTAAGACTAGCGCCAGAAATGCTGTGGGTCCGCGATTCGACAACATCCAGGTTGTCGGAGAACCGAAACGAATTCCTTCGACCTTCGTCAGCAGATATTCAGAGTTACCGGTTGTGCTCCACGGTAAAGCCTGATTAAAAAAATGCCAACCGTACTGCAACTCAGTGACACGCATCTTCTGCCCTCGGGCGAAAAACTGTACGGCCGCGATGTCAACGTCAACTTTCTGAACGTTGTTGCGGCCGTGCAGTCAAGCACCCCCTTTGATCTTGTCATTCTGACCGGCGACATCTCCGAGGAAGGCACAAAGGAAAGTTGTCGCCGGATAGGCCGAGCAACAGGGCCTGGACAATGTTCTGGCCGATATCAGGAAGTTCCAGAAGGAATACGGCGACGCGTGGGAACCGGCACCATTGCTGGATCGCCTGGTGGTAGAAGGCAAAGGCTTCGGGCCAGCGGAACCTGAGCCAGGTTCGCCCTTTAAAAAAGCTGTTGGCACTCTGTTCTGCTGCAGCACGGCGCGCCGCCAACTCGTGCTTCTTGCTGATTGGATCGTAGTCTTCCTGTAGCAACAGTGCGTGAAGACTTTTGAGGGTATTGGATGGTGACTCGGCCTCGCAGGGTTCTACAAAGTCGAGGGTAAAAACCTGGTGCCCATATTTTGCAAAATAAGCATCCAGTGCGGCTGATACAAGGTCTCCTTCCGGGTGCGCCCGGATGACCTCCAGAAGCCTTACTGGCGGCGCAGCAATCACCGCTTCAAACACCTGTTGGTTGTGACGGATTTGTTGGGAGATCTGCCAGAGTGCCAGTTGCCCATCAAATGCAGGAGACGGGAGGCCACTCAGGAACTGGCCGCTGGTGAACTTCTCCGAAGCGAACTCCGCCAGGAAACTGTGCAGCTCAAATTCAAACCCGCGGGTCAGGGCAAACGCGTTCCATACACTACCCCGGTACCAGTATTCCGCGTCCGCACGCGACATCTCTCGTATGCCTTTCCAGAGCTGTTCAATGGTTGCCGTGCCGGGGTCCAGTTTTCGCCAAAGTTCGACTTTTCGTAGATAACGCGGAAGTGATCGGTATCTCCACTCCGGCACCCACAACAGGTACATCCTCAAACGCTGCCAGTACGGTCTGGCTCTTACTTGTAGTATTCTGAGGAAGCCGGGAAATGGCAACCCTGGACCTGGTGCCATCGGTTTGCCGCTGCGGGGCGGTTCCCCCAGATGGCGGTAGGCGAACCCATTTACCGTGGTCTGGACGTAAAAGCAGGCAGGTGGCTGGGTATCTTCAAACTCGTGCTGCCCACCGCTGGCCAGGTTCAGCCCCAGTAGTGTTGAAGCGAACGTTTCATATGTAAGTCTTCAAACAGGGTACTGACCGGGTCGGGAATGTGTTCAACCAATTGCGATCGGCCGAGGTACGCGTTTGGCTCGGGCACGTCCCAACTCACGTTATCGAGCGGAGGAGGCGGCAGATTTGTGATGGGCCTTGATTGCAATAGCCAGAGCTTGCCGGCAGCGAACAGCCATTCGATGTCCTGGGGCAGACCGTCAAAATGTGTCTCCACCTGCGTCGCCAGGCTCACAAGTTCACCAACTTGTGCCGGGTCCAGCGATTGTTTGGCCTGCCTGATGATATCCACATCCTGTAACTGCGTACCAGCCGAACCGTTAGCAACAATCATTGTTCCCTTTTCACCAATATGTATCGTTTTGGTGGTGAGGGTGTTTCGATCGACAATATAGGTGTCCGGTGTGACCTGTCCGCTGACAATGGCCTCACCCAGGCCGTAACTGGCATTGACGATGATTTCGTTTCTGTCCCGGTTGCGGGGTTGGTGGTAAAAAGCACGCCAGAAACCTCAGCATTAACCAATTGCTGGACAACAACGGCTATTGCGATTTCAGCTTGTGGAACTGCCATCTGGTGCCGGTAACTGATGGCGCGTACGGTCCAGAGGGAAGCCCAGCATTTTCGGACCGAGTCCAGCAGTGCTTCGATGCCCGTGATGCCCAGGTACGTATCCTGCTGACCGGCAAAAGAGAGGATCCGGCAGGTCTTCTGCCGTTGCCGAGGAGCGCACTGCGACAGCAGCGCCGTTGCATGCTTCATAAGCGTCGGTGATCTCCCGTTTGATATCTTCGGGGAAAACGCCGTTGACAATCAGCGCCTGTATGTTCGCGGCGGCAGAATCAAACAATAGTGACCCGTGTAACACCACGGGGCTTGCCATACTGACCAGGGAGTCGTTGAGGCCATTCTGTTCGATGAAACGGCGGTAGGCGCCGGTTGTGATGTGAAAACCGTCCGGAACCGGAAAACCAGCAGAAATCAGGCTCGCCAACGACTTGCCCTTGCCGCCGAGGTTGGCAAGGCAAGGTGTGGTTGTAAGTTGTGCCACGTACGTTTGTTTACTGACTGGCATATTGTATTGCCAGCGGCGAAGCGCAACGCTTACGCCCGCTCGCTAATTCCTCCGAGAGTTGGTCATCATAGTTCGCTCGGCCCCCCGGGTGTATACATCAGCTTAAGTTCCCAGCTGACATTCGCACTCTGCCTGCTCGCTAGCCACGCCCCAGCGGGTGGTGCAATAACGTTATCAAAGCGCGCCATGTAGCTTTTGCTTTGATCCTTTGGCAACCCCATTTGATGTAGCAGAAGCCCCAACGGACCACCATGAGTGACCACACAAACCGGACCACATAGCTCGCTTTCCTCACACAGTGCTTGCCAGAACGGGCTCACCCGCGCTGACACCAACGCAGGCGTTTCGTCGTTTCGCCATTCTGCAATGGACTCCGACACTGTCACCTCCAGATCCATTATCTGAGCTGCGAGTAACCCTGTTTGATGTGCACGCTCTAGGGGGCTCGCATAGATCTTCTGGACTGATCTTGAATGCAGAAACTCGCCGAGCGCTATCGCCTCGCGCTCACCTTGCGGCGTCAGCGGGGGCCCGGGCGCGATGTCATAGGGGATATCCGTACGGTACCAATCCGGGGTCGCGTGTCTTGCGATATAGATTTCTACGGTCATGCAGGGGAGCTCCCTCTGTGGAACATTTTGTTCAATCCACCTGTTCAATCGTGGCCACATCGCCAGCGAGACGGGTCTGGCGGACATCCCGCGGCTCGGTGGGATCGAAGCGGCGGCCGCGGTGCATGGTGACGCGATTGTCCCAAACCACCAGGTCGCCGACCGTCCATTGGTGAGAGTAGACGAATTGCGGCTGGGTCGCGTGCTCCGCGAGATCGCGCAGGAACATGCGTGCGTCAGGGATGCTCCAACCTTCGATCCGGCCTCCGTGGGATGACAGAAACAGGGACTTGCGCCCCGTGACGGGGTGGGTGCGCACAAGGCGTTGGCGCACGGGTTTGAACTCGGCCCGCTCTGCGTCGCTCATTTCGCCAAAACCAACTACCTCTCGTGAGTAAATCTGGGAGTGCAGGCACACCAGGTCTTCGACTTCGGCTTTGGTGCGCTCGTCCAGCGCATCATAGGCGGCGCGCATGTCGGCAAATTCAGTTTTGCCGCCCCAGGACGGGATCGCGTGTGCCGAGAGCAGCGAGTATTTGGCCGGGATCGGGCGAAACGAACTATCAGAATGCCAGAGCTGGTCAGCCAGTTTAAACATATGGGCGCGGCTGCTGGTGGGCAGGGGCTTGCCTTCGTTGTCGATGTTAGAGAAATCGCCGATTCCCGGTTGCAGCCGGCGGGCCTGATCGTCGGTGCGGAAATGGATATGGCCCGAGGTCCTCCCGCGGCCTTGGCCTTCCCCTTCGATTTCGCCAAAGTGCAGAGTGAAGGCCATCTGCTGCTCATCGCTCAGGTGCTGGTCACGGTAGACCAGTACGCCGAATCGGTCCATGCCAGCCTCGATAGCAGCGACCTGTTCAGGCGTCAGCGGATCACGGCAGGCAATGCCGGCGACTTCACCCGCGAAGTCCTGTCCGATAGACGTAATGGTGAGTGGCATAGTGTCTCCAGGTTACCGGCCGTGGCGCAGGACGTGCCCGGCCCGCGCGCCGGTCAGTTCATCGTCCCTGACGTTGATCTGGCCGTTAACGATGGTGGCCTTATAGCCGCGAGCCTTCTGAATGTACCGTGGCGCACCGCCCGGAAAGTCGTGGACCAGGGTAGGCTGAAGTTCGCTGACGGTTGCGAAGTCGAACACATTTACATCTGCTCGCTGGCCTACTGCCAGGGTGCCACGATCCTTGAGACCCAGCACACGAGCGGGACCTCCCGTCAGTCGACGAATGCCTTCGCCCATGCTGTAGATTTGTCGTTCGCGCATCCAGCAGGAGAGTACGAAACTGGACCAGCCGGCATCCATGATCTGTGATACATGCGCACCGGCATCTCCAAGACTGGGGTAGATGTTGCGGTTCTGGAATAGGGCGCCGAGTTCGTCCAGAGTCATGCTGCCCGTTCGGAAGTTCCACAGACCGACGCCATTCGACTCCTTGGTGAGGCGGAGGAAGGTCTCAACAAAATGCTCGCCTTTCGCTTTCGATACATCGTCCAGACTCTGATCATCAGGCACCCCGTAGTCGGGTACCTCTGTCGAACCCAGGTAGTACAACCGTTGCGTTGGTATGCGGCAAGCGCCTTCCTGTTTGCCTTCAATGACCAGCTTATCGAAGGTTTCTGGGGTATTGATCGCAGATAGGCGATCGTCAAACGACATCTGCTTGAGTTTGCGCCAGGTATCGCCCACGAAAGGTATGTTTGACTGCAAGCCAAAAATGGCACCTGAACCGCGAACCTGGGTGAGTGCGGTAATATCACGCCCGGTGCACAGCTCATCCAGATTTGCTGCCGTTGCCTTACCTGAATCCGGTTCGGTTTGCCCAAGCCTGAAGATATCGGTCAGGATTCTTCCCTGGGTGACGTCCGATAATCGCTGTAGCACCTCCGCGTTAGCCGCTGCGGCTTGCATCAACGCGCCTCGTGCACCGATTTCCTTGGCGATGATCTCCAGTTCTCTGGGGTCGGCGAAGGTACCTGGGACTGATCGTCCATCCGACATGACGTGACGTTCAAAGCGGTTTGTCGAAAAACCGACAGCGCCGCTGTCGATAGACTGACCGACGATCTGTGCCATCCGCTTTAATTCGTCCTCGGTTGCTTGATCCTCCACGGAGCGCTCACCCATCACGTAGTAGCGGACCGCAACATGCCCGACCATGCCTGCAACATTGAGGCCTGGGCGCAATTGCTCTATTGAGTCGAGATAGCTGCCATAGTCCTCCCAGTCCCAGGGGAGCCCGGTCAGGATACATTGCCTCGGAATGTCTTCAACGGTTTCCATCATGCCGGCGAGTAGGTCGCGATCGGCTGGCTTGCAGGGCGCAAAGCTCATACCGCAGTTTCCCATCAGTACGGTGGTAACACCGTGCCAGGAAACTGGTGTCAATGCCGGGTCCCAGCCAATCTGCGCGTCAAAATGTGTGTGCAGGTCGATAAAGCCCGGGCTGACGATATGACCTTCTGCATCGATTTCCTCATCACCTTTGCTGTCTACTTTGCCAACAACAGTGATAACACCGTCATCGATAGCAAGGTCACCACGTATCGGTTCTGCGCCTGTGCCGTCGGTAATCTGACCACCACGAATAACGATGTCGTGCGCCATTTGATCTCCTTCTTAGTTACGTATTGCCACAAATCGGTGGCAGTGCAAGCCTAACTTGACTGAATTGTCGAGGTCGCAGGGTATAAGTACTTCTCGCGGATAGAAACCGCTACGGAATAAGAGGAATTAGCTGCATTTCTGCTTCATCAACCAGATACATGCCCCCTCTGAAATTGAGTTTTGCTTCAGTTCTCGACAGAAATCTGGTGGCTTTTGATGAACTAACGGGCTGGGCTACACTGATCAACCCGCGTTCCTTGCAATTTTTGGAGATTATAAAGAATGAACGAGGTGTGGGGGCCGCGGTCAAGGCACTTGCGCGGTCACCGCTGCATTGTGAGCTATCGTACCCGGCCTGATTGCCGTCAGGTCTGATCGAAAAGTGAGTAAGACGTTGTCGATTACCGGACTGGCAGGTGACGATGAAGGTCGGCTTTACCCTCCACGACAACCCGCGCAGCTAGTGCCGAAGTAGCCGTGCTATTCGGCTGCGTGGCTGGGCATATTAGATCAGGGTTAGACTAGGATAGGATTGACGCCAGTGGAGGGAAGCGCCTCGCAGGACTATCAGCAAAGCTCTGAGCTCTCGCGTCGCAGCCGGTCGCGAAGTTGGTGACCTGCCCCCATCTTTGCGAGCCAGATTGAACATAGCAAAGTCGGCTTTACAAAAAGCAAATGGCAATGAAGAAGCGATTTACAGAGCAGCAGATTCTGGCGATCCAGAAGGAAGGCGAGTCAGGCCCTCCGGCCCGAGAGATTTGTCGCTTGCACAACAGATCAGATGCAGATGGGGTCTTGAGGGTCTAGGTGGTCAATCTCCATTATTACTGACTGTCCGCTGAAGGTGTTAAGGTATTAAGGTACATTCCTAGTTTCAGTGCTAACCACATAGTGGTTTTTTGCCAGCCATGCAACAGTATGTCAAGAGGGAGCCAAGGCCCGAAATGTCAGAAATCTTCGAGCGATTCAAGGTACGTGAGCCATTTTTGCGCGCTTTTATACGACGATTTTTTCGTACGAAGGCAATGGTTGACGATATTTGCCAGGAAACGATCCTTCGGGCGCTGGAGGCGGAACAGGCACGGAAGATTGACACGCCCGACGCATTTTTGTTCGGTGTGGCCAGGAATGTGGTTCGCAAACAGCTTGAACAACAGTCGAATTCGATCATCGATTTTGTCGACGAAATAGCTGCTGATGGGGACAGTGATACCAGGCCGACGATTGAAGAGGAGATTGACAGCCAGAAGCGGATGGCGAGATTCGCTGAAGCGGTGGCGAGGCTGCCGAAACAATGTCGGCGAGTGTTTATCTTGAAAAAGGTTTACGGATATAGCCACAAGGAGATATCCGCAGAACTGGGTTTATCGATCAGTACGATTGAAAACCAGGTATCGACCGGGATGAAACGGTGTCTCGATCAGTTGGACGAAAAGACTGGAGACATGGTGCTTTTGCGCAACGATCCAAAGAGTGATGAAAGGTGAGTAACGAGATTTCTCGTGACATTCCCAACACTAGTGTTATTCGCACTGAAGCGGGTCGTTGGCTCGCCCAGTTGGAAACCGGTGATCTTGATCACGCGGACGTCGAAGTGCTCCGCGAATGGATGGGTCGGAGTCCGAAACACACGGCTGAACTGCGAAAACTGGCAAAACTTTCCCGTGATCTGAACTTGCTAGCTGAAATGTCAGATTCGCTTAACGACGCTGCTGACTTCTATCATCCCATCACCCGAAAGCGTCCCGACTTCTCGTGGCGCGGCGTTATGCTTGTGGGATGTCTTATCGTTGCTGTTCTCTCGATTGGTTGGTTATCAAGGCCGGTTGGTGTGGAGTCCCAGGTCTTTGCAACCAAAGCGGGCGAGTATGATGAGCACCGCTTGTCGGACGGGTCGGTGATTGCCCTAAACACCAGTAGCCGTGTTTCTGTGGCCTATTCAGAACATTTGCGGGAAATTCACCTGCAGGCCGGCGAAGCGTTTTTTACGGTCACACGAAACGCCAATCGACCGTTCGTTGTGAAGGCGGGGACACAACAGGTGGAGGCAGTAGGCACCGCATTTCTGGTCAGGCTGGACGCCAGTCAGATTGAAGTATCGGTAACAGAAGGTAAGGTTCGCCTGACGACCGTTTCTGAGAATACGGCGGTAAAAGCGTCGCGACCTGAATCAATTCTGCTTGAAACGGGACAAAGCCTGAAAGTGCAGTTTACTCCAACCGCTGGAGATGTTAATCCGGTGACTAAAACTGAATTGCAGCGCAAACTTGCCTGGCGTGAGGGACTACTCGATTTTCACAAAACTGCCTTGAGCGAAGTGGTGAGAGAGGTCGGTAGACATACCGGTATCGAAATCGTTTTTAAGGATGCCGAACTGGGCTCAAGAGAATTTGACGGATTATTCAGGGTGGGAGAGACTGAATCACTGTTTGAGGCGCTCAAAGTACGTTATGGCGTCGAAGTAACCTATCTCGACACGAAACGGGTTCTACTCTCCAGCAAAAAAGAATCTGAGGAGAATTTATAGGGGTTTTTTTCCACTCAAAGCACAACCAAGAGAGGTGTGTAGTGAAAGAAAGTGTGTGAGGGGGTCCAATGCGGAATCAAAATAAAGGATACCCGATGGTTCTTGTGGTTGCTGGTCGTGCCTGTGCTTTGTATGGCGGGTCTAGCTTATGCTGAGCCGGAATTCAGGCTTGATATTGCTTCATCGATGGCTGATTCATCGATAAAGGAACTGGCCAAACAAACGGGGTACCTGACGATATATCAGTATGAAGATGTCGCCTCCGTCGAGACAAATGCCATCGCAGGGCACTACACGATACGCAATGCGTTAGCTGCTCTACTCGAAAATACACTACTTAACTATGACCTGGTGAATGGTGGAGTGATTACGATCAATCGAACTCCACTGGATGATTCAATTTTGGAGAGTAGTGAAATGAAAAACCCACCGAAACCTACCTTGTTCAAAAGCATTATGACCACGCTGGCAACAGCATTCGTTGTATCTGGTTCGACCGCGGTTGTTGCCGAGGAAAAAGAAGACAAGTGGATGGAAGAAATCGTCGTTACCGCTGAAAAACGCGAGGAGAATATCCTCAAGGTGCCGGTGACTATGTCGGCATTCAACAAGGAGATGATTGAACAACTCGGTATCAGTGCGGACGAGGATCTGGAAAACATGGTTCCCGGCCTGCAGTTCGGTTACGACTCGGAGGGTAATGGTACCTCCATGCGAGGTATCGGTACTCAGAAACCGCGCCAGTACAATTCGGACCTGGCGGTCACATTTTATGTTGACGGCATTGTCACCAACGATGCCTATGGTCTCGGGTCGGACATGTTCGATGTGAGTCGGGTGGAGGTTGGGCGTGGTCCTCAGGGAACGCTGAATGGCCGCAACTCCATTGCTGGTTCGGTCAACTATGTGAATACCAGGCCATCCCGGCAATGGGATGCCCGTATCATGACGGAACTGACCGACGAGGCCAGCACCCGTGCGGGGATCGCCGTCGGTGGTCCGATGCCCTGGCTCGATAATGTCAGCTGGCGTCTCACGTCGAATACCGGCGAGAGTGATGGCTGGCAGGAAAATGTCGGCCGTGGCGGTAACTATGGTGCCATGGATAGGTACTCGATATCACCACAATTGCGTTATGAGGCTGAGCGCTTCGACATCAATCTGCGTTACTCGCTAACTAAGGACAATGGCTCAAGTCCCGCTGGGGTGTCCCTGGTACAGCAGGATACCCTGTCGCCAACTCGCCTGCTTGGTGGTATCTGGCCAATTCCGAACGGGTTCTACCTGTACCAGACAAAGAACCCGGCGGTTGCTGCCTGCGATGGCGAGCAGTTCAGGATCCGTGGTGGGATCTGCAGCGATCTTGAGAACAAGGTCGTTGCCAACCGGGAAAGTGCGCGGGATGACGAAAGCGAACGCTGGGCGTTGAATGCCTCCTTTGAACTGACGGATTCCCTGACCTTAAAATTCACCGGAGGAGACGCCCTGACCAATACCCTCGAGTCCCGTGACGGCGACGGCACGGACCGTGTACCCGCACGCGAGGATCCATCCCTGCCGCAGGATTGCGTCGATCAATTGGGTGTTGATGGCTGCCGGGCATCGGGACTGACGCTCGCAGACCGCGAGACGGGTTATGTTTACCTCAACGACGAACAGTCCCAGGAACTCCAGTTGATCTCCAACTTTGACGGACCCTTCAACTTCGTTGCCGGGATATTCCATTACGAGAACGTGTCACACTGGAGGACTAGCAACGATAACTTTGCCAACCCGTCCCTGTTCCGCACCGCGGATGCGTCAACTGCACTGGTAGACCAGGATGCTAATGGCGCACCGGACTATGCGAACTGCCAGGCATTTTATCAATCCTATGTCCTCGGTGCCGATAATCCGGCCACGCCTATCATCGAGGGGCGTGGTTTCTCGGCGTCTGAATATATCGGCTGTGTGGAAGGCGACAACCATCTCTTTAAGAGTGGCTCCCAGAGTGGCGCCACCACCGAAAGTGATGCGATTTATGCTAACGTGGAATATCGCGTCAACGAGCAGTGGAATGTCGCACTGGGTTTGCGTCGCACTGAGGATGGTAAGCGGCAGGTCGGCATCAGTGGTTTAGAATCCATCAGCTATCTACTCGGCGTGCCGATCTGGCAAAACGTGACCCTGCCCAACCGGGCCGATACCTGGGACGGGACGATTGGCTCGATCTCGGTTGAATATACACCCGTGCCGAAGGTCATGTATTACGGTCGCGTCTCGACCGGTTTCCGGGCCGGCGGCTTTAATCAGATCTCCGGGGGTACCTCAGCCGCCGACATTGCCAATAACATCGTTCCGGCAACATTCGATAAGGAGGAACTGATTAATTACGAAGCAGGCATCAAAGGCAATTTTTTTGATGACCGGGCAATCATCATGGCCGGCGCTTACTTCATGGATTTTGATGGCTTCCACTTGAACGAGACCCAGCAGATCACCAACCCGGTGTCACTTGCCACCCGGGAAAGTCCCTTTTTAGAGTTCACCAACAATATCGATGGCACGAAGATCTGGGGTGCTGAACTGGAAGGCACTTGGTACATCGATAACAACTGGCGGTTGTCTGGATTTTATGCATTTCTGGATTCCTCCGTTGGCCCTGCCAAGGCGTTCTTTTACAATCGTGATGCGGCTGACGAGGGCACCTTAAACTGGACCTGGATCGACAATGACACGGGCATGCAGATGAGTGCCGATATTCCAGCGCCGCGGGATGCAACCGGCAGAAATCTGCCGCAACAGCCGAAACACAAAAGTGCGCTGACACTGACCTACTCAAGGGGACTGGAGAGTCTGGGAGCGATCTCGGTCCTGACAACGGCGACTTACCGGGGCCAAATGTTCCCGAATGCCGGTAATATCGCCTACCAGAAAATGCCGGGATATACGCGTTGGGATGCCCGGGCAATCTGGGAGTCACCTTCTCGTGCCTGGGAAGTGAGCGCCTGGATTCAGAACATCGCGGACGAAATCCGCGTTCGGGAATATGCATTTGACGTCGGTTGGCTGACGGAGCCGCGACGAGTTGGTTTGACCGTCCGGTATGAGCCCCAACTGTAGCGTCTCTTCCTTCCTCTACGATAAGCAACGTGACCGCGAGTTCACGTTGCTTTCTTCTTTTGGTGGGGCGGTGCATGGTGAGATTTCAGTGCGAATGCTACCGGGTAGCTGCTGTCGTGGCGGTGTCACTGATCGCTGGTTGTGGGGGTGGCGGATCCTCCCCCGCGCCGACCACGCCGCAAACGCCATCTTCGCCACAGACACCTCCTGATGAAATCCGGTTTAACCGCGAACTGGACTCCGGACTGAGCCGGCCCTACATAGGAAATCTGATCTCTCAAAGTGAACCTGAGCGCTTCAGCAGTGGTCTGGCCGCAGCGGACTACGACGGCGATGGTGACGTTGATCTCTATGTGGTGGGCGGCAATGTCGAGCCAAACGCACTGTATCAAAACCAGGGAGATGGAACATTCGTCGATGTAGCCGCAGCGTTGGGCGTCGACCTGATTCACTGGGGCAGCGGTCCGGCCTTTGGCGATATCGACGGCGACGGTGATCTGGATCTCTTTATCGGTAGCAGTGAACAAACGGTTTATCTGTTCGAGAACCGAATTGATACGGATGGTGTGTTTGTTGACATCACCGACGCATCTGGTCTGCAAATGCAGGCGACTAACACCGTGTCCGCCACCTTCTACGACTACGATATGGATGGTTTTCTCGACCTGTTCCTGGCCCACTGGGGGGCAGAACGCGAGCCGGGGGAGGATACCGAAACCTTGTGGCGCAACAACGGCGATCGGACATTCTCCAATACCAGCGTCGAGTCCGGCATTGCCGATGGGCTCGTGATCCAACTCCGGGACTGGTCGTTCACGCCAAATATCGCAGACATCGATGGCGATGGCGATGGCGATTTGCTGATGTCGGCAGATCTCAGCACCAGTCAGGTATTCGTCAACAACGGTGATGGTACCTTCACCCGGACCACGGACAGGCGCGTTATCACTGATCAGGCCGGGATGGGGGCAGCAGTGGCAGACTTCGATAACGACGGTGATATGGACTGGTTCGTCACCTCAATCTACAGCCTTGACATCGTTGGTGGTGAACATATTGGCAATCGGTATTACCGCAACGATGGCAATGGCGTGTTCCAGGATATGACAGACCCTGCTGGAGTGGCCAATGGTGACTGGGGCTGGGGGGCGTGTGCCATGGACTTTGACAATGACGGCAACGTTGATCTGTTTCATGTTAACGGTTGGTTGCATGAACTGGGCAAAGACTTCACGATCGATCAGGTACGCTTTTTCCATGCGGAGGGTGGTGGTTTTTTTCAGGAAAAAGCCACCGAGGTGCAGTTGACCAACAAGGGGCAGGGCCGTGGCGTCACCTGTTTCGACGCCGATGGAGACGGTGATATCGATATTGTGTTCACCAACAACGGCCAGGATCACGTCGTTTACTACCGGAATGAATCCAGCAACGACAATCACTATCTGAATATTCGATTGCAGGGCAAGGGTGGCAATCGTTTGGGTATTGGCGCCCATATCGCGGCGGTGGTACCGACCGGTAGAAGACAGGTGCGTCAGATGGGTGGTAGCAACAACTACGTTTCCCACAATCCCCATGAGGTGCACTTCGGTCTGGGTGCTGCAACCGAAGCGGACATTACGGTGACCTGGCCGGATGGGTCGCTGTCTGAGATGAACTCGGTGGCGGCGGACCAACAGGTGACTATCGTGCAACCGGGGTCCGGTCTGCTTCTTGCCGTGGCCCAGGGTAATGGTGATGGTGTTTACGGTGCGGGTGATGAAATTGCCATTGTCGCTGCGGTGCCGCCAGCTCACTATCACTTTTCACATTGGTCCAGTAATAGGGGTGGTCAGTTTTCCGACACCAATGCAGCAGAGACGACGTTCGTGATGCCTGGGAATAACGTGACTGTCACTGCGCACTATGTCCCGGGTGTTCCACCTGACGATGATGTGTCCGTGGCGCGTCGCTGGAGCGAGGTGCTAATGCAGGCCATTCGCAACGATTTTGCGAGACCAACGATACATGCGCGCAATCTGTTTCACGTATCGTCAGCGATGTATGACGCCTGGTCCGCTTACGCCAAGGTGGAAAGTTCCTGGCTGCTCGGCAATACGCGCGCGGGCACCACCTGCGAGTTTACCGAACCGGTTGTACCCGCAGATGTTGAGGCAGCACGTGCGGAGGCGATCAGCTACGCAACTTACCGCATCATTCACCATCGCTTTGCAGCTTCTCCCGGGCGCATTCGCATCACCCGCGATGCCGATGCGTTGATGGGGTTTCTTGGCTTTGATATCGATGAAACATCCACGGACTACGCGAGTGGTTCAGCGGCAGCCTTGGGTAACTATATCGCCCAGTGCTATATCGACTTCGGTCTTGCCGATGGTGCCAATGAAGAAAACAGCTACGCCAATATCGCCTATCAGCCGGTCAACGAGAGGCTGCAACCCGAGTTGCCAGGCAATCCCAACATTACCGATCTGAATCGATGGCAACCCTTGTCGCTGGTTGAGTTTATCGATCAGGCGGGGAACCCGATCAGTTCAACGCCGGGGTTTCTTGGCCCTGAGTGGGGCAGCGTCGTCCCATTTGCACTATCGGAAGTGGATAGGACGAGCTATACCCGGGGTAACTTCGACTACTGGGTGTATCACGATCCCGGTATGCCGCCAACCATCGATGGCCCCCTGGCCGACAACTATAAGTGGGCGTTCTCGCTGGTATCGGTGTGGTCATCCCATCTGGACCCGGGTGATGGCGTGATGGTTGATATTTCACCCGCGAGTCTGGGCAACATTCAGTCCTATCCAATGGATTTCGCTGACTATCCCGGGTTCTACAAAACGATTGAAGGCGGGGATGCCAGTGTTGGTTATGACGTTAACCCGGCCACTGGCGCGGCCTATGACCCTCAACTGGTGCCAAGGGGTGATTATGCTCGAGTACTGGCCGAGTTCTGGGCGGATGGTCCTGATTCCGAGACGCCGCCGGGACACTGGTTTGTGCTCTTAAATGAGGTCAGTGACCATCCGCTGCTGCAGCGCCGGTTCGGTGGTACCGGTCCTGAACTGCGTAAACTCGAGTGGGATGTTAAAGCGTACTTCACAATGGGCGGCGCCATGCACGATGCGGCGGTGACAGCCTGGGGCATCAAAGGCTGGTATGACTACATAAGACCGATCTCATCCCTGCGGGCCATGGCGGACCTGGGTCAGAGCACCGATGAGAATCTGCCGTCGTACCATGAGAATGGGATTCCGCTGCAGGCAGGCTATATTGAGCTGGTCGACGCCGATGATCCCCTCTCAGGAGAAGAGGATGAGCATGTCGACAAGATCAAGTTCCGCGCTTGGAAAGGCCCTGATTTCATTGACAATCCCGATGTGGACGAAGCAGGTGTGGACTGGGTCCTGGCAGAAAACTGGTGGCCGTACCAACGTCCAAGTTTTGTGACTCCACCATTCGCAGGGTATATTTCTGGCCATTCGACTTTCTCTCGCGCCGCGGCTGAAGTCATGACAGCCCTGACGGGAGATGCATTTTTTCCCGGCGGAATGAGCGGGTTCGAGATCAGAGCGAATGAGTTCCTGGTGTTCGAGGAAGGTCCAAGTGTTGATATGACGCTGCAGTGGGCCACGTATCGGGATGCAGCGGATCAGTGTAGTCTATCGAGGATCTGGGGCGGGATACATCCACCTGTCGATGATATCCCAGGCAGGCTGATCGGCATTGAAATTGGCACCGATGCATTCAACCATGCGGTGACCTTCTTTGAAGGTACCGCTCCTTGACCCGATTGCTGGAGGTGGCCTGCTGCGATCCTGCAGTGTACCCGCGGCTTCTCAATGACATTTTCATACTGCCTGCACACCACTGCATCGACAAGGACCCAACTGAAATCGCCTTCGCTCCCACGTTAGGCACGAATCCAGAAGACACCAGAACAGGTAAGTTTCGTTGGCGGAACTCGACTGCGTTCCTCATATTCGTATTTCTCGTCAACGCCGTTCTGACCGGCTGCGATGCTACCGATCCGCATTCGACTCTCCCAGCCGATGCTGAGTGACTGGTCGACATCACTTCGCAAGTCCGCCGTGACTTCGAGCACACATCCGGTATCAAAGGAGATTACTTCCTGCAGGAGATCATGGGCGCCGGTGCGGCCGTGTTTGGCTACGACGGCGATGGCAACCTGGACATCTACCTCATCAACGTCGGGCAAAACAGGCTGTAACGCCAGACGTCCGAGGGAACCTTCATCGACGTCACGAAGCGCTCGGGTCTGGGCGACGATGGCTATGGGATGGGAACGGCTGTCGGTGATATCGACAACGATGGTGATCTTGATTTACTGCTCACCAACTAGTGTAGTGTCCTAAACAGCCTGTTGATTTGTTAGTATCTGCCGCGCTCGCCCGACCTTCTGGAGGATTTCCTCGGCAGATTTCGTCCAGACGAACGGCTTGCTGTTGTCATTGTTGACCTCTATGTATTGATAGATGGCCGCTTCCAGTTCCTGCACGGATTGATGGACGCCTCGCCGAAGTTGCTTTTCGGTCAACAGACCAAAGAACCTCTCCACGAGGTTTAGCCATGATGAGCTCGTTGGAATGAAGTGCAAATGGACACGTTTGTTTCGCTTCAGCCAGTTTTTTACTTTCTGGTGCTTGTGCGTGGCGTAGTTGTCAACAATCAGATGTAAATCGAGTTCCTTCGGAGTTTGGCTTTCCACCGTCTGTTAACGCTGGCCCAAAAGCGCGGTTATTTGCCGCTGTTTTAAAAGTTGAGAATGCCCACAAGAGAGCATCACTCAGTCGATCAATCTTGTGATTCTTCCTAAACACTTCAGTCTGTCATTAGAAAACAGCATTGCAGACGAAATGGAGTCACGCGGTACTATGCAGGAAGTCTCTCCGTAGGAATGGCGAGCATAATCGGCGACACGACCGGCAATAAATCGATGTGTCCATCGCTGATTTTGGCTGTATTGCCGGAAGGTTGGTATTTTTCTGTCTGTTGGCCAATAACTCCTGATCCCGGCTTCCAAAGACACCCTTATGCGTCACTTTCTGTTTCATTCGTTCCCGGTATAGACGTTGCCGTGCCGCGTGATTCGATCTTCCCTGCTCGCTGGCCTGGTAACGTGTCGAAGCCCTGGTCTTCGCTTCTTGACGTGCTTTCGGCGCGCACTCTGAGCAGTAAACATTTCCGCGATCACAATAACGGCAAATCGTGACCTGTGAGTGGCAGCGCAGACAGCTATACAGACGAGCAATATCGTTCATGTGTGGTTGTAGCTCCAAAGTGTAAGCAATCTCCTGGGATGACTTCTCAGATGCCTCTCTTGCCAAGTAAAGGAAAGCTGTTGCCAACAGTTCTACCATACTCGAGTGCTTGTCGCTCATAGCCGTGCGGGCTCAATTTGTAAACTCTGGATTTCGATAAAAAGCCTGAGGAGGCGAACAGCGGCAAATAACCGCGTATTTGGACCGGCATATACAGGGGGGCCTGTGAGGCGTTTTAATCGAGGGAGGGATAAGTTATCACTGTTTCCAGGGCCTCAGGGAGTGTCGTTTTCTACCGGCGGCCCCGGCTTGGAACCAAGTAGCCCTGATAAGGCTGCCCGCCTTTTGCCAGCCCAAGAGTTTCCCTCTGCCGCCGTGAGGCCCCTGATGGGGCTGTAGGGCTGTGCAGAGAGGTGGTAATGGTACAGCGCTTGGTAGGCTCTGTAATGCCCCCTAGAGGCCGTAGGGCCCCCCTGACTGACTAGCTGGTCAGCCGCTCGGCAGGGGCACACAGATAGCTACTCGTATCGTTCACCGCCCCTTACGAACCCGCGCAAACTTGTTGGTAGAGAAGTCCGGCGGTTTGGTCTTCGCAAATCCCAGCTTCGACCGAGCGTCGG